>JAUJNJ010000170.1 GCA_030448225.1 Phycisphaerae bacterium
CGATCCGGCTCATCACGTGCTTCAGACGGGTGTAGTCGGCCAGGGCGTGGCGGGCGCGGTGGGGCTCAAGGTCTCATTCGCCGACCCCGCGTCGCTGCGGGACCGCTACGCGGAACTGATGCAACTCAAGACGGCCAGGGACGCGGCGCGCGTCCGCTAGAGGGGACCACGCCATGCTCATCGGGATGCTCCTGCTCGGCCTGTGGGTCAGTTGCGCCGCCGGCCTGTTGATCGGCGCGATGCTCGCCTCGCGCGGCGGCCGCCCATCCGCGGTCCGGGTCGACGAGCCGCCGACGACGACGGCCCCGGCCCCGCCGCTGCGGGGCTTCTGGGCGCGGCTGGCGGAGCGGGCCGTGGCCGAGGACAACTGAGCGGGGCGGCGGGTATGATGGCCCGCCCGTGTCGCTCCCGCAGATCGTCATCCGCCCCGCGCACGTCGCGACCCCCGGCTGGACCGCCGCGTGGGAGGGGACGCCGTATACCTACCTCGGCAAGACGCCCCAGTGGGCGCTGCGGAAGCTGCTCCGATTTCACCCCACTCCGCCACCGCCGACGCCGCGGGCTGATGCGAGCCGGAACTAGAATCGTCGGGTGTGAAACCACCGGACAAGCGCCTAACTTTGGTTCGTTGCCGACACGCTCGGCTAGTACCGGCCGCTCGCGCCCGCCCCCACCGGTTGTGGATAACTCGGTAATACGTTCCATTCTTGGGATATGCGCGCTATAGTGCCCACGCCGTGGCGCATGGAGGCTTGGCACAGTGACGCGAAACAACAGCGGCTTACGCCCGCGGCCCAAGCGCGCGCCCGACACGCACATCGTCAAAGCCCCGAAGGACACGCCGGTCTTCGTGGGCTATCCCACCGTGGAAACCCGGGGCGGCAAGGACACGCAGGGCGGCTACGCGCAATTCTTCCGCCGGATGATCAAGAGTCTCGCGTGGGCGCACCTCGGCCCGGCTGCGGCCAAGGTTTACCCGGTGCTGGTCGAGCGCTCGCGGCCCGAGGAGAACTTCCGCGTCTCGATCGGCATCTTCGAGCTGGTACGCCTCTCCGGCTGCGCCCAGTCGACGGCCAACGAGGGGCTCGAAGAACTGCGGGCGAAGAACCTGCTCGTGCTCGTCCGGTCGGGCCGGGACACCGGGCGGGCGAACGTGTACCAACTGCTCGTCCCCGTCGAGGATTTCGAGGACCGACGCCCCGTGCGGCGCAAGCGCGGCGGCGGCAGGGTGTCCGGTGGTTCGGATACCCCGGTATCCGGTCGATCGGATACCTCGGTTGTCGGTGGTTCGGATACCCCGGTGTCCGGACCGTCGGATACCCGGTCCCCGGTCCACCGCCCACCCTCCTATGCGGTGGACCGGATACATCTAAGAACGGAGAACCTTCCTCAAGACAGTAGCAAGAACGCTGTTGTTGCTGCCCTTGAGGGGTGCGGGGTCGGGGAGCCGACGCTGTCGCGCCTCCTCGCGGCCGCCGACCCGGCGAAGGTCGCGTCGCACGTCGAGGACTTCCGCGTCCGCAGGGACCTGGGCGAGCACCGGAGCCCGGGGTGGCTCGTGGCGGCGATCCAGAACGGCTTCAAGCTCCACAAGGAGACCGAGAAGCGCCGGGACCGCGAGCGGAAGCGGGCGACCGACGCGGCGGCGGAGCGCGAGCACCTCCAGTCCGAGGCGCGCAAAGCCGAACAGGCGCGGCGCAAGCACGACGAGCTGATGTCGCTGTGGGCGGAGATGGACCCGGTCGACAAGGCGACCGTCCTCGACCGCGCGCACGAGACGTTCGGCAAGTTCGCGAAGGGGATCGGCCGCCCGGGGTGGGAGCAGGACCCGAGGCTGATGGGTTTCGTCCTCGGCCTGATCGACCCCGACGCGGGCTGACCCCGCCACTCCCACCTACCGACTACCAACCTCCGAGGGGGCCGGCGACCGCCGGCCCCCTTCTTCGTTTGCGGTCCGCTGCCTTTCCGCACAAGCCGTGCAGGGTAAAGGAGACGCCCGAATGCGACTGAGCCTGATCGACGTGGACCCCCAGACGTTCCAGAAGCGCGAGACCCCGTACAGCCCGGCCACGGTCGACGCGATCGTGGCCGAGGGGATCGTGCTGACGAAGTTCGACGCGCTCCCGCTGCTCGCGCGCGGGGGTGGCAGCTACGTCGTCGGCGGCGACGGCCACAGCCGCTACGAGGCGCTGACCCGCCTCGCGGCCGACGGCCGGCTCCCCGAGGCGTGGCGCGTGCCGACCGCCCAGGGCGACGACTGGGACGTGCCCCACAAGTTGGTCGACGCCGACGAGGCCCGCGACCTGGCGTGGACCGGCAACCTGCGCGGCACGTCGTTCACCCCCTGCGAGGAGGCGCGCGTGTTCCAGGAGATGCTCGACGCGAACATCCCGATCGACAAGGTGGCGACGAAGTGCCACGTGACCGCCGGATACGTCCGCAAGTCGCTCCCGCTCAACGGCCTGTGCCGCGACATCCGCCTGATGGTCGGGCACACGCCCGACGCCGGCGGCGTCGACAAGTACATCGCGCAGGCGATGGCCGAGCGGTTCGCGCGGCACAAGATCGGGCCGCAGCAGCAGCAAGAGCTGTGGCATAAGGTGCTGAAGCACGCGGACCTGACCGTGCCGTTCGTGCGGTCGTTCCTCGACACGGTCGGCGCGAAGCTCGCGGAGAAGACCTCGGCGGGCACCGACGGGTTCCTGTTCGAGATCCCGACGAGCGTCGCGAGCGTCATGGGGGCGATGAAGGACCGCGCGCAGCACCTGCGGCAGGCCAGCCGCGGCCTGGCGTGGCTGATGCAGTGCAAGGACGGCGGCATCCTCGCGACGCACTTCCCCGCGCTGAAGGACCTACTCGACCGGGAGGGGGCAGAGCGGCTCGAGGCGCTGAAGGCCGCGGCCGACAACGACGGCAAGATCGTCGGCGTCCTGTGCAACCAGACCGCCCAGTCGCGGCCCGCGCCGCGACCGGAGCTGGCGACCCTGATGGACGAGGCGGCCGCGGCGGCATGATCGCGCGCCGCACGGGGCGACGGCAATGGGTGACGGATACGAGGTACGCGAGCACGCGCACGGCGGGGCGATCTACGGGTCGATCCCGGTCCCCGGCCTGACGCGGCTCATCCGGCGGTGGACGAAGGAGGGGTTCAGGATCGTCGCCGGCTCGATCTGCGAGGCGGGACGACGGGCAAGGCCTGTACGCGCGGCTCACCAAGTTGGTCGACGGGGGCGCTGACGGAACGCCGCCCCGGTCTAGCAAGGAGTAGCATGATCCATACCCTCGTGGCGGCCACCCAAAGCGGGTGCGGCGCCGAACTGACGACGGCCCTCGTCCTGGTCGCGCTGGGCGCGATGTTCCGCGGCGGCCGGCGGTAGGGGACCACGATGCAGATGAAGCCCACGAAGAAGCCCGATTACTTCCTGAAGGTCGCGCGCGGCCTGATCCGCCTCGGCGAGCACGTGCCGCTCGCGCGGCGGTACCTGTCGATCGACGCCCGCGACCGGGTGTTCGGCCGCGAGGCGCGTCGCGTCCGCGCGGCGGCCCGGCGTGGCAACCCGCTGGCGGACGTCGGCTTCACGATGCCGCTGTCGGTCGCCGGGCAGGACTCGTCGGTCGTCGTCCGCGCCGAGGCGTTGCTGCTGGCGGGGATCCCGGTCGCGCTCGAGCGCGACGCGCGGGGCCGGCACCGCGGCACGCCGCTGGACGAGCTGGCCGACGCGCTGTTCGCCGAGACCGGCCAGCCGCGCGGGCCGCTGGACGTGCTGACGCTGTACCGCGACTTCGCGCGGGCCGGCTCGCCCGCCCACCTCGCGGCCCACGACGACCCCCGGGTCGCGCGGATCCCGCGGCTGCGCCGCCGGCTGCGGGTCGAGCGCCGGCGGCTGGAGGTCGAGCTGCGCCGCGCCGTCCGCACGCCGGACGTCGCGCGGTTCGCGGCGACGGTCAGCACGGCCGACCTGGCCGTCGCGGTCCAGCCGTTCCGCGGTCGCGAGCGGCTCCTGCTGGGCTTCCGCGACCGGCAACTGTGCGTGCAGGGGCGCGAGCGGTTCCGGGCCGTCAGCGGCCACGGGACGGGCCTGGCCGTCGTCCGCGCGGCCGACGTGTGGGAGCTGCTGTCGCACGCCGGCACGCTGCTGGCGTTCGAGTTCCACGAGGGGGGTTGGGCCGCGACGACCGACAGCGCGGACGGACGGTCGTGGTCGTTCCAGTACCACCCCGCCAAGCCCTGACCGACGCCGCCCGGGCGCGTGACGCGCACCCGGTCGGCCGCCGACCCGCGCAAGCCCCGTGGGGTGTGAATTCCGTCGTCCCCGACCCGCGAGAC
>JAUJNJ010000171.1 GCA_030448225.1 Phycisphaerae bacterium
CGATGCCCGTGATACCCGCCGCTCGTGCGGTCGCTCCGCGCCACGCCCGGCCGTTGTCCGGAGTGCGGAGCGGAGCAGGCGGGGTAAACTCCCATCGTGCGCCCACGCCTCTTCACCCTTTGCTCGGCCGTGTCGTTGCTGCTCTGCGTGGCGGCGGGGGCGCTGTGGGTGTGGAGCTTGAGTTACGGAGTGGGTTTCGCACGGCACGACCCCTCCGCGACCTCGTTCGGCTTCTTGTTGTCCCGCGGCGCCGTCCACGTCAGCATCGGCCCGCCCGAGCGAACGTACCTGGCGCCGGGCCACCGGCCCGGGCGGGCACGCGGCTTCCGGTTGTGGCACGAGCCGGCAAATTGGTTCCGGCCAGATGAACTGGTCGACGTGTGGCATTCCGGGTTCACGAACGGGAGTTGGTACGGCACGCCGTCTCCGGCGCCGGAACGGCTGACGGTCCTCCCGCGGTCCGCGTCGACCGACACGATGATGATGCCGGTGCGCCGCACCGAGTGGTCGGGCGCCGGGTTCGTCCATCAGCTCGGCCTGCTGGCGTACACGGACGACACGGCCGTCGTCTACGCGAGGCGTTGGCGCGTGCCCGCATGGGCGGTCGCGTCCGCCCTGCTGGTCATCGGCGTCCCGCCGGCTGGCCTCCTCGCCCACCGGCTCCGTCGCGCGCGCCTCACCGCCGGCCGCCGCCGGGCCGGTTGCTGTACCGCCTGTGGGTACGACCTCCGCGCCACGCCCGGCCGCTGCCCGGAGTGCGGAGCGGAGCAGGCGCGGTAGACTCTCATCGTGCGTCGTCGCCTGTTCACCCTCTGCTCGGCCCTGTCGCTGCTGCTGTGCGTGGCCGTGTGCGTGCTGTGGGCGCGGATCTACTTGACGGACGGGGACGCGCTGCAGTCCAACGAGCGCCGCTCCGTCCTGTTCTCCGTCCGCGGCCTCGGGATGGGCTACCGCACCGCGGAGGGCGTTTCCGCCCGCACCGCCGGACGGAGCGGCCCGGAAGCGTTCGGGTTCGGCTGGTACCGCACGTATTACCCGCAGGGCGTGGTGGTTTTCACTGCGGGCGCGCCTCATTGGTTCCTCGCCGCCCTGACCGCCGCGGCTCCGGCCGCGCGGGTCCGGGCATGGCGACGCACCCGCCGGCGACGAAGCTCCGGCCAATGCCCCGCCTGCGGGTACGACCTCCGCGCCACGCCCGGCCGCTGCCCGGAGTGCGGAGCTGAGGTCGTGCCTTGACGACGGCGGCGGCGGTGGCGGCGGAGCTGGAGGAGGCGAACGTTGCGCCTGCGGCGGCCGTCGCGCCGGACGGGCCGGCAATCAAGCGGGAAGGGGTAGCGAGATGGCGCGTCGGCTCGATCACGAACGACTGGTGGAGCGAGGGCTCGACCTGCACGAGGCCCGGCGGTACGCCGCCGCGCTCCCGTGGTTCGAACGGGCGCTGGCCGTCGCCCCGGCGTGTCCGGTCGCGCAGTACAACCGCGCGAACACGCTGCACATGCTCGGCCGTGACGGCGAGGCCGAGCCGATCCTGCGGGAATTGGTCGCCGCCACCCTCGCGGAACTGCGCCGCCGGTGCGCCACCGCCGACGCGCGGAGCCTTCAGTTGGACGCCCACTACCTGCTCTCCCTCGTGCTACTCGAGGCCGGCAAATCCGCGGCCGAGGCGCTCGGTCAGGCCGAAGAGCACCTGCGGCGTCGGCGGCGGGGGCTGCAGTCAAATTTTCCGGTTCGAGAGGTGCGGGCGCACGTTCGCGAGATCCGTAACGCGCGGGCGAACTGCTAGGACGCGGCGTCGCCCCAAGCCTCGCCCCGATCGTGCGAGACCCCCTCTCCGACGAGGGCCGCGGCAGTGCATCAGCAGTCTCCCCGACCTGCGGTACACTCCATCTCGTGCGTCGCCGCCTGTTCACCTTCACCTTTGCGCTCTCGCTGCTGCTGCTGTTCGCCGCACTGAGCGTGCTCTGGGTGCGGAGCTACTGGGCGTCGGCGGGCGTGGTGCGCTCGGACACCGGCGGCGGGTACGGGGTCTACGTGTCGCGAGGGCAGTTGCTGGCTCATCGGATTCGCGACGTCGATCCGGGGCGGGTCCCGGCGGTGAGGGTGGCGTTCGACGGCGGGCTCCTGCATTCGTGGCACGAGCAGGCGGAATTGGACCGTCCCGCCCGCCGGTACCACGCGCTCGGCTTTGGCTTCATGTCCGGGGGCGGGTCGTTCGATTGGTGCGTTAACGTGCCGCTGTGGTCCCTGGTGCTGCTGACGCTCTCGCTGTCCGCACGCCTCACGTGGGTGACGTGCCGCCGGCGAAGCCGCCGCCGCGCCGGCCAATGCCCCGCCTGCGGGTACGACCTTCGCGCCACGCCCGGCCGCTGCCCGGAGTGCGGGGCGGCGCCGGCTTAACCCCAATGTTGCTGCCGTGGTGACCTTCGATTTCCCCGGCGGCCGGTCAGTGGATGGACCGCATGTCGCCGAAGTTCGGCACGAGGCCGGGGGCGCCGCGGAAGGGGCGGTAGCCGGCGGGCCAGTAGACGAAGAAGGCCTGGCCCAGCAGGAACCGGCCGGGCACGCGGGCGGGGCCTGCGGTGAGGTTCTCGCCGGGCAGGTTGACCGACCGGCCCCAGTAGCGGGCGTCGCCGCTCATCAGCGCGTTGTCGCCGAGCACGAAGTACTCGTCGGCCCCCAACTCGACCGGGTTGTCCGGCAGCGCGAACTGCGGCATCGACTGGGCGTCGCGGTTCGTGTAGTAGACGTCGCGCCACAGCCCGACGTGCGACAGGCGGCACGCCTGCCCCTCGGCGCCGATCCGCACCCGCGCCGGCGGCAACTGCTCGCGGCGGTCGTAGGCGCGGCGGAGGCGGTCGAGGTCCGGCGCGTACTGCTGCGGCGTCGTCGCCAGGTAGTCGCGCCCGTTGATCCGTAGCGCGACGCGGTAGTCGACGTTCGTGAACTCCACCCGCAGCGGCCCGCGGCGCCCCTCGGCCAGCGCGACCGGCGGCATCACCTCGATCGGCGCCGCGTCGCCGGCGGCGCGGAGCAGGCGGACGCGGTCGGGGTAGATCTCCGCGGTGAACGTGTCGTCGAGCTTCGTCAACTCCAGCCGGAGCGGGCCGTCCCCCTCGCGCCGCTCGTAGAAGAGGTCGAGCTTCAGGTCGCTCACGTTGTTCTGCGCGACGAGCCCGTCGCTGTCGAAGCTGTCGGGCGAGCCGCTCGGCCACTGCCGGCGGGTGACGGCGTAGGCGAGCCAGTCGGTCAGCGGCTGGTTTTCGCTTTGCGACGACGGGTCAGGTTCGAACGCGATCCACCCGGCGCCGGTCGGGTTGGCGAACGCGAACTGGCGGCGGGCGTCGGTCTGCTCGCCGGCGCGGACGTCCCACCCCGAACCGGCCACAGGCCGCCAGGGCTGCGTCCAGCCGGGCCGGCGGGGGAGGTAGTCGTTGTCGTACACGACGCGCCACAGCGCGTCCTGCGCGACGCGCGGCTTGGTCTGCACCGCGTACTGCTCGGCCCCGCGCGGGCGCGAGTAGATGTCGCCGTCGAGGATCATCACCGACTCGTTCGGCGTGCCGATCAGCCGCTTGATGAAGTTCACGGTGAACGGCGCCTCCCCCGGCTGCACGTCCGGGCTCTTGAAGACCACCACGTCCCACCGCTTCGGCTCGAAGAGTTCGTAGACGTACTTCAGCACGAGGATGCGGTCGCCGTAGTGAACTGGCGGGGCGGTGGCGTCGTTCTCCGGGTCGCCGGGCGGCACGTCCTTCATCACGCCGTCGGGGCGGAGCGACCGTGGGACCTTCAGCCCGCAGTTGGGGCAGTGGACGGCGTAGGTGTTGCCGTCGGCGTAGGCGGGGATGTTCACCTCGCCGCCGCCGGACGAGGGGCTGGAGTAGTTGACGTCGAAGTCGTAGCCGCAGTCGGTGCAGTCGAACCGCATGTGGGCGCCGAGCAGGGTCGGGGCCATCGAGCCGGTGGGGATGACGAACGCCTCGACGACGAACGCGCGGAAGATGAACGCGAGGATGAACGCGATCAGGATCGACTCGACCGTCTCCTTCACGCCCCCCTCCGGCGCGGCCGCGGACGAGGCGGACGACGGGGCGGACGGAGCGCCCGGCGCCACGTCGCGCGACGGCACGGCACCGGACGACGGCGATGGAGACTCGGTCGGTTCGGCACCTTCGGCGGGCGGCTCGCTGGGCATACCGGCGATGTTATGCGAAGCGGCCCGGGTGGGGTAGACGCCGGTCGGGGAAGGCCGTTGCGAGGGGGACGTCGGCCGGTCCGATAGCCGGCCCGCCTGCGTTACGCGGGCAACCGCCGG
>JAUJNJ010000172.1 GCA_030448225.1 Phycisphaerae bacterium
CACGATCACGACCGGCGGTGCAGGCGTTCGCACCCAGGTGGACCAAAGTAGCTCCGGCCAGACGACCGAAAATGTCGGCGGCGTTGCAAGCGTCACAAATCGTTCCGGCGCGATGATCGACGGGAGAGCCGAGGCTCTTGGAGCGGCGGGCGTGATCCTCGACAATGCGGGATCGATCTCGCGTGGCGTATCGCTCCGCTCCGTCGGCAATCGCGCGGTCACGAGCAACGACACCCGGACGACCACCACATCGCCGACCGCTGGTGGCCCGGCGACCATGGTGGTTACGAACTCGACGGGCATGACCGGCTCGCGACCCACGGGCGGCGCCGTGACAGGCACGTACAGCGGCACGGTCGGAGTGGCACAGCCAACGAGTGCCACCGGCTTTGTCCGGGTGGAGCAAGTCGCTACCACGGCGAGCACGGCGACCGTAACGGGCGCGCTGTTCGCGGACTTCAGCGGAACCGCGGGCGCATCGAACAGCGAGGGTGCCACCACGTCGACCAGCACCCAGGTCACGCAGCCCACGGGCGCCTCGACCCGCTCCGTGGCGAGCACGTCGCGGAACACGACGACTCAGATCGCCTCGACTAGCAGCCTGACGGTCGGCGCGACCGGGCGCATCGTCGATAGTAGATTCGGCGGCGGGAACGTCACCCTCAGCTCGCTCGGCGGTAACGCGACGTTCACGCTCGACGGCGGGCAGGTCGGCGGTGACGTCGATATAGACGGTGCCGCTGGTAGGAACCTTACGGGCACGACCGGTTCGACTTCGACCTTCACGCGTGCCGCTGGCACGGTCACTCCGGAAGTTCAGCAGACCCAAACCAGTGGCAGCACGTCCGACGAGCGCCAGGCTACGGGAACCGCAATCGCGACGGTCAACGCCGGGACGATCGGCGGCGACCTGACGGTGCGCGGCAGCGGCACCGGTGCCGGATCGCTGGGCGCCAACGTCGTCATGAACGGCACGGTGAGGGGCGATCTGTTTGCGTTGTCGACGGGCATCGACGAGCGCAACGACAGCAGCAGCGTCACTACCCGCACCGGGCCGAACGCCGTGACTCGCACCGTCGTCGCCAACAGCTTGACGTCGCCGTCCGCGAACGCCGGCGGCGTGCTTGTTGCGGTAGGCGGCACAGTCGGCGGCGCCCTCACGGCCGGGGCGGATGTCGGACCTGCGACGGTCAACCTCACGGGCAGCGCGGGGCTTTTGGCGCCCGACAGCGTATCGGTCCTGTCGTTCGACTTCACGACCCGGCGTCAGACCACCAGGACGTCCAGCGGAATGAGCTTCTTCAATCTCCCGGCGGGGACACCGTCGACGATCACCTCGGCAACCACGGCATCCGGGGGCGTGGCGACGCTGAACGTAGCGCCGAATGCCGGCATCCGCGGCGCGGGCACATCGTCGATCGAAGGCGACATCTTGGTTCAGGGTTTCGCCGGATCGGCGCTGAACGTCGCCGCCGGCTCGCGCATTGTCCAGACCACGGGCCAGGTTTTCGTCGGCTTCGGATCCGTCGACTCGACGAGCACGACCAACAACGGCTTCGCCAACGGCATTCTGAGCGGAAGCAATTTCAGCTCGATCGGGACCGTCGTCGGCGGCCCGACTTCGCTCAACAATGCGGGCGTGATCGGTTCGGCGAGCAATCTCGTCGACATCGATCTCTTCAGCGTCGCCAGCATCACCGCCGTCAACACGGGAACGATCAACGGTTCGATCAACGCGACCGCGCAGAATGCGAACCGTACGACATCCACGGTGACGACCAACGCGAACAATGCCACGCAACGCCGCACGGTGACGACAGCGACCTTCGCCGCGTTTGGCGGGCCTGCGCGCATCGACAATAGCGGGCTCGTCACGGAAGGCGTTTCGGCGAGCGGCGCGACGGCGGTCGTCACCAACGCGGGCGTCGTACGTGGCACGGTGACCTTGGGCGAGGATTCGTCCAACTTCACCCGGACGACGACGATAACCGTGACGCCCGGACCGCCACCGACGCAGGTGACCACGGTCGCGCCGTTGACGCCCAACGCGACCCTCTTCGCCCAGAACTACACGCTCAACCAGAACGGGCTGCTGCTCGGCGGCGTCAATGTCGCAGGCGCGACCACCGCCGATCCTTCCGGCGGCACCGTCCGCACCGGCAACGTCACGGCGGCGGTGAACCTCAACAACGGCTCGATCACTCTCGGCAACATCACCGCCGCGCCGAACACGACCGCCAACGTCAACCTCACCGGATCGGGGTTCTTCGGCATCCCCGCGCTGGACGGAACGGCGGTCCCTGGGACCCGCTTTGCGCAAATGCCGGCGTTCGCCCGCTTTGCCGCGATCGATCCGACGCTCGGCGCCGGCATCACCCTGGCGAGCGGCGTCCGCGTCGGCGGCGTGCAGACTCTGACCAAGGCGGGCGACGGCACGTTCGTCATCGCCGGCGCGCCCGGGACCGCTGCGTCGGGCACGACGCCCGCGAGCTTCACGCTCGATGTCGGCACGTTGCGCGTCAACGGCGGCGAACTCCAGCTCGGGCTGGCGAACGCCGTTGGACAGGCGTTTTCCGTTCGCGGCAATGTCGAGAACAATGCCAACTTCGTCGTCGGCCAGCGCATCGTCAACGGCGCGCAGTCGGCGATCCAGGGGATCAACCTGTCGGTCGGCGGCAACCTGACCAATGCCGCCGCGGGCAATCTGATCGTCGGCGTCAATCCGACGTTCGTCCGCGCCGAAACGCCAGGCAACGATCCGTTCCGCGGCGGCTTCGCCTTCGTGCCCTTCGGCCCGCAATCGCCCGGTCTCGCGTCGACCAACAGCTTCGTCCGCGTCGACGGCAATCTGGCGCTGGCGGGCACCGTCGCCGTCCAAGGCCAGGCAGGCGGTCTCTACGAACCCGGCCGCGCCTACGACCTGTTCAGCGTCGGGGGCACCTACACCAACACCGGCTCCGTGCGCTCCAACTACGCCTCGCCCTTTGTAGGCTTCACGCTTACACCGCGCAGCGAAGGCGGGCGTACGATCGTGTCTCTGGGCGTCGTCCGCGCCAACTTCGACACCGTCACCACCGACCGCAACGCCACCGCCGCGGCGGTGGCGTTGCAGGCGGCTTTGCCTTTGGTCTTCGGCGGCATCCGCAGCGGCGCCAACGCGGCGACCGTCCAGGATCTGGCGGGCATCGTCTCCGCGCTCGATACGCAGCTCAGCGCGCAGCAGGCCGACCAGCTGTTCGACGAACTGTCTTCCGGTGATTTCTACGGTTCGCTTTCCGCGATTTCGACGACGATCCCCTTCGGCGAGGCGACCGACGGTCTGCCCGCCGCCACTGGCTCGGGCGTCGGGCTATGGTTCCGTCCCACCGGCCAATTCGCCAAGTACAACGCCGACCGCGAGTCGGGCGCATCGGAAATGGACGCCAACAATTATGGCGGCTCGATCGGGCTCAACTACGCGACCGGCGACGGCGGACATATTGGAATTGCGGGCGGTTTCGGTCGGCTCGAGGTTGGCAATTCGGCGACGTTCGACGCGAACGCGGACACCTACATGGCCGGCATCTACGCATCGCAACGATTTGGCGGCCTGCGCCTCAGCGGCCAGGCGGTTTACGGCAAGAGCGAGTGGGACGCGACGCGTGTGCTGCCGCTTCTCGGCCGCGTCGCGACCAGCAGCTTCGACAGCGAGGAGATCCGTACCTCGGTCCGCGTGGCTTACACGCTTGCGATGCTGCCCGGCCTGGACATCTCGCCCTTCGCTCGGGTCGAGGCGCGTCGCTACAGCTTCGATGCCTTTACCGAACAAGGCGCGGGCGCCATCTCGCTAAGCGTTGGCAAGCGCAGCAAGACGGTGGTCAGCCCCGAAGTCGGTGTCCGCATGGCGGGCGCGATCGGCGCCAGGCTCCAGCCTTTCGCCGAAGCCTCATACGTTTTTCAGGGTGATGTCGGCAGCGACCGTCGCGTCGCCTTCACGGGTGCGTCCATCCAGAACTTCACGGTGGAAGGTGTCGATCCCGAATACTCGATCAAGGGCGCGGTCGGCGTCGCGGCTGATGTCGGCGGCGCCACGGTCTTCGTGCGCGGCGATTATGGCTCGGGCGGCGACCAGCAGGTCGGCTCGGTCCGGGGCGGGCTGCTGTTCACTTTCTGACACCGCCTTAGGGGAAGCCTGGCGCCCTTAGCGCATGCGGGGGTCCCCGGCACCCCCCCATTCGCTAAGGGCGCACGCGTCCAAAGCGACCGCCGTGGAAAAATCCATGCGGGAGGCGCGCCTTCGGGCCGCCGCATGCACCGCT
>JAUJNJ010000020.1 GCA_030448225.1 Phycisphaerae bacterium
CCGCGTCGCCCCCACGCCCCGCGCCGACCCCGGCGACTGGCGGATTTCGGCGGCGGGGGCGGCGCAGACGAACCGCTCCGCCGCGAACGCCGCCAGCGCCAGGCCGAGCACCGCGCCGTAGATCTTGTTTTGCTTCGAGAGCCGCATACCCCAAGAACAAACGATACATTCCCCGCAGGGTCAAACGGATTCTCTTCGCCACCGGCCCGGCCCACCGAGAGCACGTCCGATAACGCGTCACCGTGGGGCGCGTGATCGTCGCGCGACGCATCACGACCCGTCGGTGCCATTTCATAGCCCCGGGCGGAAGCCCAGGGTCTGGTCGGCGGCGACCGAGTTCTTTCGCCGCCGACTATCAAGTGCTGAACAACAATCGTCGAGCTTCGGGGCAAGTCTAGTAACGAGACCGAACGGCTCGCACCGACTCGCGCGACCACGCGTCCGGCCGCATACTCGATTGCTGACGGGAAGCGCCGAGCGGTCCCTACGAATCGGGTAGTCGCGGAGTGCCTACGCAGGTTGTCGCACGAACCCTGCTGCGCGCTACGTCGTCACGACCGGCGGGCGGTGTACCAGACGAGTTCGAAGCGGAAGGTGGTCGACGTTCCCTTGTTCGACGCCTCGAGCGCGCGGACGGCGGTGTCGGGGAACTCGTCGTGGAGGCGGCGGAGGAACGCGGCGCACGCGGGGTAGCTGCCGGTGCCGGCCAGCTCGATGGGGACTGAGTCGAAGTCGGCGCCGGCGACGGTCGCGCCCGGGCGGACCATCTCGACCGACAGCCGCGTCGCGTTCGCCAGGTCGGTCAATTTCGCCAGGCGGTGGTTCACCGACGACGCCGGCTCGAACCGCAGCGGCAGGGCGGCGAGCGCGGCGCGGGCCCGGGCGAACTCGGCGCGGGCACCGGCGGCGGCGGCGAGCGCGTCGGACGCGGCCTTGCGCTGCGACGCGAGTTCCGCCCGCGACGCCTCGACCGCGGCCGCACGTTCCAGCGCCGGCGCGACGCCGGCGAAGTACGCGCCCGCCGTCATCGCCGCGCAGATCGCACCGGCGGCGGCGTAGGCGCGCCACGGGTTGTAACGGGCGGTGGCGTCGCTCATCGCAGGGCCTCCCTCGTCGCGTCGGCGCCGCCGCCGGCCACCGAACCGCCCGGCGGGGCGGCGGCGGGGACGCTCGGGTCCAGCAGGCAAACGGCGCGGAAGCTCGTGGCCTCGCCGGTGTGGAACGGCTCGCGGCCGGTGTCGAGCAGCGTCACGCGGGCGAACAGCCCCGTCGACTCCAGCCGCAGGATGAACCGCGTGACCGCCAACTGCGACCGCCCGAGGCCGCCCACGTTCAGGATCAGGGCGGGCGCCGGCGTGACCTTGGCGACCTTCGAACCCGCCTTCGCGGCGGCGGCGGCAGGGGCTGCGGCCGGCTGACTCGGAGCAGGGGTTTCGGGCCTCAGCTCGACGCTCCGCAGCACGACGTCCTCGCCGACCGAACGGCCGAGCAGCGCGAACAACGCGCTCCAGTCGGGCTGGTCGGCCACGGCCCGGGTCGCGCGGAGCGTCGAGTTGGCCGACGCGAGGTCCGCGCGGGCCGCCGACAGCGACACGACCGCGACCTCCGCCTCCTTCGTCGTCCGCCCGAGCCGCGTGTCGAGGTCGCCGGTCGCCGGCCGGCCGAGCGTCAGCGCGCCGACCGCCACGCACGTCGACGCGACGGCCCACGCCGCGCACCCGACGACGCACCGCCGCACGTGGCGCCGGCGCTGCCGGGCGACGAGGCGGTGAGCGGGGATGAGGTTGACGTACTTCATGATGCGTCCGTCCGGGTGATGCCCGATCGCGTCCGTCGAGATCTTCTGTTTATTCCCGCGGGTACATCGCCAGCCCCAGCGCCGCCGTCAGCGCGGGCGACGCGCAGGTCATGGCGAGGGCGGTCGGCACCTCGGCCAGCAGTGCGGGCGAGGCGACGCGGGTGTCGATCCGCACGGCCGCCGCCAGATACTCGGCCAGGCCCGGCACCGCCGCGCCGCCCCCGACCAGCAGCAGCCGCGTGACCGCCGCGTCGGGGTACTGGTGGACGGCGTAGGCGAACGACGCCTGAAGGTCCTGCGCGACCGCGTCGACGTGGCCGCACAGGAGCGACCGCGCCTCGGGCGGGAATTCGTCCGGCCCCGCGGCGGCGGCGGCGGCGGCGGCGGCCGCGTCGGTCGCCTTATCGCGCGAGCCGTGCTTCAGGCCCGCCTCGGCCAGCAGGTAATCGACGACCTCCCCCTCGACCCGCAGGCGGCCGACGAGCGTCGCGCAGGCGGCCCATGCCCGACTCGGTGAGCGAGCGGCCGTAGATGATCGCGTCGCGGTAGAGCAGCGACAGCTCGGCCGAGCCCCACCCCAGGTCGAGCACCGCCGTGATCCCCGCGCCGTCGGTGAGCGGGCCGCACGCGCGGGCGAGGGCGGCGCGCGGACGTCCATGCCGCACACGTCGAGCCCCTCGGCGTCGAACGCGTCGAGCAGCGGCTCGGCCTTGCCGTGCGGCAGCGCGACGGCCATCACGTGCGTCGCCTTCTGCGCGCGTGCGGGGGCGGGCAGGTCCCAGCACCCCATCTCGAACAGTCGGGGCGCCCACTTGTGCGTGCGGGCCAGCTCGATCCGCGCGATCTGCTCGACCGCCGCCCCGCCGGAGAGGGCGGCAGTTCCAAGACGCTGCTTAGCACGCCGTCCGGCGCGGCCAGGGCGACCTCGCTGCCGTGGAACGACTGCCGGCCGAGCGCGCCGGACAGGAGCCGCCGCACCTCCGCCGCCGTCAGCGCGCCGCCGGTCGCCGACGCATCGGCCGCCCGCGGCACGACCGCCGCCGCCGACACGCGCCACGCGCCGCCCGGCCCGCCGCGCGGACGAGCTGCACGGCCTTGACGGACCGCCGGCCGACGTCGATGCCGATCGGCGAGCCGCGCGCGCGTTGAAGGGCGGCCATCACCATCACTTCACCCCGTGGGTTGCCGACGTCAGGTCGAACAGCGGCATGAACATGCTCAGCGCGACGAACCCGACCACCAGGCCGAGCGCGACGAGGATCAGCGGCTCGAGGATGGACGTGAGGCTCTTGACGACCACCTCGTTGTCTTCGTCCAGGAAGTCGGCGATGTTGAGCAGCAGGGGGCCCATCTGCCCGCTCTGCTCGCCGCTGCGGATCGCCTCGCAGATCGAGGGCTGACGAGGTCCTCCGCCTGCGCGAACGCCGCGCTGATCGACGAGCCCCGCGTCACCGCCGCCTCGGCCGACGCCACGAGCCGCGACGTAGCGGCCGTTGCGGGCGGTCTGCCGGGCCAGGCCCAGCGCGTCGAGCAGCGGCACCTGCCCGCCAGCAGCACGCCCAGCACCCGCGTGATCCGCGCTACCGCGAAGCTCTGGAGGATCGGGCCGACCATCGGCAGCTTCAGCACCACGCGGTCGGTTGTCGCCCGGCCCGCGGCCGAGCGTAGCCAGCGCGGGCGCGAAGAACGCCGCACCCGACGACCGGCAGCGCCCACCAGTACGCCCGCAGCCCGTTGCTGAGGGCGACGAGGATCTTCGTCGTCGGCGGCAGCTCGGCGTCGAGCTGCTCGAACAGACCCATAAAGCGGGGCAGCACGAACAGGAGCATCAGTGCCAGCACCGCGATCGCGATCACGATCAACAGGCACGGGTAGACCAGCGCGCCGATGATTGCGGCGCACCTGCAACTGCTTGCGGGCGAGCGTCGCGAGGCGGTCGAGCATCGCGTCGAAGCTGCCGCCGGACTCGCCGGCGGCGATCAGGCTGCGGCAGACGGGGTCGAAGACGTCGGGCTGCTGCGCCATCGCCTCGGAGAGCGTGGCGCCCTCCTCCACGCGGGCGGCGCGGAGCGCGACGAGCACGTCGCGCCACGCCCCGCTCCTTCGCCTGCCGCTCGAGCGAGCCCAGCGCCTGCACGAGCGGCGTGCCGGACGACACGAGCACCGAGAGCTGCCGCGTGAACATCGCCAGATTCTTCAGCCGCTTCGACCCGGACAGCTTGCGCGGCCCGCGGCCGCCGGCGGCATCGCCCGCGCCCGACTTCGCGTCGGCGATCTTGATCTGCACGACGAACAGGCCCTGGCGGCGCGCGCGCCTCGATCGCCTCGGAGGCGTCGGTCGCGTCGACCGTGTCGGAGACGTTCCTGCCGGCGGCGTCGACCGCGGTGTAGGCGAGCTTCATGCCACTTCCCTCGTCGTCGTCCTCACGATCGTGGTCGACACGCCGGCCCCGTCGGGCGCGCGCGCAGGCCATGTCGTCCTCGCTGTGGGTGACGCGGAGCACCCCGTCGAGGCCGCGGCGCCCCTCGAGCGCGCACGCCACGCCATCCTCCCGGAGCGTGCGCCCGCCCTGCTCCCGGACGTTGTCGCGCAGCTCGTGGGTGGGGGCGGCCTTGTGCACCATGCGGCGCAGCTCGGGCGTCACCTCCATCACCTCGTAGATGCCGAAGCGCCCCTGGAAGCCGCTGTCGTGGCACTGCTGGCAGCCGCCGCCCTTGCGGAACGACTTGTTCGATTTGTCGACGAGGCCGGCGTCGCGGAGTTCCTGCTCGCCCGGGTAATACTTCGTCGCGCAGCCGGTGCAGATGCTGCGGGCCAGCCGCTGCGCGACCGCGCCGTTGAGCGCGCTGGAGAGCAGGTACGGCTCGATGCCCATGTCGAGCAGGCGGGCGACGGCGCCGGGCGCGTCGTTCGTGTGGAGCGTCGCCAGCACGAGGTGCCCGGTGAGGGCGGCCTGCACGGCGACGCGGGCGGTCTCCTGGTCGCGGATCTCGCCGACCATGATCACGTCCGGGTCCTGCCGCAGGATGCTGCGCAGCGCCCGGGCGAACGTCATGCCGACGGCCTCGTGCACGTGCGTCTGGTTGATGAGGTCGAGCTGGTACTCGACCGGGTCCTCGATCGTCACGATGTTCAGTTCCGGGCTGCGGACGAGGTCCAGCGCGGAGTAGAGCGTGGTCGTCTTGCCGCTGCCGGTCGGGCCGGTGACGAGTACGAGCCCGTGCGGCTGGCGGAGCATCCGCTGGAACGCGGCCAGCGCCTCGGCGCGGAAGCCGAGGTCCTCCATGCGGACTCGCAGGTTCGACTTGTCGAGGATGCGCACGACGAGCTTCTCGCCGAGCAGCGTCGGCATGCTGCTGACGCGCAGGTCGATCTCGCGCCCCTCGGCCACGATGTGGACGCGGCCCTCCTGGGGCAGGCGCTTCTCGGCGATGTCCATCTTCCCGATCACCTTCACGCGCGACACGATCGCCGCGTGCATGCCGGCCGGCGGGCGCATCAGGTCGCGGAGGACGCCGTCGATCCGGTAGCGGATGCGCGTGCCGCTCTTGGTCGGCTCGAGGTGGATGTCGCTCGCCTTGTCGCGGACGGCCGTCAGCAGCGCGACGTTCACGAGGTTGATGATCGGGCTGCCGGCGACCATCTTGTCGAGGTCGGTGGCGGGGCCCTCGTCGACGCACTCGCGCTCGACGACCTCGACGTCGGACTCCGCCAGCGAGGTGAGGAACGCGTCGACCGTCGTCTCGCCGGCGGCGTACTTCTTGACGAACTCGCGGACGTTGGGCTCCAGCGCCAGCGCGGGGCGGATCTTGCAGCCGGTGAGCTGGCGGAGGCGGTCGATCTTCGGCAGCGACTGCGGCTCGGTCATCGCGACGGTGAGCGTGCCGTGGACCTTGAACAGCGGGATCGACAGCAGCCGCTCCGCCTCGTCGCCGCCGAGCAGCTTGAAGACGGCCGGGTCGATCAGCCCGTGGCGCAGCTGCACGCCGCGGACGCCGAGCGAGCGGGCGAGGAGCTGCACGAGGGCGGCCGGCGTCATCACGCCCTGGTCGACGAGCATCTCGCCGAGCGGGCGCCCGGCGGTCTGCTGCTCGAGCAGCGCCTTCTTGAGCTGGGCCTCGGAGAGGATCCCCTCCTGCACCAGCACCTCGCCGAAGCGCAGCTTCCGCGGCGCGCCGGCGTGGGCGGGTGACGCCCCGGGCTGAGGTTGTGAAGTCTGCTGCGACATCGTGTGTTGGCCGCAACGCCACGCGTTGCACGACCGGTTCTTCTTCACTGGTTCGAGCCGTCTCGGCGGGTGGCGCCGCGGCGGCTGGCTCGCATCGTCCGACGCTGCGTCGATGCGTCGTCTCCGGGACGCCTACAAGAAGCTGCGCACCGCGGTGTTCGGGTCCTCAAAATGCTCGAACAGCGACGCGAGGTCGGTCAGCTCCAGCACTTCGCGGACGGTCTTGTTCGCCGCGCACATCCGCAGCGCCTGTCCGCCGCGGCCGAGTTCTTCCGTCACCTCGACCAGGGCCTCGAGCCCCTTGCTGTCGACGTACGGGATCGCCGACATGTCCAGCACGAAGCGGCCGAGGCTCGCGCCGAGCGTGTCGATCAGCTTCGTCTTCAGCGCCGCCGCGTCCGCCTCGATCAACGGCCCCTCGGGCTTCAGGACGATCACCGCGCCTTGTCGCTGCTCGTGAATCTTCATGTCGTTGGCCGTTGCTCGTTGCTAGTTGCCAGTTGCGAGTAAAAGAGGAGACGCACGGACGCTCTTCGTCACTAGCAACTAGCAACTCACAACTAGCAACTAACTCCTCTCACGCCGCCTCGGTCTTCACCGGCAGGGTCAGCGTGAACGTGCTGCCCTTGTTCAATTGCGACTCGAGCACGATGTCACCGCCGTGCAGGCGGACCACCTCGCGAGCGATCGTGAGGCCGAGGCCCGTGCCGGTGATCTTGGCGACGCGGGCGTCCTTCGAGCGGTAGAACCGCTCGAACACCCGGTCGGCGTCCTGCGGGCCGATGCCGATGCCGGTGTCGGCGACTGCGACGCTCAGCGTCTTTGGGTCCACGTCGACGTTCACCGTGACCGTGCCGCCGTCGGGCGTGTACTTCAGCGCGTTGCCCAGCAGGTTGTGCAGCGCGAGCATGATCTTGTCGCGGTCGCCCCGCATCGTGCCGAGCTTCGGCGGGAGGTTGAACGCCAGCGCGAGCCGCTTCTCCTTCGCCTGCGGCTCGTAGTCGTGCCGCAGCTCGTCGAACACGACGTCGAGGCGGACCTCGGCGGCCTTGAGTTTGAACGAGCCGGCCTCGATCTCCGACACCGACAGCATCTCCCCGACGATCCGCTCCAGCCGCCGCGCCTCGCTGTTGATCACGTTGAGGCACTTCGACCGGGCGGCCGGGTCGCTCTCCCCGTCCTCGATCGCGCTCTCGACGTACAGGCGGATGTTGGTCAGCGGCGTGCGCAGCTCGTGCGTCGCCTGGGCGACGAAGGCGTTGCGCGCCTCCTCGGCCACCTTCTGCTGCGTGATGTCCTCGATCGTCACCATCGCCGCGGCGGAGTCCTCCCGGCGGACGGGGCGGACGGTGAAGCGGAACACGCCGGGCTGGTCCTCGCCCTTGCGCTCGACGTCGAGCGTCACGCGCCGGCGGCCGGCGCCGCTCGTGACGTCGCGGATCGCGTTCAGCACCGTCTCGACCTTCAGCACGGCCGCCACGTCCGCGCCGGTCAACTGCTCGCGGCGCGTCTGGAGGAAGACGGCCGCCGCGCCGTTGGCGTAGCTGACGCGGTTGGCGTCGTCGACGAGCACGAGCCCCTGGCTCATCGCGTCGCACGCGGCGCTGAGGTCGCCCTTGGCGCTGCCCCGGCGGCCCAGGGCGTCGCGGGCACGCTCGGCGAGGTTCTGGCGGCTGAGCTGTTCGCGGGCGGCGACGAGGTCGTTCCACGCCGTCGCCTCGGGGCCGAGCTCCGGGCCGACGCGCAGCGCGGCGGCGGTCTGCTCGCCGGTCGCCGCGGCCAGCAGCGCGCGCACGGCGGTGATCGCCCGCAGGCGCCAGCGCATCCGGCGGTAGACGGCGAGCAGCGCGACCATCGCGGCGGCGCCGATGGCGGCGACGCCGGTCTGCGTCTCCCAGAACGCGAAGATCGGCTTCGTCACCGCCGCCGTCACCGCCAGGTCGGCGGTGCCGCGGCCAGGGATCGTGATCGGCTTGGCGAACGCGGCGACGCCGTCGGCGGGGGCCGGGGCGGCCTCGTCGAGCGTGCGGGTGCGCGACCAGTTCTCGGGTAGGTTGGCGACGTTGATTTCCGACGGGTCGGACGACGCGAGCACCCGACCGTCCGACAGGACGAGCCGGCACGTCACGTCGTTCGACGCGGCCGACGTCGGCGACCATCCGGCGGACGCCCGTGAGCTCGCCGTGGGCGAGCATCATCTCGGCGCTCGTCGCCAGCATCTCGCCGACCGACCGCACCTGAGCGGCCCGCGCCCCACGCCGTCCGCTGCGAGCGGAGCATCCAGTACGAGGTGCCGGCCATCGAGAACAGCAGGATGGCGGCCAGCGCGATGCCGACCGACGCGATCGCCGACTCGCCCCGCACGAGGAATCGCGCCGCCGGCGCGGACCGGCGTCGGGCGCCGCATCGGCGACGGCGGAGGCGCGCCGACCGTGATCGTCGGCGTGCGGCCGGGGTCGAGGGGCTGTTGTCGATTGCGTCCGCTGCCACTGCGAGGCCTCCCAACGACTTGCCTGTCATCGCTCATTGGAGGTATCGGTCCGGGACCACCCGACTTGAGACCGCGCCGGAACATCCGAAAAAGCCTGCCAGCGGGCGCGGGCGTCCCGCGGCGGCGGCGGCGTAGATCGGGTCGATGCGTATCGGACCGATCGAACTGCCCTGCCGTTCTGCCAGGCCGGCCTCGCCGGCTACAGCGACCGCGCGATGCGGCTCGTCGCCCGCCGGCGGTGCCCCTACGCGGTGACCGAGGCGTTATTGGACGTGATCCTGCTGTCGGGCGGACAGGGGCTGAAGAAGAGCATCGACGTGAACGACGAGGACCACCCCGTCGCCGGGCAGATCATGGGCAGCGAGCACGACACGATGGCGCGGGCCGCCCAGATCATGCACCGCTACGGGTACGACGTGGTCGACCTGAACTACGCCTGCCCGGTGAAGAAGATCAAGAACAAGGCGCGCGGCGGGCACATGCTGCGCGACGTCGGGCGGGCGAAGGACATCCTCAAGGCCGTCCGCGACGCGCTGCCGCCGGAGCGGCCGACGACGGTGAGCCTCCGCCGGGGCTTCGACGACGCGCCCGGCAGCGCCGACAGCTTCTACGAGGTGCTCGAGACGGCCTGGTCGCTCGGCTACGCCGCCGTGCGCGTGCACAGCCGCACGGTCGAGCAGAAGTACCTCGGCCGGGCGGCGTGGCCGTTCTTGCGGGACCTGAAGCTGCGCTACCCCGGCAAGACGATCCTCGGCAGTGGCGACGTCTTCACCGCGGAGGACGCGGTGCGGATGAGGCGCGAGACGAACGTCGACATGGTGTGGATCGCCCGGGGCGCGATCGGCAACCCGTGGATCTTTCGGCAGGCGGAGGCGCTGCTCGCGCAGGATCGGGCCGGAGATGGCCATCGGACGACGGGCGACGGAGGAATGCAGGGGGGGCAGCCGCCGACGTCAACCCTTGTGCCGCCATCCATTCACGACCAGCGCGACGCGCTCGAGGAGCACTTCGGCATCGCCATGGAGATCCACGGCGAGCAACTGGCCGGCCGGCGGATGCGGAAGATGGGGATTAAGTACAGTCGCTTCCACCCGATGGCGGCCGAGGTGAAGGCCGACTTCATCAACGTGTTCAGCCTGCGCGACTGGACGAACGTGCTGGAGAAGTGGTACGCCGCCGACGGCCCCGGCGTCTGGCCCGACCCGAAGGCCGCCGACGAAGTGAACGACGGCGGGGGGGCGGACTTGCAATCCTGCGAGGCGGGGTGACCCGGGCTAGTCGGTTCCGTCCTCCAAGGGCTTCGCATTGGGCGCGGCCAAGTTCATGGCCGCAAAGCATTCGCCGACGTCGATCGAAAACCCCTCCGCCACGGTCGACACCGCACGGCCTGCCGTCAGCACCGCGTGCTCCCGATACGTACCAGCGGCGAGGACTAGGATCGTGAGCGTCTGTACCTGCGGATCGATGATCCAATACTCGGAGATGCCGGCCGCGGCGTAATCTTCTCGCTTCTCCTCATAGTCCCGTTCGGGCTTGTCGCGGCTGACCACCTCCATGGCCACGTCCGCGCCGCCCCAATACTCTCGGGCCCGGCGAGGGTCCTGTTCGTTCAGGAGGATGCAGACGTCCGGCTCGCGGAACGCCTTCGGTCCGACCCGCACCTTAAACGGCGCATACCGCACGACACCGGCACCCCGTTTCGCGAGAAATGCCTTCACCGCACTAAAGACGAAGTTCTGCACCTCCCAATGGATTTCGTCGGGCATCGGCAGGAAGTCCAGGTAGCCATCGGTGAACTCGATCAGCCGGTTCGTGTGGAGCTTGAGGTATTCCTCCACCGTCCAGTCGCCCTGGTAGGGCAACAGCAGGTCCGTCAGTTCCCAAGTGGGCCGGCGTTCGCGGGTGGATGAGGCCATAGGAAATGCTCCGCGTCGATTGTATCGTCGGGCGTTACCCATGCACTCGAAAACCCCGCCGCGTAACCGGCTTGCGAAGGTCCTCCCCGAGGAGTGGCGCAAATTCCTCGTCTCCAAGGGTGCCCCGAAGCGGAAGTACGCGGCACTATGCAGGGCGACGCTGGTCGACGGGCGGGTCATCGACGAGATGGTCGTCGAGGAGGGGTGGATCGTCGCGCTCGACAAGAAGGGGCTCGGCGGCACGTTCGAGCAGCGGATCGATTTCGACCCCCGGTCGATCGCCGCCGTCGACGTCATCCAAATCGTCTGACCCGCCCGCTTCGACCGATAATCTTTTCGGCTGGCAACAAAGTCTGACTGCGGTGCCGTAAGTGACGGAGGATGGATCGGTTGCGTCCCGACCTATCCGATGGCCGGGCCGTCGATTTGAGCAAATCAGATGTTAACGGCCCACGGTGACCGCACTCTGTAGCAGGAGACGATCCGTGGCCGGCCGGAAAGCGTACGTTGCTTAACCGCCCGTTGGGGCGAACCAAGGAAGGTGGACCCGCGCGCGTCGCTCAGCCGCCCGCGCCGGCCGAAGGAATCATGGGAATCCGCAGGACCGTATACTCCGATCTGGCCCACACGCTGTGACTCACGGGCGCCCCCCCCACGGCACGCGCCGAGCCGTTGTCGGCCGAGGGGGTGGAGTTCTTCGAGTCGAAGATCCGCCCGGTGCTCGTCGAGAGTTGCTACGGGTGTCACAGCAGGAGGCCAAGTCGCTCAAGGGTGACTTCCGCCTCGACTTCCGCGACGGCCTGCTGAAGGGCGGGCACTCGGAGAAGCCGGCGATCATCCCCGGCCGCCCGGAGGCCAGCCCGCTCATCGAGGCAATCAAGCGGACGAACGACGACACCGCCATGCCGCCCAAGGCGGACAAGAAGTTCACCGCCGAGCAGGTCGCGGCGTTCGAGGCGTGGGTCCGCATGGGCGCGCCGATCCCGCACGGCCGCCCTGTCGCGGCTCAACGACCCGAACGTCGTCGCGAAGAACCACTGGGCTTTAAGAAGCCGCAGGAGCCGGTCGTCCCCACGCCGAAGAACGCGGCCTGGATGAAGAACGACGTCGACCGTTTCGTGCTCGCGAAGCTCGAGGCCAAGGGGATGATTCCCGCGCCCGCCGCCGACAAAACCGCCCTCGTCCGCCGGGCGACGTTCGACCTTCACGGCCTGCCCCCGACGCCCGACGAGGTGGCGGCGTTCGTGGACGACAAGTCCGCCGACGCCTTCGCGACGGTGGTCGACCGCCTCCTTTCGAGCCCGCGTTACGGCGAGCGGTGGGGGCGCTATTGGCTCGACGTCGCCCGCTACGCGGACACGAAGGGGTACGTGTTCGGAGGAGACGCCGCTTCGCGTTCTCCTACACGTATCGCGACTGGGTCATCCCGCGCGTTCAACGAGGACCTGCCGTACGACCAGTTCCTCCTCCAGCAGATCGCCGCCGACCGCCTGCCGCTCGGCGACGACAAGTTGCCCGCTCGCGGCCCTCGGTTTCCTCACGGTCGGCCGGCGGTTCCTGAACAATCCGAACGACATCATCGACGACCGGATCGACGTCGTGACCCGCGGCACGATGGCGCTCACCGTGAGCTGCGCGCTGCCACGATCACAAGTACGACCCGATCCCCACCGCCGACTACTACAGCCTCCACGGCGTCTTCGCGAGCTCGCCCGAGGCGAAGGAGCCGCCGGCGATGACGTCCGCCAAGGAGGACGCGAACTTCCGCGCGTTCAGCGAGGAGCTGACGAATCGCGAGGGCGAGCTGAAGAAGTTCATGGAGTCGAAGCACGCCGAGCTGACCGCCGGCTTCCGCAAGCCCGACTCGATCGCCGACCATTTCACGGCCGTCTACGACCTGCGCGCGCGAGAACACTGACCGTCGCGCGTACATGCAGGAACACGACCTGCGCCAGGCGATGGTCGAGCGGCTACGGGTCGTTCTTCGGCGAGGTCGTGAAGTCGGACAACGCCATCTTCTGGCCGATGTTCGATTTCGCGGCCCTCTCGCCCGGCGAGTTCGACGCCAAGGCCAAAGCGGTCGTCGAGGCGATCACGAAGAACGACGCGAAGGCCCGTCCGCTCAACCCGCTCGTCGCCGCCGCGTTCGCGGGAAGCCCGCGCCGAAGACGTTCCGCGAGGTCGCCGAGCGGTACGCGAAGTTGCTGGCAGACGCCGACAAGGCCGAGCCGCACGGCGACAAGGACCGCGAGGCCCTTCGTGGCCTGCTGCGGAACCCTGGCACGCCGACCGTCTTCAAGGTCGAGGACCTCAACACGTACTTCCGCCGCGACGAGCAGGCCAAGGCGCGCGATCTGCAAGAAGATCGACGAGTTGAACGCCACCCACCCCGGCGCGCGCCGCGCGGGCGATGGCGGTGGAGGACCTGCCTCAGCCCGTGCAGCGACGCGCGTCTTCAAGCGTGGCAACCCGAACATGCCCGCCGAGGAGGTGCCGCGCCAGTTCCTGAAGATCGTGCAAGGCGAGCAGCGCAAGCCGTTCACGAACGGCAGCGGCCGGCTGGAGATGGCGCGGGCGATCGCGAGCAAGGACAATCCGCTCACCGCCCGCGTGATGGTCAACCGCGTTTGGCTGAACCACTTCGGCGCGGGGCTCGTCCGCACGCCGAGCGACTTCGGCGTCCGCAGCGACCCGCCGACGCACCCGGAACTGCTCGACTGGCTCAGCCTGCGGTTCGTCGAGGGCGGCTGGTCGCTCAAGAAGCTCCACCGCCTCGTCATGCTTTCGGCGACGTACGAGCAGGGCAGCACGAACAAGCCGGAGTACGCCGTGAGCGACCCGGAGAACACGCTGCTGTGGCGCGTGAACCGCCGGCGGCTCGACCTCGAGGCGATGCGCGACAGCCTCGTCGCCGTCACCGGCCGGCTCGACACGACGATGGGCGGCAAGGGCGTCGAGCTGACGAGCGAGCCGTTCCGACGCGGCGGACGGTCTACGGCTTCATCGAGCGCCAGAACCTGCCGGGCCTGTTCCGCACGTTCGACTTCGCCAGCCCCGATACGCACAGCCCGCAGCGGTTCTTCACGACGGTGCCGCAGCAGGCGCTGTTCATGATGAACAGCCCGTTCGTCGTTCAGCAGTCGAAACTCTTCGCCGCCCGCCCCGATGTCGCGAACGAGGCGGACCCGGCCAAGCGCGTGGAGAAACTGTACCGCCTCGCGTTCGGCCGGTCGCCCACGCCGGAGGAGACGGCGATGGGTGTGGAGTTCGTCCGCGCGAGGCGGGGGACAACCTGGACCGTCATCAGCGTGGTCGTACGGCTATGGGCGCTACGACGCCGGCGCGCGGCGCGTCGAAGTTCGACACGCTCCCGCACTTCACCGGCGACGCGTGGCAGGGCGGCCCGAAGGTCCCGGACCCGAAGCTCGGCTGGGTCACGCTCTGGTCGCACGGCGGGCACGCCGGCGACGGCGCGTCGCACGCCGCCATCCGCCGCTGGACTGCCCCGGCCGACGGGCGCGTCACGCTCGACGGCCAGTTGAAGCACGAGCGGGCCGAGGGCGACGGCGTCCGTCCGCCCGCATCGTCTCCAGCCGCGGGGGCGAACTCGCGAGTTGGACCGTCCACAACAGCCGCGCGCAGGCGAAGCTCGACAACATCGAGGTGAAGACCGGCGACACGATCGACTTCGTCGTCGACAGCCGCACGAACGTCACGTGGGACGCGTTCGCCTGGTCACCCGTCGTGCGGCTCACCCGCCCGCCACTCATCGCCACCGCCGGCAACGAGGGCGTGACCGAGTGGAACGCCGCCACCGAATTCGCCGGCCCCGCCAGCGCGGCGGCGCTGTCGCCGTGGAGAAGTACGCGCAGGTCCTGCTCCAGTCGAACGAGTTCGCGTTCGTGGACTGAGTTCTCTTGCCGTCCGCGCCTGGTCTGACGTTTGCCGTCAACTGCCTCTTGGAGAGTGTCCGTGAATCATCACAAGCCCGAACTCGAAGACTCGTTCCTCACCCGCCGGCAGATGTTGCAGCGGTGCGGGATGGGGTTCGGTGCGATGGAAGTGGCGGCAGCCTCCTCGGCGGCGCGGCCGAGGCGTCTGTCGGCGGCGGGGGGATGATCAACCCGCTGTCGGTGAAGACGCCGCAGTTCCCCGGGCGGGCGAAGCGGATCATCCACCTGTTCATGAACGGCGGCCCGAGCCAGGTGGACACGTTCGACCCCAAGCCCGCGCTTGCTGAAGTACGCCGGCAAGGAACTTCCCACCGGCAACCTCAAGACCGAGCAAGACCGGGCGCGGCGTTCCCCTCGCCCTACAAGTTCACGCGGCACGGCCGCAGCGGCCTGGAGGTCAGCGAGATCTTCCCGCACGTCGCGAAGCACGCCGACGATCTCTGCGTGATCCGCTCGATGAACGCCGACGTGCCGAACCACGAGCCGTCGCTGCTGCTGATGAATTGCGGCGACGCCCGGCAGATCCGGCCGAGCGTCGGGTCGTGGATCACCTACGGCCTCGGCAGCGACAACCAGAACCTCCCCGGCTTCGTCGTGATGTGCCCCGGCGGCTACCCGATCCAGGAGAGCCAGAACTGGCACCAGGGGTTCCTGCCGGGCGCGTATGCCGGCACGTACATCGACCCGCAGCACCAGGACCTCAACAAACTCATCGAGCACGTGAAGCCGAACTTTGCCTCGCTGCCCGAGCAGCGGCGGCAGCTCGATTTGCTGATGAAGCTCAACCGCGCCCACGAGGAGCGGCGCGGCCGCGAGGCGCAGCTCGAAAGCCGCATCCAGTCGTACGAGCTCGCCTACCGCATGCAGATGGAGGCCAGCGACGCGTTCGACGTGTCGCGCGAGCCGAAGTCGATCCAGGACCTCTACGGCCCCGGCATCCACGCCCGCCAACTCGTGATGGCCCGGCGACTGCTGGAGCGAGGCGTGCGCTACGTGCAGTGCTGGAGCGGCGAGGGCCAGCCGTGGGACAACCACGACGACATCGAGGTGAACCACCGCAACCTCGCCAAGGGGTGGGACCAGCCGATCGGCGCCCTGCTGACGGACCTGAAGCAGCGCGGGATGCTCGAGGACACGCTCGTGATCTGGGGCGGCGAGTTCGGCCGCACGCCCAGCGTCGAGATGCCCACCCCCGGCGCCAACGCCGGCAAGATCAACGGCCGCGATCACAACCACTACGGCTTCACGATGTGGATGGCGGGCGGCGGCTCGCGGGGCGGCTACGTGCACGGCGCGACCGACGAGTTCGGCTTCAAGGCCGTCGAGAAGCCGGTCCACGTCCACGATTTGCACGCGACGATCCTGCACCTGCTCGGGTTCGACCACGAGCAGTTCACCTACCGCTACGCCGGCCGCGACTTCCGCCTGACCGACGTGCACGGGAAGGTCGTGAAGGAACTGATCGCCTGACCCGATTCTCCGTTCCATCCTGCGCCGCTGTCCCGCCGTCCAGAGCCTTTTCGAATAACCCGAAGCGGGCCCTTCGGGCCTGCGGCCAAACGAAAGATGTCGGGTTATTCGGGTAGGCTCTGAGCCGTCTCGCTTGCGGAGCCGCGCCTCGATGTGCCGGTGGGGCCGTCCTCGTCAGTGCACAGTTGACTGCGCCTTCTGAGATGGGTGCCACCGTCCCGGCTCGCGCACCCGGGTGCGACTCGCAATCGAGACGGTCAAACGGAAAGAGCCGAAGCACCGCGGTGCTGTTCGGGACGGATCTCAGGCCCGCCGACCTTTCGAACGCATCAATTCGCGCCGGGTGCTCGCCGTCTGTCCCTTGTCCACTGCGGCGGCTGTCCCCACGTCTGACGCTTCATCGCGCTGCCACACCCCTCGGGCGATCGTGGTCGCTACGTAGTAGATCAACAGCCCCCAAGTCAGGAGGCCGATCACGCCGAGCGGCGTCGGCAGGAGGCGGTCGAAGAGGGACGACAGCGGATAGCCGCCGTCCCAGAAGTAGAAGTACGCCCCCAGCACGAACGCGCCGCCGGCGATGCCGTAGATCGTCGCCAGGCGCGGGCTGGCCGCGTAGAGCAGGGGCACGAGCACGACGAGGTACTGCACGCCGAAGCCGGGCGTCACGATGAGGAAGAGCGAGAGCGTGATCGCCGCCACGTCGTACGGGC
Source organism: Phycisphaerae bacterium (assembly GCA_030448225.1). The sequence goes on from JAUJNJ010000020.1 coordinate 16,568, forward strand.
TCCACCGGTCAAACCGGCGGGCGACGACGGCCCACGCCAGCACGAGTCCCATCAGCAGGTAACGGGCGGCGCCCCAGTAGGCCAGCATCGCCGGCGGCATGAGTTCCATCGCGCCGGCGGTGGGCGGGGTGGGCATCAGGAGGAAGAAGCTGACGCCCCAGAGGTTGGGGATCGGGGTGTACGCCAGCACGTTGTGGCGGAAGCTCGGCCCGCCGTACAGCAGCGGCGGCACGTACGGCAGCGCCATCAGCGCGAGCGCGCCCAGGAACTTCGCGGCGTCCGCGCGCGATCGCAGCGACAGCGCGAGCGGGGGGATCAGCAGCACCGGGATGAGCTTCACGTTGATCGCCGCCCCCAGCGCCAGGCCGCCCCAGAACGGCGCGCGGCGGTCGCCGACGAGGTAAACCGCGAGCAGGCAGAGGAACGCGTAGCACGAGTCGGTGTTGCCGTGGTAGCCGCTGATGAGGATCGCGACCGGGTTCCACGCGTACGCCGCCGCGACCGCCGCCGCCGCCACCGGCCCGCCGCCGCCGCCGCCGCGACGCGAGACAATCGTCGCGAGCAGGCACGCGCTGGCGACGTCGGCCAGGATCACGGGGATGCGGAAGATGAAGGCGAACCCCGTGCCGTCCTCCGACCGCCCGCTCAGCAGGTGGGCGGCGTAGGCCCAGTAGGCGGGCAGCGGCGGGTGGTTGAGCTCCCGCTCGATGCGGTAGGCGGCCATCAGCCCCTCGCGGTCGAGCGTCCAGGCGAAGCGGATGAACGTGATCGTATCAGTGGTGCCCCACGAGACGGCGGACAGAACGAAGCGCGCGAGCAGGCCGAGCACCGCCAGTGCGACGAGAAGTTGAACGCGGCGCCGGGTCGCCGCCGCCGCGCCGCCGGGGTCGAGCGGCGGGAGCGAGGCATCGTCGTCGTTCGGCTGCCGCTTCTTCATGGGACGCGGGAGTATATCAGCGACCCCGGCACACGCGGGGCGGGAAGTGGTGTTGATCGGGCGGCATGGTGGCGACTGGTGAGCCATCCCGGCAGCACCGCGTCTCCAAAAGAGGTCGTGCTTACGACGACGGCGAAAAAGAACCCACCCGTGCGCCGCGTGGCGCACGGGTGGGTGGGATCGTCTGGTGTAGCTTGGTTCTGGTCCGTTGTGGCTTAGATCGTCCAGCCCTTGCGGTACTCGCGGGCGAGCATCTTGTTCGCCTCGTCGTTGTCGGCGAACTTCATGCCGGGGCCGTCCCAGGTGAGCTTCTTGCCCTGCATGCGGATGGCGATGTTGCCGAGCAGGGCCGTCTCGGTGAACGGGGCGGCGATGTCGAAATGGCTGTAGGTCTTGCCCTTGCCCTGGATCGCCGCGATCCATTCCTTCTTCATGCCCGGGTCGCCGCCGCCGTTGCGGGGGAGCGTGGGCTCGGGGTACTTCACGTCGACGAACTTGTCGGCCGGCAGGAGCTTCCAGTGCTCGCCGTAGTCGTCGGTCTGGTAGAGCACGCCCTTCTCGCCCACCATCAGCGCGCCGCTGCTGGCCGGCTTCTCGCCGTGGAACAGCTCGGCCGGCGGGCGGCGCAGCTCGCCCTTAGCGTCGCGGCCCTCGTACCAGTGCCAGGTGAGGGCGGGCATGTCGCCGCGGGCGGCGAACTCCCAGGCGCAGTGGGCGCCGGAGGGGTAGGTCTCGTCGTTGATGTCGGTCGACTCGCCGACCACGCTCAGCGCGTGCTCGAGGTTCAGCGCGCGGTACGGGAGGTTGGCGGTGTGGCACCACATGTCGCCGAGCGCGCCGGTGCCGAAGTCCCAGAACCCGCGCCAGTTGAACGGGTGGTACGGCTTGACGTCCTTGCCGTCGATCGCCACCTCGCCGTACGGGCGCATCGGCGCGGGGCCGATCCACTCCTCCCAGTGCAGCCCCTCGGGGACCGGCTTCTCCGGCGGGCGCGAGGTGATCTTCGGGGCCTGCGGCCAGACCGGGCGGTTCGTCCAGACGTGGACCTCCTTCACCGGCCCGATCACGCCAGCCTGGATCGCCTCCACGCCCTTGCGCAGCCCGTCGCTGGCGCTGCCCTGATTCCCCATCTGCGTGATCACGTTGTACTTCTTCGCCGCCTCGCGCAGCGCGCGGGCCTCGGCGATCGACCAGGTGAGCGGCTTCTGCACGTACACGTGCTTGCCCTTGCTCATCGCCAGCATCGCGGCGGCGGCGTGGTTGTGGTCGGGCGTGCTGATCGTGTAGGCGTCGACCTTGTCGCCCATCTGGTCGATCATCTCGCGGTAGTCGGTGAACTGCTCGGCGTCGGCGTACTTCTCGGCGGCCTCGCCGAGGCGCTTCTCGTCGACGTCGCAGATCGCGACGATCTCGCCGAACTGCCCGGCCTGCTCCATGTCCGACTTGCCCTTGCCGCCCACGCCGATCGATCCGACGCGTACCTTGGAGTTGGGGCTCGTGGGCTCGTCGGCGCCGTAGGCGCCTTGGGACCCGACCCACACGCCGAAGCTGGCGGCGGTGGTCGTCTGGATGAACTGACGGCGACTCGTTCGGGAACGCGGCATGGTGGTTGGCTCCTGCGTGTTGGGTGACGGGGATCCGTCCGGGGTGCGGCTGGATCGGGCGACACGCGGGCGGCACGCCGCCAGCGCGCCAGGCCCGGTGCGATCACGTTCGCGCAAGTCTAAATCGTCCGGCGACGCCGGACAAGGCGGGCGCCACACGACGGCAGCACCGCGCGCGGCCGCTCGAAGGGAATTACCAGCGGCGAACGCTTCCGTTGCGGCCCGCTACGGACTGCGCGGACGACGCGGGCAACCGTCTGGGAGCGGGCATGATGGATCGGCATCCGAGGCGCGGCGTGGCCGCTTCAGCGGCCGTGTCGGGCGGCCCTGGCAAATCCCCGGGGCTGCGGAGGAACGGCTAGACGAGACGGCGCGTCTTGACCTTGCGACGGGGCGGGTTACTTCTGCGGCGTGATGAGCGTCGGGTTCTCGGTCCACCCGGAGGACATCGGGAGCCAGTCGCGGGAGACGTAGTCGGCGAACGTGAAGCCGAACAGGATCGCCACCCACAGGAACGTGCCGGCGACGAACACCTTCGTCAGGCGGCTGCTCTCGATGACGTGCATGAAGAACAGGATGACGAGCGTCGCCTTCACCGTCGCGATCGCCAGCGCGATCGCGATGTTGAGGTAGCCGAAGTGGGGCAGGAACGCGGCCGCGACGGTGAGCACGAGCAGGACCATCAGCACCGCGAAGATGAACAGGTACTGGCCGAGGCTCGGCCCGTGCTGGTGCGGGTGGTTCGGCGCCTGGTCGGCCGCCCCGACGGTCTCGGGGCGGAGCGGGTCGCGGTGATCGTGGTGGCCGGCGCTGGTCGTCGTTTCACTCATGGCGGCTTCGAAGGTTTACGCGTGGGCTAGTGGCCGGTCGCCTGCGAGGACAGGTCGATCAGGTAGAGCATCGGGTACAGGAAGATCCAGACGATGTCGACGAAGTGCCAGTACAGCCCCGAGACCTCGACCGGGTTGTAGTAATCGGCCGAGAACGCGCCGAGCATCGCCCGGCGGATCACCCAGAGGAACACGGCGACGCCCACGACCATGTGCAGCGCGTGCAGGCCGGTGGCGCAAAAGTAGAAGCTGAAGAAGATCTGCGCCCCCCGGCGCATCCGGTTGGCGCGGTCGACCTCGGCGGGGTCGGGCGAGTTGTAGTCGCCGAAGTGATACTGGACCTTGCCGTCGGCGTCGACGTGGCCGGCGTCGAAGTTGCGGCCGGGGATCAGGTGCTCGTGGTACAGGTGGTTGTACTCGTACGCCTTGACGCCGAAGAACACCAGCGCGCACAGGATCGTGACGATGAGCCAGTTGATCACGCCCCGGCTGTTGTTCATGTGGGCGGCGCGGACGGCCAGCACGACCGTCAGCGAGCTGACGAGCAGGACGGCGGTGTTGAACGCGCCGATCTTCCAGTTCTCGAGTTGGCTGGCCCTGGTGAACGCCTCGGGGTACGTGTTGCGGTAGATCGAGTAGAGCAGGAACGCGCCGCCGAAGAACATGATTTCGGTCGCGAGGAACGCCCACATGCCGAGCGTGACGGCTTCCTTCTGCTGGGCCGCGTCGTCGAACTGGTGGGCGACGTTCCCGTGCCCGTGTTCGGGCGCGGCGTGCGTCGGCTCGTGGCGCGTCCCCACGTGCGCGGGGACGGCCGAGGCGGCGATCGATGGGCTGATGTCAGACAACGTCCGGCTCCTTCGGCGAAAGTATCGGCTGCGGGCGAAAGTATCGGGCGCGGGACGGTTCCTGTAAACGCCCCGCGAGGCGTACCGGCCGGAAACGCGTTAGCGCTTGCGGATCTCGACCCCGTCGGCCCGCTCGAGCATCTGGCTGTCCGCCCGGCTGTCGTCGAAGTTCTCGATCGGCAGGTCCGAGTAGTGGTAAGCCTCCTGCGTGACGACCGGCGTCTGCGGGAAGTTCTCGACCGGCGGGGGCGAGGGGGTCATCCACTCCAGCCCGGTCGCGCCCCAAGGGTTGGGGCCGGCCTGCTTGCCGAACTTCAGGCTCCACAGCAGGTAGAAGACCGGCAGCACCAGGCCGACCGCGAGGATCGACGCGCCGGCCGTGCTCATCACGTGCAGGACCTGGAAGTCCGCCGGGTAGGCGTGGTAGCGGCGGGGCATGCCGAGGTAGCCGAGCAGGAACTGCGGAAAGAAGGTCAGGTTGAAGCCGACGAATGTCGCGAAGGCGGCGAATTTGGCGATCCACTCGACGTACATCTTGCCGGTGATCTTCGGCCACCAGAAGTGCATGCCGCCCAGGAACGCCATCACCTGCCCGCCGACCATGACGTAGTGGAAGTGGGCGACGACGAAGTACGTGTCGTGGAGGTGGACGTCGGTGCCCATCGACGACAGGAACAGCCCGGTCAGCCCGCCGAGCGTGAAGAGCCCGATGAAGAAGAACGCGTAGAGCATCGGCGTCTGGAACGACACCGAGCCCTTGTAGAGCGTCGCGGTCCAGTTGAAGACCTTCACGGCCGTCGGGATGGCGATGAAGAAGCTCAGGAACGAGAAGATCATGCCGGCGTAGGCGCTCTGGCTCGTCGTGAACATGTGGTGGCCCCAGACGAGGAACCCCACGCCCGCGATGGCGAGGCTGGCGAACGCGACGAAGTTGTAGCCGAAGATGCAGCTGCGGCTGAAGCAGGCGATCAGTTCGCTGATCACGCCGAAGCCCGGCAGGATCATGATGTAGACCGCCGGGTGGCTGTAGAACCAGAACAGGTGCTGGAACAGCACCGGGTCGCCGCCCTTGGCCGGGTCGAAGATGCCCAGGCCGAACATCCGCTCGGCGCCGGCGAGGGCGAGCGTGATCGCGACGACCGGCGTGCCGAGCAGCATGATGATGCTCGTCGCGTACATCGACCAGACGAACAGCGGTAGGCGGCCCCAGGTCAGGCCGGGCGCGCATCTTGTGGATCGTGACGACGAAGTTCAGGCCGGTCAGGATCGAGCTGAACCCGTTGATGAAGATGCCGATGACCGCCAGCGCGACGTTCGTGTTGGAGAAGACCGTGCTGTAGGGCGTGTAGAACGTCCACCCGGTGTCGAGCCCGCCCATGACGGTGGCGGTCAGGACGAAGACCGCGCCGACGAGCAGGCAGTACCAGCTCAGCAGGTTGATGCGCGGGAACGCCAGGTCGCGGGCGCCGATCATCAGCGGCAGCAGGAAGTTCCCGAGCACCGCCGGGATCGACGGGATCAGGAAGAAGAAGATCATGTACACGCCGTGCTGCGTGAACGCCTTGTTGTACGTCTCGGCCTGCATCAGGTCGCCGCGCGGCGTGGCCAGCTCGAGGCGCACGGCGGTGGCGTAGGCGCCGCCCATGATGAAGAACGCGGAGATCGTGATCAGGTACAGGACCCCGATCCGCTTGTGGTCGAGCGTCAGCAGCCACGACTTCACGCGGTGGCTGACGTTCAGGTAGGTCTCGCGCTCCTGCGGTGCGGCGAAGGGGGGGATGTAATCCAGCGTGGTCATGTCTGCTTGCTCGTTACGGCTGCGTCGGGCGCGTCGTGTTCGTCGTCTCTCGCTCGTCTCGGGACCGGAAAGCAGCCCCGAAACCGGCCCTTACTGGCGACGGCCGCCGGGGACGGCTTCCCGTTGGTTCTGCACGGACCGCACGTCGCCGGACTTGCGCTCCGGGCTGTTCTTCAGGCTCTTGATGTACGCGACGAGGTCCATCAGCTGTTCCTCGCTGAGCTGCCCGCGGTAGCTGGGCATGATCGGCGCGTAGTTCTGGACGATCTTGTTCGTCGAGTTGAGGATCGACTCGCGGAGGTACTGCTCGTCGGCCACGACCTCCTCGGACCCGCCGTCGGGCAGGTTCACCCGCTGCTTGCGCATGTACAGCCCGGCCATCGTCGGCGCGTGCACGCCGTGGCAGGTGATGCACCCGAGCGAGGCGAACAGCTTCTCGCCGGCGGCGGCGGGGGCCTCGTCGGGCGGGGTGCCCTTGAGCCACTCGGCGTACTTCTCCGGCTCCATCACCACGACCCGCCCGATCATGCCCGAGTGCTGCGCGCCGCAGTACTCGGTGCAGAACAGGTGGTACTCGCCGGGCTTGGTCGGCGTGAACTGCATCTTCGTGTAGCGGCCGGGCACCGCGTCCATCTTCGCGCGGAACGCGGGGATGAAGTAGCTGTGGATCACGTCCTGCGAGGCGATCGTCAGCTGGATCCGCTGGTTGACCGGCACGTGCAGCTCGTTGATCTCGCGCTTGCCGTCGGGGTGCTGCGCCTTCCACATCCACTGCTTGCCGACGACCTGGATGTCCATCGCCCCCTCGGCGACGCGCCCGTACACCTCGAAGTACGTCCGCGCGCCCCAGAAGAAGATGACCATCACGATCCCGAACGGGATCAGCGTGTACGTCAGCTCGAGCCACAGCGACTCGTGCACCGGTTGCGGCCGCTCGTCCTCGTGGCGGCGGCGGTAGCGCAGCGAGAGGTAGGCGATCAGGGCGAAGATCAGCACCGTGAAGAACACGGTCACCAACCAGATGAAGTAGTACAGCGCGTCGATCTCGGGCGCCGCCGCCGAGGCCTGATCGAGCGTGAATCGGAAACCTTGGTTCATGGAGAAGGTCGCGTCCGGAGGTCAGGGTTTACACGTCGCCGTCGTATTACAGGTTGCCGCCGTCGTCCCGCCGCCGCGGGGCCGCCCCGGTGTCGGGGCCGTCGGCCGCGGGCACGGCCGCCGTCGTTCCGTCGGCCGTCGTCGCCAGCGCCGCCCCGGCGCGGCGTTCGCGGCGGACGGTGAGGAACACGAACGAGCCGAGCGCGAGGATCGTCAGCACGCCGCCGATGCGGATCACGTTCAGCACGGTCCAGGTGTACTTGCCGGTGTGCGGGTCGTACTGGAAGCACAGCAGGGTCACCGTGTCGCTCACGGTGCCGATCCCCTCCTCCGACGCCTCGATGATGCCGAGCCGCAGGTCGCGGGCGCTGTACTCCAGCCCGTAGAAGTAGCGCGACAGCTTGCCGCCCGGCGTCGCGACCATCATCGCGCTGGCGTGGGCGTACTGCTTGCTCCGCTCGTCGTACGCGTAGCGGAAGCCGGCCGCCTTGCAGACCGCGTCGATCGCCGCCTTGTCGCCGGTCAGGAAGTGCACCCCTCGGCGGCGCGTTCTTGCGGCCGTACTGCTCCACGTACGTCTTCTTCTTGGCGGCCGCCAGCTCGGGCGTCTCGGTCGGGTCGAAGCTGATCGTGACGATCTCGAATTCCTTGCCGGCGTCGAACGACAGCGGCTTGAACGTCCGCGTCATCCCGTTGAGCGTCATCCCGCACAGCCCGGGGCAGCCGTAGTAGACGAGCGACAGGACGACCGGCTTGCCCTTGGCGAAGTAGTCGCCGAGCTTCACCGTGCGGCCCTGCTCGTCGCGAAACGTGGCATTAAGTGGTAATTGGGCGCCGAGGTTCTGGTCGATCCCGACCTGGCTGACGACCGCCGCCGGCGCCAGCGACTGGGCGCCGGACGCCGTCGGCGCCATCGGCTGCGCGACGGCCGGGCGGGCGGCGAGCGACAGGGCGGCGAAGAACACGGCGGCGGCGGCGAGGGGGCGAATCATAGGCGTAACCCGTTCGAACCCCGCAAGGCGCCGCCGCGACGGAGGCGACACCCGGACGGGAGTGGTTTGATTCGACATTAGGCTCGGCGTCGCGTTCATGGTTTCAAAAGTTCACGGCCGGGACGGCGGTGAGGCGCGAAACGAGGATGAAAGATCGAGGGTGAGTAAAACGGCCGTCGGGCGGCGTGTCTCGCGTCCCTTCGTCACGATCCGTCAATCGCCCATTCGCGTTTCTCTCCCTCGTCTCCGTGATCAACTTCCCGATCTCTGGCCTACTTCGACGGCGGCCGTCCCGCGGGGGTCGGCTGGGCGCCGGCGGGGGCGCTCGGTGTTTTCGTCGGGCCCGACTCGCCGCCCTCCGGCCGGGCGGCGGGGCCCTGGCGGCTGACCGCGCCGGCGGGGCGGGTGGCGGCGGGGCCGCCGGTCGCCGGCGCGGTCGTGGGGGCGGCGGTGGCGAAGAGGTTGCGCTCCAGCGCGAGGTCGATCGCGCGGGCGACCGGGATCCGCGCCACGCCGTTCTCCGCCGTCGAGTACGTGCCGATCGCCGCGTCGTTGCGGCGGCGGAACTCCTCCATGTCCTTGGCCGGCACCTGCGTGCTGTACCCGGGCACGCCCTGGATCTTCACCGCCGGCTCCGGCCGCTTAATCCCGACGAGGGCCGACTCGTTCTTCTGGCTGCGGACCTCGAACCAGTCGTAGAAGTTGAACAGCAGCGCCAGCCCGATGCACGTCAGCACGAGGAACACGACCAGCCCCACGCCGGTCACCACGAGCGGGCGGATGTTCACGTCCGTCCCCTCGTGCGAGTGCGCCGGCACGCCGGCCGGGCGCGGCTCGACGCGGCCGTCCGGCTGCGGTGGCGTGGGGGTGAGCGGGTCGGGTTGGTCGTATTGTTGAGCCATGGGTCTGGGTCGAAGGTCAGGGATCGGAGTCCAGGGTCGAGGGTCGAGAGTCAAGGGTCAACAGGACCGGACCGTCCCCCCGTTTGACTCTCGATCCGTGACTCTTGATCTTGCCATCTCTTCGGGCACGGGTCACACGTCGTCCGACCTCCGTACACGCGTCCGCGCCTAATGGTGCGCGTGCGCCGCTTCGACCGCCTCGGCCAGCCGCGGGTCGTTCGCGGGCAGCAGCGGGTGGCGCTTCAACTGGTAGATGAACGCGAAGATCCAGATCCCGCCGATGCCGACGGCGGCGGCGATGTCCATCCACACGTAGCCGATCTGGAACGGCGGCAACTGGTTCGCGTCGACGCTGCCGTGCGTCAGCGGCCGGGCGAAGCTCGGGCCCGTGACCCACTTCAGGTCGACGAACCGCATGAACAGGATGAGCAGCGCGACCGTCGTCAGCCAGCTCACCGTCCGCTTCGTGCGGCGCCAGATCAGCAGCGCGAACGGGACGGCGAAGTGGAACAGCACCAGCGCCAGGCCCATGTACCGCCAGCCCTTGCTCGTGCGGTAGAAGTAGTAGGGCACCTCCTCGGCGAGGTTGCCCGACCAGATGATCAGGAACTGCGAGAAGTTCAGGTACGCCCACAGCATCGTGAACGCCATCGTCAGGTTGCCCAGGTCGTGGAAGATCCCCGTGTTGAGCAGGCCGTTCATCGGCGTGACGTCGCGGACGCGGGCGAGGACGAGGATGCAGAACGTGAACGTCGACAGCCCGGCGCCGGCCACGAAGATCAGGCCGAACATCGTCGAGTACCACTCGGGGTCGAGCGACATCACCCAGTCGAACACCGCGCCGGTCAGCGCCAGCGCGAACAGCACGATTCCCGGCCCGCTGATCATCTCCATCCGGCGGCCGAGGTACGGGTTGCCGGTGCGGTCCTCCGCGTGCGACCACGTGTTCAGCAGGTACGCCAGGCCGATCCACACGCCGAAGTAGATCACGGTCCGCAGGACGAAGAACCCCGGCTGCAGCCACGTGTGCTTGAAGCCCGGCAGGTGCGAGTTGATGTCCGGGTTCGTCCACGCGTAGATGAACTTCATCCCCAGCAGGATCGGGATGACGAGCAGCGCCAGCAGCGGCAGGTTGCGCGTGCCCGCCTCGATCACCCGGCGGACGGCCAGGCCCCAGCCGCCGCCAACGAGGTGCTGGAGCATCAGCACGCCGAGGCACCCGAGCGAGAGCATGCACCAGAAGAGGTACCCGTAGAGGTACGACTCGAAGAAGCGCTCGGCGCCGCCCACGAGGAGCCCGAGCAGCAGCACGCCGAACCCGCCGGCCGCGGCGATCAGGGCCGGCGTGCGGTAGCGGTCGACGGCGGCCTCGAAGCCGCGGGCGGCGGGGTCGAGGGCGACGGGGTGGGCGTGCGAATGGGTCGTCGTGGTTTCACTCATGGCCGGGCGGGGTTCGGGGCGCTGTTCGGGTTCGGGGTCCCGGTGGGGGTCGTGGTGGCCGGCTTGGCGCCGTACTCGGGGTCGACCTGCTGCGACGCGGTCGAGCCCAGCGACATCGGCCTGGCGCTGCGGATCTGCTCCTGGTCGTCGGCCGGCAGCGTGCCGACCTGGGCGGCTTGGCTCAACTGCAGCACCTTCACGTAGGCCGCGATGCGCCAGCGGTCCTCGACGCTGATGCGGTCGTTGTAGCTGTACATCGCGCCCCAGCCGTTGGTGATCACGTCGTAGTAGTGACCCGGGGCGGCGGCGCGGAGGCGCTGCTCGTGGAAGCTGGGCGGGGGGACGAACCCGCGCTGCACGATCATGCCGCGCCCGTCGCCGGTCGCGTTGTGGCAGACCGAGCAGTAGATCTCGTACCGCAGCTTGCCGCGCTCGAGGTCCCCCTTGGTGATCTCGAACGGGTACGCCGCCGCGGGCTTGCCGTCGGCGTCCTTGCCAGTGTTGAGCAGGCGGTTCTCGTCGCTGACGAGCTTGCCCTGCGCCAGCGTGCCGGGGACCTGCAGGCGGTCGGCGCGGCCGTCGGCGAAGAAGTCGCTCGGGTCGCCCGGCTCGTAGCGGGGCTGGTTCTGCATGTTCATGTCGTCCAGCGGCGAGTCGCACCCGCCCGCGCCGCCGCCCAGCGCGGCGACCGAGGCGAGGCCGACGAGGACGAGCGCGGCGCGCCGCGGCAGGCGCGGGCGGCTGCGGCGGGCGTCGTTGGGATCGAATGTGTCGTTAGACCGTCTCAAAGCCTTCTCCCTAGGTCCTGCTGGCGGGGGCGACCGTCGTGAAGCCGTCGGGCGCGCCCTTCTGCGCCGCCGGCAGCGCCGAGGCCGGCGCCGCGACGTCGCCCGACGTCTCGACCTGCCGCACCCGCCCGGTCGGCACGAGCGTGACCGACATCGGGTCGAGCGTCTGGAGGAACGCGCGGGTGCGCTCCAGGTCGAACTGCGGGTCGGGCGCCTTGATCACGAGGAAGAAGTGCGACCGGCTCGCCAGCTCGAACTGCGGCACGTTGAACAGCGGGTGGAACGGCTGGGGCAGCCCGTTGAGCGCGAGCATCCCCAGCACCGCCGACAGCGCGGCGCACAGCACGGTGCCCTCGAACATCGGCACGATGAACGCCGGCCAGCTGTTGTGCGGGCGGCCGCCGATGTTCATCGGGTAGTGCTGCGTCTCGTAGACGTACTGGAGCGTGAACGTGCCGATCATCCCGAACAGCCCGCCGAGCAGCACGATCAGCGGCAGGCGCGTGTGGTGGAAGCCGACGGCGTCGGACAGCCCGTGGATCGGGAACGGCGTGAACGCGTCGAGCCGCCGGTACCCGGCCGCGTGCGTCGCCTTGGCGGCGGCGAGCAGTTGCTCGGGGTTGTTGAACTCGGCGAGGTAGCCGTAAATCGCGGGGTCGCGCATCGTCACTTGTGCCCCCCTTCGTTCGCCAGGCCGGGCGTCGGCTCGATCTCGTCGATGCGGCCCGCGCCGCCGGCGGCGGTCGTGCCGGGCGTGCCCTTCTGGCGGCTGACGAGCTCGCGCATCTCGAAGACCGAGATCATCGGCAGGAACCGGATGAACAGGAACAGCAGCACGAAGAACATGCCGAGCGTGCCGAGGTACATCGTCCAGTCGAACACGGTCGGGCTGAACGTGTCCCACGAGCTGGTCAGGAAGTCGTGCTCGAGGCTGATCACGATGATCACGAACCGCTCGAGCCACATGCCGACGTTGATGATGATCGAGATCAAAAACAGCAGCGGGATGTTCCGCCGCACCGCGCGCGACCAGAGCAACTGCGGCGTGAGGATGTTGCACAGGATCAGCATCCAGTAGAACGGCGCCTTGGGGCCGTAGAACCGGTTGAGCATCATGTGCTCCTCGTAGACGTTGCCGCTGTAGAACGCGGTCCACGTCTCCATCGCGTAGCCGTACGCGACGATCAGCCCCGTGGCCAGCATGACCTTGGCCATGTTGTTCAGGTGCTGGGTCGTGATGAAGTCCTCGAGCTTGTAGAACTTGCGGATCGGGATCGCCAGCGTCATGACCATCGCGAAGCCGCTGAACACGGCGCCGGCGACGAAGTAGGGCGGGAAGATCGTCGCGTGCCAGCCGGGCAACTGCCCGACGGCGAAGTCGAACGACACGACCGTGTGCACCGAGATGACCAGCGGCGTCGACAGCCCGGCGAGCAGGAGGTACGCCGTCTCGTAGCGGTGCCAGTGCATCGCCGACCCGCGCCACCCCATCGAGGCGATGCCGTAGCCGACCTTGGCGAACACGTTCTGCGCCCGGTCGCGGAGCGTCGCTAGGTCGGGGATCAGCCCGACGTACCAGAACAGGAACGACACGGTCGCGTACGTGCTGACGGCCCACACGTCCCACTCCAGCGGGCTGCGGAACTGCGGCAGCAGCGTCGTCGTGCTCGGGTAGGGCAGCAGGTAGTAGAACTTCCACGGCCGGCCCATGTGCAGCAGCGGGAACAGCCCGGCGCAGGCGACGGCGAAGAGGGTCATCGCCTCGGCGAAGCGGTTGATGCTCGTGCGCCACTCCTGCCGCAGCAGCAGCAGGATCGCGCTGATGAGCGTGCCGGCGTGGCCAATGCCGATCCACCAGACGAAGTTCGTGATGTCCCACGCCCAGGCGACCGGGATGTTCAGGCCCCAGATGCCCACGCCCTTCCACAGGAGCATGACCACGGTCAGCATCAGCAGGTTCATGAACAGGAACGCGATGCCGAAGCCCAGGAACCACCCGCCGGGCGTCCGCTTCGTCAGCACGATCGAGCTGATCTGGTCCGTGACCGTCGCGTACGAGTGCCCCGGGCCGATCACCGGCGGGACCGGCAGGCGGGCCGGCACGGCGGCGGCGGCGGCGGCGATCGAGTTGTGTTGCACGTCTGAATGCATGGTTCGCGGCTGCTTCTTATACGGGTTCGGGACCTAACCTCTAGTGTCTCGCATCGACCGCCGCTCGCGGTTTCGCAGACCGAGACGCTGTCGACCTATCGATCCACCTCGCACGTGCCGAGGGCGGGCCCGTCGGGCCGGCGGCGGAACGGGGCGATCGAAACCCTTCCGATCGTTCCGTCGGACCCACGCGGTCGCGAACGGCCGGCCGTCACGGCGACGACGTTCGGCACGTTCCCGCGACGTCATCACCCGTGCGCCGCGGCCCCGCGAGGCGCCTCCGCCGGGCTGCTCCGCATGTTCGGCCGCAGCGCGGGGTTGGGGTTGCGGAACTTCGCCAAGTAGGTCGTGCGCGGGCGCGTGTTCAACTCGGTCAGCACGCCGAAGTGCACGTCCGCGGGCAGCGCCCGCAGGCGGGCGACCTCGCTCGGGCGGCCCTGGGCGTCGTAACGGTTGATGTCGCCGAACACGATCGCCTCGGTCGGGCACGACTGCTGGCAGGCGGTCTGCAGGTCGGCGAACAGCGCGTCGAGCTCGCTGGCGTACGTCCGCGCCGACTTCTCGTCCTTGCGCGCGATCGCCTCGTCGAGGTTGACCGTCATCTTCTTCTCTTCGATCCGCGTGCGGTTCACCCGCTGCACGCAGTAGGTGCACTTCTCCATCACGCCGCGGTTGCGGACCGTGACGTTCGGGTTGCGCATCAGCTTCAGCGAGGGCGTGGTCGTGTCCTGGTACTGCAGGAAGTTGAAGCGGCGGACCTTGTACGGGCAGTTGTTCGAGCAGTAGCGGGTGCCGACGCACCGGTTGTAGGTCATCTCGTTGATGCCCTCGGTGCTGTGGCTCGTCGCCGCGACCGGGCAGACGACCTCGCACGGCGCCTGTTCGCAGTGCTGGCAGAGCATCGGCTGGAAGTAGACGTCCGGGTTGTCGAGGCTCTGCTCGACGTCGGCCCGCTTCGGGCCGTAGTACGTATCGATCCGCAGCCAGTGCATCTCGCGGCTGCGGCCGACCTCGGCCTTGCCGACGACCGGGATGTTGTTCTCCGCCTGACAGGCGACGACGCACGCGTTGCACCCGATGCAGGCGCTGGTGTCGATCACCATGCCCCAGGCGTGGCCGCGGCTGTAGTCGTACTCCGGGTAGAGCGAGAGGTGGACCGTGCCGTGGCCGCGCTCGCCCTCGGCCGCCTCGCCCTCCTCAGACTTGTTCTCCGGCCCGGCGTGCACACCCGAAGCCGTGTCCTCGCCGTCCGCCCCGGGCATGTACGCCAGCAGGTCCTGCGTCTTGACGAGTTCGCGGCGGTCCTCGATGACCTGGTGGTCCTGCGTGCAGGCGAGCGGGTAGCGCTCGTCGAGCACGGTGACCTGCAGCCCCGACCCGAAGTTCGGGCGGTCGGCGGCCATCAGCTTGTAGGCGTTGAACCCGCGGACCTCGCCGTTCTCGCCCCCGACGCGGCCCGCGCGCTCGCGGCCGTAGCCGAGGAACACGGTGACCGAGTCGTCCGGCTGGCCGAACTGCACCCACGCCGCCGCGCGGATCTCGGGGCGGCCGGCGTACTTCAGCGAAATCATCTGCGGCTCGTGCGGGTTGTCGAGCTTCAGCCCCAGGCGCTTGGCGGTCGCGAAGCTGAGGAACGCGGCGTTGTCCCACGTCAGCTTGCTGAGCGGCTTGGGCAGTTCCTGGAGCCAGCCGTTGTTGGCGTAGCGGCCGTCGAAGATCGTGGGGTCGGGGCGGAAGACGATCTCCTCGCCCACGTCCTCGCCCGCCGGCGACGCCGGCAGCGACAGGTTCCCCGCGACCGCCGGCGTGATCGGCTTCAATTCCGTGCCCTTGATCAGCCCGTCGTGGAGGCTCGCCTGCCAGAAGCCCTCGAAGTTCTGCCCCTGCGCCACCGGTTGCCCGCGCCAGTAGGCGCGGACGGTCTCGTAGGAACTGGTGTTGGCGAGCACGCGCTTGCGCACGTCGTCGGGCACCGGGGCCTTGAGCGCGTCGGCGGCGGCGAGGGCGGCGCTGCCGACGGCGCTGAGCACGTCGATCTCGCTCTGGGTCGCGTAGATCGCGCCGATCAGCGGCTGGATGATTGACACCGTGCCGTCGTGGGCCCGCACGTCGCCCCACGTCTCGAGGTAGTGCGACCGGGGGACGTGCCACAGGCAGCGGAAGCTCGTCTCGTCGTAGTAGTCGCTGAGGTGGGCCGTGAACTTCGCGCGGCCGTTGCCTTGGGCGGCGAACTCCTGGAGGGCGGCGGCAAAGTCGAGGTCGCCCGGCGCGTTGTACGCCGGGTTGCCGCCGAGGATCAGCAGCGCGTCGACCTCGTTGCCGCGCAGCGCGTCGGTCAGCTCGCGGATCGACTCACCTGACAGCGCGGGCTGCGCCTCGGCGCGGTCGGTGTAGACGACGGTCTGGCCGGCGTTGCCGAGCAGCACGTTCATCGCGTGCGCCAGCGCGTGGACGGCCGGCGTCTGGTTGCGGCCGGGGACGATGATCGTCGAGCCGGCGGGGACGCTCTTGAGGTCCTTGGCGATCTCGGCGGCCCACTTGGCGGCGTCGGGGAAGTTCTTCGGCATCGGCGCGTCGGCGCCGCCGGCAGCCGCGGCCACGCCGAGCTCCCGCGCCAGCGCCCGGGCGAACAGCTCGACGTCGCGGGCCCGCAGGCCCTGGCGGTGGTCGGCCATCGCGCCGGTGATCGACGCGGTGCTCTCCACGACGTACAGCCGGTTCATCAGGAACGACGCGTCGGTCTTGGCGTCGTCGGCGTACTTGATCGGCTTGGCGCCGAGCACCTCGCGGTGCAGCGCGCCGCCGCCGCCGCCGTGCCCGTGCGGCTGGGTGCCGGCGGCGGCGGCGGCCGTGGTCGGGCCCGTTGCGGGGGCGGTCGCGGGGCTGGTGGTCGGATGCGGCGTCGCCGTGGGGGGCGGTCGTCGCGTGGGCGGCGTCGGCGTGGGGGCGTCAGCGTGGGGGGCGGCGGCGGCGAGGTTGCCGTGGCCGGCGCCGGGCTCGGGGCGCACGCGGCGGGCGTTCACGAAGTCGCGGGCGTAGCGCACGCTGCCGGGCTCGTCGAGCAGGAAGTTCGAGTCGAGCGACACGACCCGCTGCGCCCGGTCGAAGCGGTAGACCGCCATCGCCGGCTTGCCGAACGCGAGGCGCGTGCCCTCGATCGCGCCGTCGTCGTTCACCGGCTGGTACTGGTGCCAGACCGCCTGGGGGAACAGCTTCAGGATCGTGCCGGTGATTTGGTCGGCGAACGTCGGCGAGGTGATCACGTCGGTCAGGATCCGCAGGCGGACCGAGCCCGGGCCCTTGTTCTGCGTCAGGAACTGCTCGAGGCCGGTGATGAACCCCGAGAACTTCGTCCCGGCCTGCCCGCCCTCGCGGACGAGCTGCGAGCGGTCGGGGTCGTAGAGGTCGAGAATCGACGCCTGCGCGTACGCGTTGGCCGCGCCGAGGCTCGACGGGTGCTTCGGGTTGCCCTCGACTTTCGTCGGGCGGAACTGGTGGCTCTCCACGAGCAGCCCCACGCCGTACCCGTTGAACGGCATCGCCGTCGCGAAGTACATCGGCTTGCCCGGCACCATGTACTCCGGCGCCTGCACGTATGGGACGATCGTCTCCGGCGGGTGCTTGTAGCACCCGTTCAGCCCCGCCAGCGCCAGCGAGGCCGACATCAGCTTCAGGAAGTTGCGGCGGCTGACGGGGTCGTGCCACTCCGACGCCTGCTGCGGGAACTCGCGCTCGACGAACTCGCGGAACTCCGGCGTGCCGGATAAGTCCTGCAGGCTACGGATGTAACGCGGCTGCTAGTCGTCCGCGACGCCGCCTAGGGGTTGGCCCCCGGCGCGGGTCAGGTCGTTCAGGTAGGGACGGCTGCTCTTGGTGTCGGCAATGTCTGGCATCGGGGGCGCTAGTAATGGCAAACGGAACAGTTCGTCAGCGGGTTGGGCTGCCACTCCTTGCCCTCGGCCGCACGCTGGTGCGGGTCGTACGGGCGGGACGGCGAGTGGGGGTTCTGCTCGGCGGCCCGGTTGTGAACCGGGTACTGCCACGTGGCGATCTTGTACTGCTCGACGAGCTTCTTCCCCTCGGCGATCGGGTCCTTGCCGACCGGCCAGCTCCAGTTCAGGTCGAACACCTTGTCGCGCGGCCGCACGTGCTTCTCAGGCTCGCGGTGGCAGGCGAGGCACCACTCCATGTACAGGCTCTGCGTCTTCCACACCAGCGGCATCTGGTCGACCCGCCCGTGGCAGCTCACGCACCCGACGCCCTTCTGGATGTGGATGCTGTGGTTGAACTGCACGTAGTCCGGCAGGTCGTGCACGCGCGTCCACCGGATCGGCTTGTCGTCGCGCCAACTGTCGCGCACCGGCTGGAGCATCTCGGCGTTGGTCCAGATCTGCGAGTGGCACGTCATGCACGTCTTGGTCGAGGGCATCCCCGCGTAGGCGGTGTGCTCGACCGACGTGTGGCAGTAGCGGCAGTCGATGCCGAGGCCGGCCGCGTGGTGCTCGTGGCTGAACTGCACGGGCTGCTCGCGCGCGACGTACTGCTCGGTGACGTAGGGCGAGCGGATGATCCCCGCGCCCACCGCGACGACGGCGCCGACGATCAGGATACCGCCCAGGATGCTCGCCTTGGCGATCGTGTTTGCGCTGGGATGAAACAACTGGGCCATAGAGGTGCGGCATTCTAGGGAGAGGGGGTTTCCGGTGGAAGAGCGCCGCGCCCGAATCAACAGTTTTGAGTTTTCAACAGGGATTGGAAGCAATCGTCCGCTAACACCTTGCACACGCGCGCGCGCCACGCGCGACGCGCCCCGTGCGGCCGCACCCGCCGCGCGCCACGTGAGCGAACGGCTCCACGCGAAATCCCGAGGAGTGGGACCACGGAGGCACGGAGGGGAGGAAGGCGGGAGGAGATGAAAAGGCGAGGATCGAAGATGGACGATGGAAGATGGAGGAAGAGCAAAGGCCCGACGCGCGTACCCGCCTTCTTCCATCCGCCATCCTCCGACTTCGCCTCCTCCGCCTTCTCTCCGAGTCTCCGTGGTTCATTCGCGACGTAGAACACGGCACGCCCGGCGCGGCCCCGCGCGGCCGAGCGTGCGCCGCGCGGATCGGGTAGTTTACGCGGATGCTCTCGCTCGGGATCGACATCGGCGGCAGTTCGGTGAAGGTGGCGGCGCGGCGCGCCGACGGGTCGGCGCGCACGGGCCGCAGCCCGTCGTACCGCCGGCCCGACGCGTCGCAACTGGCCGACGCCGTCCGCGACGCCGCCGCCGCCGCGGGCGTCACGCCGGGCGAGGCGGTCGGCTCGGCCGGCGTGTGCCTGCCGGGCGTGCTCGACGAGCGGCGCGAGGCGATCGCGCTGTCGGTCCACCTGCCGGAACTCGTCGGCGTGCCGATCCGCAAGGTGATGGCCCGCGCGCTCGGCGCCGCCAGGACGCCGCTGGCCTACCTCAGCGACGCGAACGCCACCGCGTACGACGTCTACCACTCGCGCGCGATGACCGGGCGGCTGTTCCTGCTGGCGATGGGCACCGGCGTGGGCGCGTCGGTCGTCGACGAGCCGGGCAAACTGCTGTTCGTCGACGGCGACTCGCCCGGGCACATCGGCCAGTGCGACGTGTCGCTCGACGCCGACCCGCCGATCGGCCCCGACGGGGGCGCGGGCGGGCTCGAGGCGTACGCGTCGGCCGGCGCGCTCGTGCCGCGCTACGGCCCGGACGTCGTCAGCGCCTGCGAGCGCCTCACCGCCGCCGACCCGCCGCTGCGCGCGCTGGCCAGGGCCGTGCGCATCGCCCACGCGATCTACCGCCCGCACCACGTCTGCATCGCCGGGGGCATCGGCATCCGCATGGCCAAGTCGGTGCCGGACCTGCGCCGGCTCGTCGAGGTCCACCTGACGAGCCTCGCCCGCCCCAACTGGACGCTCGTCGCCGGCTACAGCGACTTTCACGCCGCGCTCGGCGCCGCGCGGTTTGCGGCGGCGCAGTCGACGACGCCGCGCACTGCGTGAGGGAGAGAATTGAACCACGGAGACACGGAGACACGGAGGCAGGAGGAGAAGGCGAACCACAGAATGCGCGGATCGCACAGATGAAGATCAGGAGGTGGCTGAGCGTTCCGTGGCTGTTCGTCCAGAATTGACGTTTTCAGGTTGAGCATGTCATCTCGAGGGGAGCGGTAGCGGCCCGACCCATCTTGGGACGAGAAAGCTTTTCCGGCCCGAGATGGGTCGGGCCGCTACCGCTCCTCGGGATGACGGCTCGCGGCCGTGTCGACGCTGCACGTAAAGGTGGCGGCACGATCTGCGGAGTCTGCCGTTCCTTCCTCTTCTCCGTGCCTCCGTGTCTCCGTGGTTCAATTTCGTGCGGTAGCTCGTTCGGCTCCCGCCTCGCGGCGGCGGCCGGACACGCACACGAGGAACGCCAGGCCCGTCGCGATCGGCATGGCCCACGTGAAGGCGATCGTGCGCGGCGTGCCGGTGAGCGTCCCGGTGATCCAGCGGTAGGGCGTGTTCTGCGACAGGGCGACGACGAACACGCCGGTCAGCAGGGCGAGGATCACGCTGACGTTGTTGCCCCGGCGGGTGAGCAGGGCGGTCAGGAAGACGGCGAGCATGCCGCTGAACGCGAAGTTCATCACGCCCAGCGCGAACTCCAGGAACCCCTTTTCCTTCGGGTCGTAGGCGTAGGCGCACGCGATGCCGAACAGCGTCATGACCGCGCCCATGCCCGCGACGGCCCACTTCGGCGCGTCCGACGGTCGCTCGGTGTCCGCGTCCCCCTCGGCGCCGGCCACGGGCCCGACCACCGGCCCGCCGGCCGTCACCGGCGTCGCGTAGTTCAGCGTGCCGCCGGGCGCGACGGCGACCGCGCGGGCGGCGTGCCGCTCCCGGTCGCGGCGCATCTTCTTCAGCGGCAGGTACAGGTCGGCCACCGCGCTGCTCGCCAGCGCGTTGATGGCCGAGTCCATGCTCCCCTGCGCCACGGCGAACAGGCCCGCCATCGCCAGGCCGCTGGCGATCGGCGGCAGTTCCTTCATCAGGAACCACTGGTAGACCGCGCCCGCCTGCTCGGCCGAGGGGAGCCGGTGCGCGACGATGGGCCCCATGTCTTTCATGACGTCCGGCCGCATGTAGAAGACGTGCAGCAGCAGGCCGATCACGAGGAACAGCGACACGACGGTGAACCCGACGAACTGCGACGCGATGAGCGACATCGCGCCCGCGCGCGGGCTCTTGGCGACGAGGAATCGCTGCGCGAGGTCGTGGTCGACGCCGAACGCCGCCATGTTCAGCAGGAACGCGCCGGTGAGGGCGGCCCAGAGCGTGAACGGCTTGGCCGGGTCGGTCGAGAGGTCGACGATGCGCAGCTTGCCGCCGCCGTCGACCGCCCCGCCCGGCTTGTCGAGGATGGCGGGCAGTTCGCCGATCGATGCGGGGATGCGGTCGAGCAGCAGGCCGATGGTGAGCAGGGCCGCCCCGACGACGAGCACGAACTGAATCGTGTCCACCCAGACGACGGTCTTGATCCCGCCGAACACCGTGTAGAACGTGCCGACGAACCCGATCGCGACGATCGCCAGGATCATCTGGCCCAGCGTCACCTCGTCGGCGCGGACGTCGTTGACGAGCATGCACAGCGGCACCGCCGCCAGCATGACGCGGGCGGCCGACGCGAGCGTGCGGCCGAACAGGAACGTGAGGCTCACCGCCACGCGGGCCGGCTCGCCGAAGCGCTGGGCGAGGTACCCGTAGATCGTGACCGTGCCCGCGCGGTAGAGGCGCGGCACGAACACGGCCGCCACGAACAGCGCCGCGAGCACGCTGCCGAGGTAGAGCATGAGGTAGGTGAGGTTCCCCTTGAACGCGCTGTCCGGCACGCCGACGAACGTCGCGACGCTGAGCGACGACCCGATGATCGAGATCGCCAGCGCCCACGTCGGCATCGACCGCCCGCCGAGGAAGAATTCCTTCGTGTCGGACTTGTGCCGGCTCTCGCGGTACGCCGCGACGAGGCCGATCGCGAGCATCAGCGCCAGGTACGCGCCGAGCACGAACCAGTCGATCGTCCCGAACGCGGCGAGGGGGAGAGGGGGAGAAGTCATGTCAGGGTTTGATCGAATGGTCGCGTCGCGGATCTCGTTGCGGGGAAAATGTAAATGACCAAGCCCCAATGACCAACAAATGACCAATGACTCAAAGACCAATGAACAAGGCCGGAGGTTCCACCTGTGAAGCCGCCAGTGCGCGCAACGTGCCGCTGGGGATGCGGCCTTCTGGTCCCCCCGGCGATTCCGTTACGCCGGCCCACGGCCTGTCATCCCGAGGGGAGCGGTAGCGACCCGACCCATCTCGGGATGGTGGGACGCGCCTCGCCGTCCCGAGATTCTCGTCGGTGTCGCTCCTCGGGATGACGGCGAGCGGCCACCACGCGACCACACAAACAACCCGAGCGTGATTGCGAATTCGTCGTTCCGTCGTGGTCATTAAGACATTGATCGTTTGTCGGTCATTGGGGCTTGGCCATTGAGGCTTCAGACGCTTCATCCCAGCGACCGCCCATTCCCACCACCCCCGTCACTTGTACATCAAGTACTTCTCCCGCACCTTGCGGAACGCCTCCAACTCGGCCTTCCACACGTCGGGGATCTTCGCCGGGTCCTTGGCGGTCAGCAACGCCTGCATCGCGTCGTCGTTGTGGAGCAGTTTGCTGACGCCCTCGATCTTGTACGCGTCGTCGAAGAGGCGGCGCATCTCCCAGGCGGCGGTGAGGCCGGAGCGGACCGGGTCGGTGAACGCGGCCCGGCTCGTGAGCTCGACCTTCACGCCGCCGCACTCCTGATTCGGGTAGCGGCTCGAGGTCGGCGTGAACTTGATCGGCTCGAACCGGAGGCCCGGCAGGTCGTGCTTGTTGAGGGCGGCGGCGAGCATTTCGCCGTCGACCCACGGGGCGCCGAACAGCTCGAACGGCGTGTCGGTGCCGCGGCCGACCGAGACGTTGGAGAATTCGATCGTGCCGATCGCGAGGTAGAGCAGCGCCTGCGTGTAGTTGCGGATGTTCGGCGAGGGGTTCACCCACTTCAGGTCGGTGTCCTCCCACGCCATCCGCCGTTCCCACCCCTCGACCGGGATCACCGTCAGGTCGCACTTGGCGCCGAACTCGCCGGCGAACAGTTTCGCCAGTTCGCCCGCCGTCATGCCGTGGACGGTGGGGATCGGGCCGTAGGCGGTGAAGCTGAAGTGCTTCTTCTGCGCCACCGGCCCGTCGACGAGCAGCCCTCCGTTGGGGTTGGGGCGGTCGAGCACGAAGAACTTGATGTCCCGCTTGCCCGCCTCCTCCATGCAGAGGCCCATCGTCGAGACGTACGTGTAATAGCGGGCGCCGATGTCCTGGATGTCGAAGACCATCGCGTCGACGCCCTCGAGCATGTCGGCGGTCGGCCGGCGGGTCTCGCCGTAGAGGCTGTAGACCTTCAGGCCGGTCTTCTCGTCGACCGTGTGCCCCACCTTCTCGTCGAGCACGCCGTACAGCCCGTGCTCGGGCGAGAATATCTTCACGAGCTTCACGTCGGGCGCGGCGGCCAGCAGGTCGACGAGGCGGTTGCCCTCGCGGTCGATGCCGGTGTGGTTCGTGATGACCGCGACGCTCTTGCCCTTCAGCGGCTTGAACCCGTCGCGCTTCAACACGTCGATGCCGGGCGTCACGGTGGCCGGCTTGGCCTTGCCGAGCAGCGCCTGCGCCGCCAGCGTGCTGACGCCGTGGCGGAGGCGGCGGACCGAGCCCTTGCCGTCGGGGTGGACGCTGTTGGTGAGCAGCACGACGAACGCGTCGTTCTTCGGGTCGACCCAGAACATCGTGCCGGTGAACCCGGTGTGCCCGAACGTGCTGCCGCGCGCGCGAACGTGCCGTCGTGCGCGCGAAGCCGAGCAGCGACGCGCGGGGCGGTGGCGTAGCCGGAGTCGACGTCGAACCTGTAGGTGCGGGCGTGCCCGCCGGGCACGGGGCGTGGCGGTCATCGCGGATGGTGGAATGCGGACCGGAGTCGCGGCGAGGCCGATCGCCGTTCGGCTAGCGAGCAGAAAGGGAGGGTCGGCGGGCCGAAGCCCAAACCTGCGCCAGGGCGAAGAATTTCCGCAGCACAGCGGTTGCGTAGTTGTGGACATCGTCGGATCGCTCCGGGTCTACCCGCACGCCGCAGACCTGCCGGTCCCGCCGCTCGATCGCTTAGATCGGCCACCAGGATGAGGCCGCCTGGACCACGAACCCTCCGGGCAAGGTCGCGATCTGCCAGGGCTGCGACTGGGAACAGGACACGCTCGGCGGCAAGCCTCGGACGACGGGGCAATCCGGATCGACCTTGACCGGAAGAAAGCCCCGTTCCCTCCGCTGGCGAGGTCCGCGGCGGGGTGGAGTTCACGTCTCCGGCTCGCGGCGGCCCGAGCCGGCTCCTCTCGGCCCGGTGGACGTGCCCGGTCATCAGGCGCCCGGCGCAGCTTCGGAGCTCGCGCGCCGGTCCGGCTCGGTGGTGATTAGCAGCCCCGCCAGGGACACTGACTCCGACCGCCGCCAGCCCACGGCGTTGCCTCGGAGGACGACGGCGGCGTCCCGGAGCGAGCAGCTCGGGCACTCTCCTCCGGCGCGCGGCCTCCGGACCGCGCCGCGTCAAGCTTCGCGCGGAGGGTGGGGCCGAGTGGGGCATGCGTGGCAATCCGGTCGTCCTCAGTCTCGATCAGAAGGTTCGTCATCTCCGCCACCGTCCCTCGCTCCCCGGCTGCGCTATGCTACGACCTCGCGACCCACCGACGAGGCACCGAGCGCGGCACCCCTTCGTCGTGGTGGTGCCCGACGTCCAGTCCACGGCCGAGGGGCAGGGTTCGGCCCCGTGCGCGTCCCGCTTCACCGCCGACATGTCGACGCACGCCATTCTTAGCGCCGATTCCGGCCCGAAGACCGCGAATCGCGGCTTAACCTTCGAGTGGTGGTCCCCGCTTCGCCATCGAAGACCGCGCCGAAAGGGGACCGGGCCGCCGCATTGCGGGCTGACGGGCGGCGACATAGGGCGTCGAGGCTGAGGCAAGGAGCGGCCGGATGATCGCACTCGAGCACGTATCCAAGCTCTTCACGTCGCACGGCCAGACGGTCCGGGCCGTGGACGATGTCAGTCTCGAGGTCGGGGCGGGGGAGCTTCACGTCCTGATCGGCCCTTCCGGTTCGGGCAAGACCACCACGATGCGGATGATCAACCGGCTGGAGACCACCTCCTCCGGGCGGATCACGGTCGACGGGCGGGACGTGCTGGCGATGGACGTGGTGGAGCTGCGGCGGAGCATCGGCTACGTCATCCAGCAGGGCGGCCTCCTGCCGCACTTCACGGTCGCCGAGAACGTCGCGATGGTGCCCCGCCTGCTCGGGTGGAAGAAGCCGCGGCGGCGGGATCGGGCGCACGAGCTGCTGTCGCTGGTCGGGCTGCCGCCGGCGCTCTTCGCCGACCGCTATCCCCGCCAGCTCTCCGGGGGGCAGCAGCAGCGGGTGGGGGTGGCGCGGGCGCTGGCCGCCGACCCGCCGATCGTCCTGATGGACGAGCCGTTCGGCGCGGTCGATCCGATCACCCGCAAGGGGTTACAACGCGAGTTGCGCCGCATCCAGGAAGAGGTGCGCAAGACGATCGTCTTCGTGACGCACGACATCGCCGAGGCGTTCCTGCTCGGCGATCGGATCGTGCTGATGTCCGAAGGGCGCGTGGTCCAGAACGGCCGTCCGGCCGACCTGTTGCGCCGCCCCGCCGACCACTTCGTGACCGCCTTCATGAGCGGGCGTCCGTCGTCTTTGCCAAGCTCGGGTACCCCAACACCGACGTGCAGTTCATCGCCGACCCGCTCGGCATCAGCAAGGGGACGATCTACCGCTACTTTCCGAGCAAGGAAAAGCTGTTCCTCGCCGCCGTCGAGCGCGGCGTGAAGCGCCTGCAACAGCACATCGACCAGGCCGTCGCGGCCGAGCCGGACGGGCTGTGGCAGATGGCGGCGGCGATGCGGCCGCGAACGAGCTTGTCGGCGGCGTAGTCCTGCGGGGTCAACCGGCGCGGGCGACGGGGCCGGCCGTCGGGGCCGACCCGCGAACGCGGGGCCGCCCTCGATCGTGTTGCCGTCACCGCAGTTGCCGCCCGTCGCCGACGGATCGACAACCGAGCAGGAGTCCGCCAAAGGCGAACTGACGGAGGTGACGCGCGATACGCCGGGGGTCGGGACGTCGCGGCGATCAAGGCGCGTCATCGTTATTAACTGCGCCCGGCATGCTGCACTTGCCGGGAAGTGGCCTGGTGTCGACGTCCGGCCGTAATGGCGGACTCGTGCAAAAGGAACCTCATGATTCGAAAGCGCCGCGGCTGACAGCCGTGCTGGCGCGGTCCGCGTCGACAGGCGCGGAGCAACCGCCGCTGAACCCCGTCGGCGTGGCCGCGGCGGTCGCGCAGGACGTGCCGCTCCTCGAGAACCGCATGTGACAATCCGCCCTGAGTCGAGGGCGTCACGGAGATATCGGCGACCCATGAAGAAGGGGGACCGACTCTTCCTGATCAGCCCCGCCCGTACGAAACGCTGCTCGCCGCGGCTAAGGCGACGCTCGCCCAGCAGCAGCATACCCGAGCTGGAACTGGCGAACGCGCATCTCCGGGGCTGATACTCGTCTCGCAGCAGGAGTACGACGGCACCTCACGGCGGCCTGACGCAAGTCGACGCGCTCGACCTCGAGACTGCTTCGTCCGGGACAGAGGACCCACGTCGTGCGCGAGAACGAGGAGCTGTGCTGGTGATCCAGCGTCGACCCGATCTACGCCGACTTCACCGTGGTCGAGCAGGACCTGCCGCCGTACGCCGGTCCAGAGCGCGCACCCGGCGCGCCGGGGGCCGGATCTCGTTCCTCGGCTTTTCCGTCGAGATGACGCGCCCGGCAGATCCGCGACGCCGAACGCCGACCGGCACTTCCTGGAGTTCCGGCGTGCTGAAGGTGCACGGCTCGTCGCCCACCCAAGTCGGGCAGACCGGCCCGTACGTCTACGTCGTGACGAAGGAGTCGACCGCCGAGCTCGAATCACGCCGAGCCAGCGGCAGGGGACCAGGTGGTGGTCATTCCGGCGAGCAGGTGGGTGACCGTCGGCCACATGATGGTCGCCCCGGCGGCCCCGTCGCCGTCCAACCCCGGCCGGCGCGCGCCTCGGCCCCGGGCATTGCGGGCGAGGCCGCGGCGACGCAGGACGACAAGGTGAAGGGGTGAAACGGCGACACGAGCGTGCGCGCCTGCTGCATGATGCGTCGATGACGAGCGCGCCCTCCCTCTTCCCGGTACGCCACGCTCGCGAGAACGGCATCCCGAACCAACAACCCCTCTCCCCACCCTCTCCCCGGCGTACCGGGAAGAGGGAGTGAGTGCTCCGCCCACTCGCGCGGCAAGCCGCTGGTCCCTACCTGAAGGAGGGCGATCTCGCGGTTGATGTTCCTGCGCAGGACGCCGGTGGCGAGATGCAGAACGTGACCCGCAGCGATCTCGGGACCACGAGAACTGCTGGGTTACCCGAGATCCCTCGCTGCCCTCAGGATGACGGGTACCCGCGTGCGATGCGTTTCGAAACTGCTTCTAACCGTCTCCCCGATTACCGAGACGGCGACGGATCCGTAAGCCGTTCACCCGCTGATCTCCACGAACGCGATCCGACCGAACGCGGTGTGATTTTATGAGTCTGACCGAACCCTTCATCCGCCGCCCGGTGATGACGTTGCTGTTGGCGTCGGCGATCCTGTTCGGCGATGCTGGCGTACCGCAGCCTGCCGGTGAGCGATCTGCCGGCGGTGGATTACCCGGTGATCCAGGTGCAGGTCGGCTGCCCGCGATCGCCCGGACACGATCGAACAACGTCGCCACGCCGCTCGCGGTTCATGCAAATCCGGGATCGAGCTGATCACGAGCGACACGCAGGGGAGACGCTCACGCTGCAGTTCGTGCTGAGCAAGAGCATCGACGCGGCGGCGACCGACGTGCAGACGGCCATCCTCGACCGGCAGCTGCCGGTCGACCCCTCCCCAGCCCGCCGACGTTCAGCAAGACCAACCCGAACGACCAGCCGATCATGTACATCGGCATGACGAGCGACAGCATGACCAACGGCCAGCTCTACGAGCTGGCCAGCACAGGTCGGCCAGCAGATCGGCATCATCGCGGCGTGAGCCGCGTGCAAGATGTTCGGCTTTTGAAGTCGGCGATCCGCATCAAGGCTGACCCCCGCGCGTTCGCCGCCCGCGACATGAGCGTCGACGACCTGTCGGCCGCCA
The DNA here is from genome assembly GCA_030448225.1 of Phycisphaerae bacterium. The sequence continues at coordinate 44,281 of JAUJNJ010000020.1, forward strand.
TCCGCCAAGGTACGAGCTACGCCGGCGCCAGTTCGACGGCCCCAACCGCACGTTCCTGCTCCAGCCCAAAGCGCAGCTCGAGACGCCCGGGCGTACAACAACCTCATCGTCGGACGACGGGCGGTCTACCTGAAGGACGTCGCGGTCGCCGCCCAGTCGTGCGACGACGCGACATGCGGTTCTGGGTGCGCGACCGCCCGCTGCCCGCGGCGACGGTCGTCGTCGCCGTCTACCGCCACGGCGCCCAACGCGGTGGAGGTGGCCGACGCGGTGAAGGGCCTGCTGCCGCGCGAGTCAGTCGCGATCACGCGATCCGACCGCTCGCGGTCGATCGTCAACAGCGTCAACGACGTGAAGGAGACGCTCTACATCGCGTTCGTCCTCGTCGTGATCGTGATCTTCGTCTTCCTCGGCCGCGCGACCGACACGCTGATCCCCGTCGTCGCGCTCCCGCTGTCGCTGCTGCTGACGTTCATCGTGATGGCGGGGCTGGGGTACAGCCTCGACAACCTGTCGCTCATGGCGGCTGACGCTGGCGATCGGGTTCCTCGTCGACGACGCGATCGTGTTCCTCGAGAACGTCGTGTGCCGCATGGAGAAGCTGGCCGAGGGCCCGCTCCAGGCGTCGATCAACAGCGCCCAGGAGATCAGCTTCACGATCGTGTCGATGACGCTGTCGCTCGCGGCGGTGTTCCTGCCGCTGGTGTTCATGACGGGCCTCGTCGGGCGGATCTTCCGCGAGTTCGCGGTGACGATCGTCGTGGCGATCATCGCCAGCGGCGTCGTTTCGCTCACGCTGACCCCGCTGATGACCGCGCGCATGCTCGGCCGCCGCGGGCACGGCGCGCACGCTCATGGAGCGGGCGTTCGGCGCGTCGAGCGGCGCGTGCTGGGCTTCTACGGCCGCTCGCTCTGGTTCTTCCTGCGGCACAAGTGGGTGTCGGCGGTGATCTGGGTCGCGTGCCTCGCGGGCACGATCTACCTCTTCACGGCGGTGCCGAAGTCGTTCCTGCCGGTCGGCGACAGCAGCTTCATCATGGGCATCATGATCGCGCAGGAGGGCACGTCGCCCGAACAGATGCGCAAGAACCAGGACGCGGCCGAGAAGGTGCTGCAATCGAACGACGCCGTGCGCACGACGTTCAGCGCCAGCGGCGACGGCGAGTTCATGCCGTCGAACCAGGCGTTCCTCATCGCGTTCCTGAAGGACAAGCGCGGCATGCCCGCCGATCGCGGCGGTCGCGGGCGAGTTGATGGGCGGCGTCGGCGCGGCGGTGCCGGGCGTGATGGCGTTCCTCCAGCCCCAGCCGGTGCTCGAGATCAGCACCGGCCACCGCCGACCAGCAGGGGCAGTTCGCCTACGCGATCTCCGGCCTCGACCCCCAGGCCGTCTTCGCCACCGGCCGCGGGATGCAAGCGAAGCTTGCCGAGTGGCCCGGCTTCGCCACGATCTCGTCGGACCTGTTCACCGACACGCCGGGCCTGCAGATCGACATCCTCCGCGACAAGGCGGCGATGTACGGCGTGTCGGCCCGGCGGATCGAGGAATTGCTCCGCAACGCGTACTCCGAGAACTACGTCTACCTCATCAAGAAGCCGGACGACCAGTACCAAGTAATCCTCGAGGTGAAGAACGCCGACCGGAACCACCCCGAGGACCTCGGCAAGCTCTACGTCCGCAGCGACGACGGGCGAAACCTCGTGCCGCTCAAGGCGCTGGCGAGTTGGACGCCGGTGCTCGGGCCGCAGTCGGTGAACCACACGAACCAGTTCACGAGCGTCACGCTCTTCTTCAACCTCGCGCCCGGGTTCACGATCGGGCAGGCGACCGACGTGATCGAGCGGGCCGCGAAGGACGTGGTGCCAATGGGCATGCGCAGCGAGTTCCAGGGCGGGCGCTGACGTTCCAGAACACGGTGCGCGACCTCGTGATCCTGATGCTGCTGGCCGTGTTCGTGATGTACGTGATCCTCGGCGTGCTGTACGAGGAGCTTTATCCACCCGATCACGGTGCTGTCGACGCTGCCGACGGCGGCTGGTGGGCGGTTGGCCACGCTCTACTTCCTCGGCGGCGAGGCGTCGCTCTACGCGTTCATCGGGCTGTTCATGCTGATGGGCATCGTGAAGAAGAACGGCATCATGATCGTCGACTTCGCGTCGCACCGCGTGGCCGCCGGCGCGAACGCGGCCGACGCGATTCACGAGGCGAGCCTCGACCGCTTCCGCCCGATCCTGATGACGACCTCGCCGCCGTGATGGGCGCGGTGCCGATCGCGGCTCGGCCACGGCGGCCGACGGCGAGGGCCGCCGCCCGCTGGGCCTCGTGATCGTCGGCGGGCTGCTCGTGAGCCAGCTCATCACGCTCTACGTGACGCCGGTGATCTACCTCTCCATGGAGCTGTTCCAGGAGAAGGTGCTGGGCTGGTGGAACGCCCGCCGCGCCCCGCCGCGACGACGGCGAGCGGACCACCGCCGACCTCGCGGAGGGCCGCCTGCTGGCGACCGCCGGCGCGCCGGCAACGGCAACGGAATGGCCGCGGCAACGGCCACGGGTCGCACAAGAACTGATCAGATGTCTCCCGGACGTACCGCGTGACACGAGAGCGCCGCGGTCAGTTTCTGCACGAAGGCGATACGTGAGGCTCGCGGCAGCTGATGTGGGCTCGCCCGGCATGAATCGACGCGGCACGGCGGCGAAACCGCAAGCGCCCACCGCGCCGTCGGCGGCGGCGGCGGCGTGGACTCGTGGACGAGTGGGGTCCGCGATGGCGAGGACGGCGCGGTGGGCCGCTTGCGGTTTCGCCGCGTGAGCGACAGACGTCCCCCGCCGCGCGACCGAGGCGAACCCGCCCCGACTGGCCACGCTGCTTTCCTCCGCTACGATGCCCGCCCTATGGCGGAACGGATCACGATTCTCGGCGACGGGGCGATGGCGACCGTTCGCGCCATCCTGCTGACGCAGGGCGGGCACCAGGTGACGATGTGGGCGCGTTCGAGGAGTCCATCGAACGCCTGTTGCAGAACCGCGAGAACGGGCGGCCTCCTGCCCGGCGCGCGCATCCCGCCCGAGGTCCGCCTCACCGCCAACGACGGCGACTGCTTCGGCGGCGCCACGATGGTGCTGTCGGCGATCCCCACCCAGTACATGCGGAGCGTGTGGGACCGCCTCGCGCCGCACTTCCCGCGCGGCACGCCGGTCGTGTCGGTCGCCAAGGGATCGAGAACGAGACGCTGCTGCGGCCGACGCAGGTGATCGTCGACTGCCTCGCCGGCAGCGCCGGCGGCGGGGCGGTGCCGTCGGTGGCGGCGCTCTCGGGGCCGAACATCGCCGCCGAGATCGCGCGCTACCTCCCGGCCACCGCGGTGGCGGCGTCGGCCGACGCGGCGCTGGCGAGCCGCGTGCAGGCGGCGTTCGCGACGCAGTGGTTCCGCGTCTACACGAACACCGACGCCGTCGGCGTCGAACTGGCCGGCGCGACGAAGAACGTCATCGCGATCGCCGCCGGCATCCTCGACGGCCTCGCCGCCGGCAACAACGCCAAGGCCGCCCTCGTCACCCGCGGCCTCGTCGAGATCACCCGCCTCGGCGTGGCGATGGGCGCCCGCGAGGAGACGTTCCACGGCCTGGCCGGCCTCGGCGACCTGATCACCACCTGCGTCAGCCCCGAGGGGCGCAACCGCACGGTCGGCGAGCAGATCGGCAAGGGCCGCGCGCTGGCCGACATCCTCGGCAACATGGACAGCGTGGCGGAGGGCGTGCCGACGACGAAATCGGTGGTGCAACTCGCCCGGCGGTTCCGCGTGGAGATGCCGATCACCGAGGCCGTCTACGCCGTGCTGTTCGAGGGCCTCGACGCCATCCGCGCGCTGACCGAACTTATGACCCGCGACCCCAAGCCGGAGACGGCCCGCGTCCGATAACCGGCCAGCCCGCCCGGAGTTCCGTCCGGCGGGCCGCAAATCTCCCGCCGGCCGCGCCCGCGTAAATCGACGGTGCTTCATCCGTTAGCGACGCCGCCGTCGCCGGGGCCCGCGCGGCCCTCAATCTCCGCGCGCCGATCGACCGATCTAACGGCGGTGGCCTCGCCCGGCACCGGCTCGTTAGGGCCGGCCGGCGAAGTCGCCCGGAAGGGGACGTTGGGAGGCTTTGTGATGAAGCGCGGGATCGTACGGGCGCTGCTGATCGCGACGACGCTGGGCGCGGCGGGCCCGATCGCGTGTGAGAACAAGACCCAGAGCGGCGCGCTGATCGGCGGCCTCGGCGGCGCGGGCGTCGGCGCGGCGATCGGCTCGGCCAGCGGCAACGCCGGCAAGGGGGCCCTGATCGGCGGCGCGGCGGGCGTGCTGGGCGGCGCCCTCGTCGGCAACGGCATGGACCGGTCCGAGAAGAAGAAGGCCGAGCAGGCCGAGGCCGCCCGCCGCTCCGAGGAGCGCAGCTACGCCCGCACCCCCGAGCGCCTCACCCGGCAGGATGTGGTCCGCTGGAGCGACGACGGCATCAGTGACGAGGTGATCATCGACCGCATCGAGCGCAGCGACGCGATCTTCCGCCTGTCGGCCAAGGACGAGAACTCGCTCCGCGACGACGGCGTGAGCGAGGACGTCATCGAGGCGATGAAGCACACCGTCCGCACCCGCTCGACCCGGGCGGAGTAGGCGGGGGACGGAAGGAACCGCGAAGGACGCGAAGAAGGCGTCTCCTGTTGTTCTCGCCTCCTCGCTCTCCGCGTCTCCGCGGTGCGATCTCTTTGTTGCGGAAACATCCTTAAGGAAAACGAAGCGACCGTGACGTTGATCGTCACGGTCGCTTTTGCGTGGTGTTCGCCTCACCCGGGTGACCTTTCCTCCGTCCTCACCGCGCCATCACGTACTCCACCTCGCCCGCGTCGGGCACGAGTCCCGCCTTCGCGCCCTCGTCCAGCAGTCGGGTGATGGCCTCGCGGCCGCGGGGGCCGTAGTCGAGCGTCCAGTCGTTCACGTACATCCCCACGAACTGGTCGGCCAGCCCGCGGTCGAGGTCGCGGCCGAACTGCAGCGCGTACTCGACCGCCTCGGCGCGGTGGTCGAGGCTGAACTGGATCGACCGCTTTACGATGTTGGTGATCTCCTGCATCGCCGGGCGGCCCAGATCCTTGCGCACGCAGTTGCCGCCGAGCGGGAGCGGCAGGGCGGTCCGCTCGCCCCACCAGGCGCCGAGGTCGACCACGAGGTGCAGGCCGAGGCTCTTGAACGTCAACTGCCCCTCGTGAATGATCAGCCCCGCGTCGGCCTTGCCGTCGCGGACGTGGGCGGGGATCTGGTCGAACTCCACAACGTGGAAGTCGAACGCCTCGCCCGCCTTGCCGAGGCAGAGCTGCAGCGCGAGGAACGCGGTCGTCAGCTTCCCGGGGATCGCGATCGTCTTGCCGCGCAGATCCTCGATCTTCATCGGCGTGCGCGTGATGACCATCGGCCCGTACCCGTCGCCCATGCTGCTGCCGCAGCTCGTCAACGCGTACTTGTCCGACACGTACGGATAGGCGTGGATCGAGATGGCCGTCACCTCGAGCTCCCCCTTCATCGCCCGCCCGTTGAGCGTCTGGATGTCCTGGAGGACGTGCTCGAACCGGTAGGGGCCGCTGGGGACGAGGTCCTTGGCGAGGCCGTAGAACATGAAGGCGTCGTCGGGGTCGGGGGAGTGCCCGAGGCGCAGGTGGATCTCTTGCATAGCACCGCATTGTATTGAGCCGCGGGCGCGCCGCACGCCGCGTTCAGCGGATTTGAACGGCCGCGCGGCGAGGCCGTTCGCGCGCCGGTCGGCGCCGGGCTCGAATCGGCGGGTTCGCGCCGCCTTAACACGCCGCCCATGCGGGGCGAAATGTCGGCCGTTCCAATGCCGCCTCGAAGGCAAAGCCCCGGCGGGTTGCCAGAACCTATTTAGCCGGCGGGCTTGCCCGCCGTGTCTCCCGCGGGCGGGCATCAGTCGCCCGACAATTTAAGAAACGTGTCTCACCCGATCAGGACCAGGAGTGCATCGAATGACGAGCGAGCGATTGACCCGGCGTTCATGGCTGAAGGCGGCCGGCCGCGGGCCGGCGGCGATCGCGACCGGCGGCCTGGCGACGCCGGCCTTCGCGGCTGATACCGGCGCAGCCGCGGCCGCCACGACCGCGACGGCCGGCCGCAAGCGCCTGCTGCGCGTCGCCCACCTGACGGACATCCACGTCCAGCCCGAGCGCGCCGCCGACCAGGGCCTGATCGCCTGCCTCCACCACGTCCAGAGCCACAAGGACAAGCCGGACGTGATCTTCACCGGCGGCGACACCATCATGGACGCGATGGCCAAGCCGTTCGACCGCACGAAGCTCCAGTGGGACCTTTGGCACGGCCTGCTGAAGCAGGAGTGCTCGCTGCCGGTCTTCAGCGCCGTCGGCAACCACGACATCTGGGGCTGGAACAAGAAGCGCAGCCAGACGACCGGCCAGGAGCCGCAATGGGGGAAGAAGTGGGCGACCGAGGCGCTGCGCCTCGACCGCCCGTACCACAGCTTCGACCGCGCCGGCTGGCACTTCGTCTTCCTCGACAGCGTCGCGCCCGCGCCCGTCGACCCGGACGCCGCCTCGGATGACGCCGCCGCCGCCGCCGCCGCCGCCGACACGCCCCGCGCCCGCCGCCGCGCCGCCGCCGGCAAGCCCCCGAAGGGCCCGAAGCAGTACATCGCCCGCCTCGACGACGAGCAGTTCGCCTGGCTCGCCGGCGACCTCGCCGCCGTCGATCCCAAGACGCCCACGATGGTCGTCTCGCACATCCCGATCTTCTCGGTCGCGGTGATGATGGGCGGCAACGTCGACCAGGAGGGCGACGTCCGCCTGCCGATGGGCGGCATGCACACCGACTACCGCCGTATCCGCCAGCTCTTCCGCGAGCACCCCAACGTGAAGCTCGCCGTCAGCGGCCACCTCCACCTCCAGGAGCGCATCGACTTCGGCGGCGTCAGCTACCTCTGCAACGGCGCGGTCAGCGGCGGGTGGTGGAAGGGCAAGAACATGAACGAGTGCGACAACGGCTACGCCCTCGTCGATCTCTACGACGACGGCTCGTTCGACAGCCAGTACGTGCATTACGGGTGGGTGGCGAAGCCGGAGGCGTGAGGAAGACGCCGGCGTTGGGTGGACTCGGGCTTCGAGAATGACCAATGACCAAGCCCCAATGACCAACAAATCACCAAGTCCTGATGACCAATGACCGGCGGCGCACGAGATGCGCCACCCGTGCAGAAGGGCGGTCATCATTCGCAGGGTGAACGACGGCGTCGGCGGGCTTACACCGCCGACGCCGTCGTCTTTCATTGGTCATTGAGTCATTGGTCATTTGTTGGCCATTGGGGCTTGGTCATTCGAGTTTCCGGTGATCGAATCAGCTGACTCATTTCCCACCCCCGCCCTCGTTTTCAGGGTCGCCGTGCGAAAAACGCGACCCGATAATGGCTCCCGCGAAAGGAGCCGCTCATGCCGCGACCGTTGCGCGAACAGGTCATCCTTATCACCGGGGCGTCGACGGGCATCGGCCGCGAGACGGCGCTGATGGCGGCGGGGCGGGGCGCGAGGCTCGTGCTGGCCGCGCGCGGGGAGCGGGCGCTGAACGAGGTCGCCGAGCGCATCCGCGCGGCCGGCGGCGAGGTGCTCGTCGTGCCGACCGACGTGGCCGACCCGGACGAGGTCGAGCACCTCGCGGCCGCGGCGGTCGAGCGGTTCGGTCGGGTCGACACGTGGGTGAACAACGCCGCCGTCGCCGCCTACGCGACGGTCGTCCAGATGACGCCGCGGGAGTACGAGCGGATCGTGCAGGTCGACCTGCTCGGCCCGATCTACGGCTGCCACGCCGCCGTGCCGCGCATGCGGGCGGCGGGGGGCGGCACGATCATCAACGTCGGGTCGAGGCTCGGCGAGCGGGCCGTGCCGCTGCTGTCGGCCTACTGCGCGGCCAAGGCGGGTCTGAAGGGGTTCACCGACGCGCTGCGCATGGAGCTGATGCGCGACGACGGCACGATCACGGTCACGCTGATCCTCCCCTCCGCCGTCAACACCGAGTTCTTCGACCACGCGCGCTCGAAGATGGGCGTGCGGCCCAAGCCGATCGCCCCGGTGTACGAGCCGAGCGTCGTCGCCGAGGCGATCCTCCACGCCGCCGAGCACCCGCGCCGCGACGTCTACGCCGGCGGCGGCAGCAAGCTGCTGAGCGTGATGGAGCGCATCAGCCCGGCGCTGCTCGACTGGTACATGGTGCGCGACGACAAGATGTTCAAGGAGCAGCAGGGCGCCGAGCCGGACAACGGGCACGACAACCTCTTCGAGACGTCCCGCCCCGACGACGCCGCCGCCGCCGCCGGCCCGAACGACCCGGCGAGGCCGGCGGCCCACCGGCGCAGTTTCTACACGCGCTACATCGACCTTCACCCCAACGTGAAGCGCGCCGTCATCACCGGCGCCGTGGCCGCCGGCATCCTGCTCGCCCGCGCGATCGCCGGCAAGAGCACCCCCGCGCCCCGAACGAGGCGCCGCAGCGGCTCGCTCGCCCCCGGCTGAGCCACGTTCCGGGAACGCCTGCGGCACCCTCGCGCCCCGCAATCGGCGGAACGGTAGGGGCCACCTTTTTCTCCCGTCCAAAGGGAAATGTTCTCGGTGGACCCACTTCCCGCACGCGTGCATCAATGCGCGCCGTGGCCGCCTTTGGCGGCCATGTTCCACCCCCGGTCGCTCGCCTTCCCAAGTCCACTCCTATGCCACACGCGGGGCAAACGTGCTCGATGTAGAGATGGTCTCGATCCTTCCTCACCCCTGCCGGCTCTCGACGTGCGGGGCGTCGGATCTTGATGACTCCCGCGATACATCCCTCGGAACTTTTGGACGCAAAGCAGGACGCCCGCGGCTGTTCGCCGCGGGCGTCCACTATTTTTCCGAATCTCCGAGACACCCTCGCCGCCGTCACATCTGCGGAATGGCCGAGCCGGTCGAGGGGGAGCCGCCCATCTGGTCGGCGCGGTCGAGGACGTCGAGGCGGTTGGTCACGACGCTGACGCCCGAGACGCGCTTCACGGTCGTCAACAGCGCGTCGAGCTCGCTGGCGAGCACGCGGCCCTCGAGGGTGACGTTCCCCTCGGCGTCGGTCATCACCTGGATCTGGTTGGCGTGCGACACGACGTGGCCCATCTCCGAGCGGACGCGCTGGAGCAGTTGCTCGGGGCCGACCGGGCCGCCCTGCACGACGTTCCGCTGCAATTCGTGGGCGGTGCCGCGGGTGCGGTTGGTGACGTCGCGGCACATCTGCCCGGCCTCGCGGAAGGCCCGGCCGGTGTCGTTGACGATCTTGCCGACCTTGTCGCCGGCGACGGCGCGGCGGGCCCGGCCGCGCTGCGGGTCGAGGAAGTACATCGCGGCAGCGCCGAGGCCGGCCGTCGCCAGCGCGCCCATCGCGTAGCCGATCGTGTTGCGCTCCTCCTCTTCCTTCTCGTAGCCGAAGTAGGAACCGACCGACGCCGCCGCGCCGCGCGAGCGGTCGGCGACGTTCTCGCCGAGGTGGCCGGCGCCGCTGCCGAGCTTCGACCCCAGGCCGCGGACGTTCTCCCACAAGTCCTGGCCCAGTTGGCCGAGGTAGTGGCCGGTGTCGCCGATCGCGTGGCCGGCGCGGCCGACGGCGTCGCTGTCGCGCACGTCGGCGGCCTTGCCGGCGATCGTCGAGCCGGCGGCGGCGGTGGCGGCGGTCAGGGTGTGGCCGAGGTCGCCGGCGCGTTCGGCGACGCGCTCCCAGGCGGTGCCGAGCGCGCGCCGGTGCCGCGCGCCCTCGCCGGCGGTCTCGCCGAGGTGCTCGCGGCGCGCGGGCCCTGCTCGGGGTCCATCAGGTACATCGCGACGCGCCGAGGCGCGCGCCGAGCAGCGACACGAGGCTGTTACTCTTGTTGTTTCGGCCCGTCATGGTCGGTCTCCTTCTGCAGTCGATTGTGGTCAGGCGACATCGGCGGCGCGCGGCGGCATGGCCGGAACGCATAAAGTCGCGCCCGGTTGGCGGCGGCGGCGGCGGCGGCGGCGGCGGGGCGGTGGCGTCAGGGCGTGCTGAACACGCCGCGCGTCTTCACCGGGCTGGCCGCCTCGCTGACGTTGCGCCCGCCGTGGCGGGCGAGGATGTCCGCCGCGTCGGCCGCGCGGGCGTCGGGGCGGACGGCGACGATCGCCTTGCCCTCCTGGAATTCCTGTTCGTAGAACTTCGCCTCGTCCTCGGAGACGCCGAGGCCCGCCATCGCGCCGAGGATGCCGCCGACGGCCGTGCCGGCGATCGCGCCGCCGAAGAACGCGGCGAGCACGCCGCCGGCGACGATCGGCCCGACGCCGGGATCAGCAGCGACACCGCCGCCGCCAGCACGCCGCCGACCATGCCGCCGGTAATCGCGCCGGTGGCTGCGCCCTTGCCGTCCTTCGTGCCGACGGTGTCGGTGATCATCCCGCCGCACCTCCGCGGCCCCGCGGAGGGCGAAGCCGATGTGGTCGTGCGAGAAGCCGGCCTTTTCGAGCAGCGTGGACCGCCTCGGCCGCGATGCGGTCGTCGAACGAGGCGACGATCGCACGGGCGGATGTGGCGGCTGGGGTCGTGGGTTCCATGACAACTCCTTCGTTTGCGAACGCCGCCCCGCGACATGGCCGAGTGCGACAGATTGCCCGCAAGGGCGGCCGACTCAGCCGCAATCCGTTGAACGAGGCGGCACGATAACGATGTGCAAAGGAAGTGCCGAGTAGATCAGTCGGAGGCGCCGGAGAGGCGGGGCGGCGGACGCGGAGGTGACGACGGCGGTGCCGCACTCGGGGCAGCGGTCGGGCGTGCGCGCGGAGGTCGTAGCCGCACATCGAACAACGCGTTTTGGGAAGGCGACCACGGCCGCCCGCGAAGTCTGCGTGCGCGGGATGTTGGCCAGGCAGCCAGAGTACCCCGCGTCTGAACCCGTCGACGATCGCGGGGACGGAAAACACGAGCACCCAACTCATCACCGCGGACGGTCCAGCTGATGGCGTGTGACTGAACGAGAAGGTCGTCATGACCACCCGCACGACTGCAAACGCAAGCGGTGAAAACGCGAAAGGCGACGGATAGCCGAGTTGGCGTACAACCCGCTGCATGACTGTGTTTCGGCGCCTTCCCATTTTCCAAGGCTCCAACCGAAGGGGCTCGTCCATCTGCCCGATTCACTCCGCGCCGCCTCCGTGTCTCCGTGTCCCTCCGTGGTGAATCTTCTTACAACCACCAAGCTAGATATGGATCGGCCGCTTATCCGCGGCGAGGGCGGCTTCCTTCAGCGCCTCGGGGAGCGTCGGGTGGGCGTGGAACGTGCGGGCGAGGTCTTCCACGCTCGCGGCGAACTCGATCGCCACCGTCGCCTCGGCGATCATGTCGCTCGCGTGCGGCGCGAGGATGTGCACCCCGAGCAGGCGGTCGGTCTTGGCGTCGCCGATCACCTTCACCATGCCGTCGGTCTCGCCCATGCCGCGGGCCCGGCCGTTGGCGATGAGGGGGAACTTGCCGACCTTGATCGGCCCGCGGGCGGCGGCGTCTTCCTCGGTGAGGCCGACCTGCGCCAGTTCCGGGTTCGTGTAGATCACGCTCGGGCAGGCGTGGTAGTTCACGTGCGACGTGCCGCCGTTCATCCCCTCGACGGCGGCCACGCCTTCCTCCTCGGCCTTGTGCGCGAGTTGCAGGCCGCCGATGACGTCGCCGATGGCGTAGACGCCCTTCACGTTGGTCTCGAAGTGCTCGTCGACCTGGACGTACCCCTTGTCCATCGTGACGCCGAGTTCCTGGAGCCCGAGGTTGTCCGTCACCGGCTTGCGGCCGACGGCGACGAGGACCTTGTCGACGATCTCGACGCCGCGCCCGTCCGCGCCACTGCCGTCGCCGCTCTTCCACGTCACGTGGACCTGGCCGTCCTTCACCTCGGCCTTCTCGGCGCCGGTCTTGAAGCGGAACTTCAGCCCCTGCTTCTCGAGCTGGCGCTGGAGGCCGGCGGCCATCTCGCGGTCCATGTTGGGCAGGGCGCGCTCGAGGAACTCCAGCACGATCACCTCGGTGCCGAGGCGGTTCCAGACCGACCCCAATTCGAGGCCGATGTACCCCGCGCCGACGACGATCATGCGCTTGGGGATCTCCGTCAGCGCCAGCGCGCCGGTCGACGAGCAAATGTTCTTCTCGTCATAGGGCAGGCCGGGGATCTGGATCGGCGCAGAGCCGGTGGCGATGAGGAGTCGCTTGCCGGTAATGGTGCGCTGGCCGCCGTCCGACGAGGCGACCTGCACGGTGCCCGGCGCCGTGATGCGGCCGTGGCCGCGGACGTGCTCGACCTTGTTCTTCTTGAACAGCCCGCCGACGCCGGTGGTGAGGCCCTTCACGACCTCGTCCTTGCGCTTCATCATCTGCGGCAGGTCGATGTTGATCTCGCCGGTGAGCCGGATGCCGTGCTTGGCGAAGTCGTGCTTGGCGTCCTGCACGCGGTGCGAGGAGTCGAGCAGCGCCTTGGACGGGATGCACCCGACGTTGAGGCAGGTGCCGCCGAGGTATTCGCGCTCGACGCACGCCGTCCTGAAGCCGAGCTGAGCCGCCCGGATCGCCGCCACGTACCCGCCGGGACCCGCGCCGATGACGATGAGATCGAAGTCAGATGTTTCAGCCATAGCTGCCATATCTTAGGGGCGGCAACGGCTTTAGGCGAGTGGGCTGAGCGGTCGATCACTGAACCGCGGAGACGCGGAGAGCGCGGAGGAAGAGAAGAGCGTTAGCCACCGATGGGGCACCGATGGACACCGATGAGGAAGCTTTGACGTTGATTCAAGAGCAGTGGTCGATCTGCAGGTTTATCAACTTATTGCTCATCGGTGTATATCGGTGCCCCGTCGGTGGCTGAATCTTCTGTCTTCTCCGCGTCTCCGCGGTTCAACGTCTTTACGAACCGACGTCAAACTCGATCCCCTGTGCCAGCGGCAGTGCGGTCGAGTAGTTGATCGTGTTGGTCGTCCGCCGCATGTAGTTCCGCCAGGCATCCGAGCCGCTCTCGCGGCCGCCGCCGGTGGCTTTTTCGCCGCCGAAGGCGCCGCCGATCTCGGCGCCGCTCGTGCCGATGTTGACGTTGGCGATGCCGCAGTCGCTGCCGGCCGGCGACAGGAACGTCTCGGCCTCGCGGACATCGCTGGTGAAGATCGCCGACGACAGGCCCTGCGGGACGTCGTTATGGATCGCGATCGCCTCGGCCAGGTCGCGGTAGCGCAAGACGTAGAGGATCGGGGCGAAGGTTTCCTCCGCCACCATCGGCGCGTCGGGCGTGATCTCGACGATTGCGGGGCGGACGTAGACGCCGCCCTTGGGCGTGTCCTTCACCGCGCGGCCCCAGCCGTAGGCGCGGCCGTCGTGCGTATGCACCGCGTCGTAGATCACCTCCGACGCCCGCTCCCACGCGGCCTTGTCGATGAGCGGCCCGACGAGCACGCCGTCGGCCCGCGGGTCGCCGACGCGGATCGTGTCGATCACGCGTTTCAGCCGGGCGACCGTCTCGTCGGCGATCGACTCGTGGACGATCAGCCGGCGGAGCGACGTGCAGCGCTGCCCGGCGGTGCCGAATGCGGCGAACGTGATTGCGCGGATCGCCATCTCGCGGTCCGCCGACGGCGCGAGGATCATCCCGTTGTTCCCGCCGAGTTCGAGCAGGCAGCGGCCGAGGCGCCGCGCGACGACGGGCGCGAGCTCGCGGCCCATGCGCGTCGAGCCGGTCGCCGACACGAGCGGCACGCGCTCTGAAGCCGCCAGCGCCTCGCCCACGTCCTTCGCGCCCACGACAAGCCCCAGCAGCCCGTCCGGCACGTCCCCCATCTCCGCGACGACCTCGCAGGCGAGCTTGTGGCAGGCGATGGCCGTCAGCGGCGTCTTTTCCGACGGCTTCCAGACGACCGGGTCGCCGCACACGAGGGCGAGCATCGCGTTCCAGGCCCAGACGGCGACGGGGAAGTTGAACGCGGTGATCACGCCGACGGGGCCGAGCGGGTGCCACTGCTCCATCATCCGGTGGCCCGGGCGCTCGCTGGCGATCGTGAGGCCGTGGAGTTGGCGCGACAGGCCGACGGCGAAGTCGCAGACGTCGATCATCTCCTGCACTTCGCCCAGCGCCTCCTGAATTATCTTCCCCGCCTCGAGCGTGACGAGCGCGGCGAGGTCCGCCTTGCGCTCGCGCAGCCGCTGGCCGATCCGGCGGACGAGCTCCCCCCGGCGCGGCGCCGGCACGACGCGCCACCGGCGGAACGCGTCGGACGCGGCGTCGATCGCCTCGGCGACGTCGGCGCGCGAGGCGCCGCCGACGGTGCAGACGAGCGCGCCGTCGATCGGCGAGCGGACGGGGATGGGCGGTGCGTCAGCGCTGCGGGACCACGTCGCGCCGATCGCGACACCCGGCACGTCCGCGCGGATGTCGAAGCGGGACAGGACGTCTTCGTGGTTCATGATGGTCCTCTGGATGAAACTCCGTCCCTCGGACGCCTTAGCAGAATTGAACCACGGAGCCACGGAGAGACGGTGGGAGGGAGAGTCGACGAGGGTGGCGCAGTGTGGCTGGGAGTTGGCGGGAGGCGACTAGCCGGGCGCGCCGTCTGTGTGGCTCCCTCCGCGTGAGTGCATCCCCCAGCTTCG
>JAUJNJ010000173.1 GCA_030448225.1 Phycisphaerae bacterium
CGCCATCCTCGCCTTCTCTGTCCTACCTCCGTGTCTCCGTGTCTCCGTGGTTCAACCTCATGGCGACTTGCCTAAAAACTCAGTAGACCAGATTCAGCTCCCGGGCCCTCAGTCGCCGTTGGCCATCGGCACGGCGGCGTCGTCGGCGTCGGGGCTGGACTCGCCGCTGAACAGCGGGCCGTCCGGCACGGCGGGCCGCTCCTCCTCCAGCACCCAGGTGTCCTTGCTGCCGCCGCCCTGCGAGCTGTTGACCACGAGGCTCCCCTTGCGCAGCGCGACCCGCGTCAGCCCGCCGGGCATCACGATCACCCGCCCGCCGTAGAGGATGTACGGCCGCAAATCGACGCGGCGGCCCTCGAACTGCCCCTCGATGTGGCTCGGGCACTGGCTCAGCTCGATCACCGGCTGGGCGATGTACCCGCGCGGGTCGGCCCGGATCTTCTCGGCGAACTCGTCGCGCTCGGCCTTGGTCGACTGGTGGCCCATCAGCATCCCGTAGCCGCCGGACTCGTTCGTCGCCTTCACGACAAGCTTGTCGAGGTTCTCCAGCACGTACCGGCGGTCCGGCTCCTCGGCGCAGATGAACGTGCGCACGTTGTTCAGGATCGGCTCCTGCCCGAGGTAGAACTTGATCATCCGCGGCACGAACGGGTAGATCGCCTTGTCGTCGGCCACCCCCGTGCCGACCGCGTTCACCAGCGCCACGTTGCCGACGCGGTAGGCGTTCATCAGCCCCGGCACGCCGAGCTGGCTCTCCGGGCGGAACGCGAGCGGGTCGAGGAAGTCGTCGTCGACCCGGCGGTAGATCACGTCGACGCGCCGCAGGCCCGCGGTCGTGCGCATGTAGACGAACGAGTTCTCGACGATCAGGTCCCTGCCTTCGACGAGCTCCACCCCCATCTGCCGCGCCAGGAAGCTGTGCTCGAAGTACGCCGAGTTGTAGACGCCCGGCGTCAGCACGACGACGGTCGGGTCGGTCGCGTGCGGCGGGGCGACGTAGCGGAGCGTCTGGAGCAGGTTGTACGGGTAGTCCTCGATCGCCCGCACCTTGTACGCGCCGAACAGCGCGGGGAAGACCCGCTTCATCACCGAGCGGTTCTCCAGCACGTAGCTCACGCCGCTGGGCGTGCGGCCGTTGTCCTCGAGCACGAGGTAGTTGCCCGCCTTGTCGCGGATCAGGTCGCTGCCGCAGATGTGGATGTAGATGTTGTGCGGCACCCGCACGTGGAACATCTCGCGGCGGAACATCTTGGCGCCGTAGATCAGCTCCGGCGGGATCACCTTCTCCTTCAGGATCCGCTGGCCGTGGTAGACGTCCTGGCAGAAGAGGTTCAGCGCGGTGATGCGCTGCACGAGGCCGCGCTCGATCGTCTCCCACTCCCCGGCGGGGACGATGCGGGGCACGAGGTCGAACGGGAAGATCTTCTCGACCCCCGCCGAGTCCTTGTAGACCGTGAAGGTGATGCCCTGGTTGCGGAACGTGACGTCCGCCATCCGGACGCGGCGCGCGAACGCCGTCGGGCCCAGGGCCTTGAGCCGGGCGGCCATCGGCGTGTAATGACCGCGCGGCTCACCCGGGGCCGCGAACATCTCGTCGTAGAGGCCGTTGACCTCGTAGTTCTCGAACATGAAGGCGGATCCGTTCTCCCGTTTCCGCACCGCCGCCGGTGGAGATTCTAAGGCGGCGGCGAATTGTCGCAAGTGGGGGACCGACGACGTGCTGGCGCGCGGACTTGTTCTCCCCCGCGTCGGCGCGACCCTGGCGCGACGCCGTTCAAATCGCACGGCCGCCGCGACCCCGGAGCCGAAGCGACGCTGTTACCGGCGTCTCTCGCGGTGCCTTCCGCTCCCCATGCTAACCGGTTTCTAATGCGCGTCCCATCCCCGCGCGAACGGCCGAAACGGCGCCGGGCGGCGAAAGCGGAAAGGCGGATCAGGCACCGCCGCAGCAATGGTTCGCCCCGCCTGCCGGCCGTGACCTTCCTCACCGCCGGCCGCCGACGTAGCCGGCACGGCCAGTGGTACGGTGCGCAGGCTTGAGGTCCGGCCGGATGTTTGGGACGTGCGTCATCGGGCGAGGAATGCCCGAGGAGGGAAGGGCGGCGTGACGTACCGGTCGCCGCGACCCGTCGACCCTCGAACTGTTCTGTCGCTGCCGCTGCCGCTTTGCGCGAAATCCCGGCCATCCAGCCGCGAGGGGATTCCTATTCACGCGTCGCCGACGCGATCGGCTGTCGGTGACGCTGATCGAGGTTGCAGCCGGCCGCGAATTCAATCTGCGGCGTCGGCCTCGTCGTCCGCCGGGCGGGTGGTGGGCAGGTCGGTGTCGCCGAGGTTGACGTACCCGTTGTCGGGCAACGGCGGGAGCGCCCGCGGCGGAATCGGGCCGCTGCCGTACCGATGCACGATCGCAGTGGTCGGCGGCAACAGCAGCGCGAGCACGAACACAGGCGTGATGAGGTGGCGGGCGAACGTCTGCATTCGTGGTGATCCCCCTCGAGGTCCGCGCGCACGGCGACTTGCGGGCGCACAGGGTCCCGCGAAAAGTCGGCGTGTGTTCGACCGGTGAGTTCGCGAGCGCGGGAGTGTCTGACCCAGCGCAGACCGCGTAATTCTCGGGCGCGCCGAAACTAGTGGCGGCCACGGACCGCGCGCGGGGTCCCTCGCCCTGAGGTCTCTCAGGTCGCCACCGCTCCCCGGCATGGCACGCCACGCGCGGCGTAGCCGCGCTCTACCGAGACAACTTGTAATGCGGCTGCGATCGGGCGCGCGCGACGAGGTACCATCCGGTGCCGACCACGACCAGCAGTAGCGGGATCAAACCGGGCTCACTGTCCGCATAGATTTTGCCCGCCACCAGAACCAGTCCGATCGCGATCGTGATGATTGCCAGCCGCTTTTGCATCCTTGGCTCCTTCGTGGTGTTAAGCCCCTCGCGTCCCGCGCCACTGCGGTTCCGCCGTCGGCTTACGCCTTGCGAACCGGAATGTACTTTACACGGTAAAGGAAGTCACGCGGAAAATCGGTGCCCGCAACGCGTAGATCCGTGTGAACCATCTGGTGGTGTCGCCGGGGACGCATGTGACCCCAAGATGTCGTCGCCGCGTCATGCGGCGCAAGACTCTGCGGCAACTCCGATGCGTGCGATGATCGGGATCGCGTCGCACGACACGTTTGAACGTCCGCGGCCCCACGCGCGCTGTACGGGTAGCGCACGCACCCGTTCCCGTTCGGCGGTTCGACGAAGAGGCCGCTGACGTGGTGCGGCAGCAGGCGCTCAGCGAAAGGACGAGGACCGATGTACGAACGATCTACCGCCGTGGCCGCACTTCTTGCCGTCGTCGTCGCGATCTTCGCCACGGCGAGCCTCGCGGCCGTGCCAGACCAGAACCCCGAGCAGTTGCGGAAAAACGCGACCCACATCGTCACCGGCAAGGTGACGGCGATCTACGCGCGGGAGCGACTGGAAAAGAACTTTCGCGACACTGACGGAGTCGTGGAGGTCGCCGTGGCCGGGATCGAGAAGGGGGACGGGGTTGAGCCGGGCGACGCCGTCTACGCGCGGTTCCAAACGCGGCGGTGGGTCGGCAAGGGACCCCCGACGCAGACCTTCGGGTCGGGCCATGCCGTCCCGAAACAGGACGCGGAGGTCCGGGTCTACCTCCGCCGCAAGGCCGGCGGCTACGACGCCCTCCTGCCGAACGGGTTTGAGCCCTTGGCGGAGACCGCGAAGCCAAAGGCGACTCCGTAGCAGCCGCGATCGAACGGGCGACGCGTGAGGCGGGAACAGAGGGGCGATCCGCGCGGCGGCGGGAGAAATGCTTCCGCCCGTCCCTGTTTGGTTGGCTCGCGGCGAGCCGCATCGGGCGGCGCCACCCGGTTGATCACCCTCCCGCCGACCGCTCCGCATCCTAAACGCATTTCTAATGCCCGCCGCCTCCCGCCGGGAACGACCGGCGCCTCTACCCAATGGGGCGGCGGAACATGCGTCCGCACGTGACGGAAGACGGCTCCGAAAGGCACGGTAGACGGAAAGGCACCGCGCTGCCGGTTGACGCTCAACCCGGCACCGTTGCCGCCGCCGTGCGTGGCGGTCGAGTCGTTCGCGTGCGCCACGATTTACGTTTACAGGCGACGGACGTGGAGGGTAGGCGTCCGCGTCGGCGACGTGACCGGTCGCCGTCACAACCGAACGGTCCCGCCCTTGTTCTTGGGCGGTTTCGATGTTCATCCCCCCCACCACCCCCCGGTTAATTTGCTGCGTTGCCCCGGCGGCTCCGCTCCG
>JAUJNJ010000021.1 GCA_030448225.1 Phycisphaerae bacterium
CCACGATGATGACTCCACAGCAGCAGCGGCGGATCGTTGTGGTCCTCGCTGTGCTCCTGGGCTTTTCGCTGGTAGTCGGCGTGGTGGCGCCCTTCCTTCCGACGTGAGTTCCCCCGGCGTCGTCGAACGTCTCCGCGACGCACTCGCAGCACTGCCGCCGGAGGCCGTCGCGACGCCTGAGGCGGACCGCCTCGCCGCCGTGCTGGTACTCCTTGAGCCGGGTCCGGACGGCGACGCGCGCGTGGTCTACACCCGCCGCCGCGACGACATGCGGTCGCACCCTCGCAACCTCTGCCCGCTGACCCCGCGCGGGCACAGAGGGAGATCACGTAGGGTTCCGATGACGGGAGGAACCGCGGGAACAAGTTCCCGCGGCGTTCGGGAGACGCCCGCAGGTTTGGTCGCGACGACTCGCCGCACAACTTCTTTGGATTGCACCGCCCATGGCCATCGCCCCCACGACCCCGCCCACGCCGCCGCGCCCCGAGTCGTCGTCGTCGAGCACCGCGCTGCTCGACCCGACGTTCATGGCCCGGCTCGACCAGCTCGACGTGATGAGCCGCAAGATGCTCGCCGGCAAGATGAAGGGGGAGCGGCGGAGCAAGCGGCGCGGGCAGAGCGTGGAGTTCGCCGACTTCCGCAACTACGTCGTCGGCGACGACCTCCGCTTCATCGACTGGAACGTCTACGCCCGGCTGGAAAAGCTGTTCCTCAAGCTGTTCCTCGAGGAAGAGGACCTGGCGCTGTACGTCCTGCTCGACGTCAGCAAGAGCTGCGACTACGGCGACCCGAACAAGGCGCTGTACATGAAGAAGGTGGCCGCCGCCCTGGGGTACATCGGGCTGGTGAACTACAACCGCGTCAGCATCGCCGCCATGAGCGACGGCATCGTCGCCGAGACCGGCGCGATGCGCGGGCGGCGGCGGGTGAGCCAGATGATCGACTTCATCGACAAGCTCAAGCCGACCGGCACGAGCCACTTCACCGACGCCTGCCGCCGCTTCGCGCTGGGCCACCGCACGAAGGGCGTGTGCGTCGTGCTCAGCGACTTCTTCGTGAAGGAGGGCTTCGAGACAGGCCTGCGCTACGTCGCCGGCGGCAAGTACGACCTGTTCGCCGTGCAGTGCCTCTCGCCGCAGGAGGTCGAGCCCGATTTGCAGGGCGACCTGAAGCTGCGCGACCTGGAAGACGACGACATGGCCGAGGTCTCGGTCACCGGCCCGCTCATCAAGCAGTACAAGGCGAACCTCAACGCGTACTGCCTGGCGCTGAAGGACTACGTGACGAAGCGGGGGGGGACGTACTTGTTCACGAGCACGAGCGTGCCGTTCGACACGCTCGTGTTGAACTATTTGCGCGAGCGAGGGCTGCTGGGGTGAAGAGTTATTAGCCACAGATGGGGCACGGATGAACACAGATGGGGAGCGCTACAACTCGATCACGGAGCGGGTAATCGGGTGCGCGTTTCGGGTCGGTTCACGACTGGGGTGTGGCTTTCTCGAGAAGTGCTACGAGAACGCGTTGATTTACGAGATTCGAAAGGCGGGACTGACCGCGGAGCAGCAGGTGCCCATTAAGGTATGGTACGACGGCATCGTCGTGGGGGACTTCTATGCCGACATCGTCGTGGAAGGCGTACTCTTGATCGAGTTAAAATCCGCGAAAGCACTCGACACGATCCATGCAGCGCAGTGCATCAATTACCTGTCAGCCACGGGCCTGCCCCTTTGCCTGCTGATCAACTTCTGGCGCAAGGTCGAGATCAAACGAATTGCCGGGGCCACCCTTGCGGGTCAGCCTTCCTAATCTGTGTTCATCTGTGCCCCATCTGTGGCTAATTACAGATCGGAACAAACATGTCTTGGTTCCCCAACTTCCTCAACCCCTGGGCCGCCCTGGCCGCCGCGGCCATTGCCATCCCCGCGCTGCTGGTCCTCTACTTCCTCAAGCTGCGCCGCCGCGAGATGGCCGTCAGCTCCACGCTGCTGTGGAAGAAGGCGATCCAGGATTTGCAGGTGAACGCGCCGTTCCAGAAGCTGCGGCGGAACCTGCTGCTGCTATTGCAGATGCTCCTGCTCGCGCTGCTGCTGCTCGCCCTGTCGCGGCCGGTGTCGAACTACACGCCGGGCGCGGGGCAGATGAGCGTGTTCATCATCGACCGCTCGGCCTCGATGGCCGCCCGCGACATCGACGGCGGCAAGCGCACCCGCCTCGAGGAGGCCAAGCGCCGCGCGCTCGACCTCATCGAGTCGATGCCGAAGAACGGCACCGCCATGGTCATCGCGATGGACGACGTCGGCGAGACGGTCCAGACGCTCACGAGCGACCGCACCGCGCTGCGCCGGGCCGTGGAGTCGATCCGCCAGACCGACCGCAAGAGCCGGCTGAAGATGCCCTACCAGTTCGCCGACGCCCAGACCCAGTTCGACCCCGAACAGCTCCGCCCCGGCGGCAACGTCGTCCTGCCGGACGTGCGCGTCTTCTCCGACGGCCGCGTGCTCGACGACGCGGGCGAGATCACGGTCCGCGGCAACGTCACGCTCGAGAAGGTCGGCACGGAAACCGCCGCCAACGTCGCCGTCGTCGCGCTGAGCGCCAAGCGCAACTACGAGCGCCCGACCGACGTGCAGGTGTTCGCCCGGCTGGCCAACTTCGGGCCCGAGCCGGTCGAGACGACCGTGCAGTTCAGCGTCGACGGCGAGAAGGTCGACGCCCGCTCCGGGAACATGCTCCTGCTGCCCGAGCGCTGGCCCGAGGACAAGCGGATCCAGTACGAGCGCGACAACAGCCGCGCCCACGGCGACAGCGTCGAGCTGCCGCTGGAGCTGACCAAGGCCGCCGTCATCAAGGTCGAGCAGATGAACAAGGAGGGCGACGTGCTGGCCGCCGACGACGTGGCGCGTGGTGGTGCCGCCGCCCAAGACGCTGTCGGTGCTGCTCGTGACCGACGGCAACTTCTTCCTCGAGAAGGCGATGGCGAGCCTGAACCTCAAGGACCCGACCACGATGAACCCGGTCGAGTACGAGGAGAAGGCCCCGACCGACTTCGACGTGATCGTGTTCGACCGCTACCCGCCGACGAAGCTCCCCGGCCGGCGCTTCGTCTACTTCGCGCGGTCCCGAACGGCCTGAAGCTCAAGGGCGCGACGGACGACGCGGGCCGGCCGGTGTTGCTGGAGGACATCGGGGTGCTCGACTGGAAGCGCGACCCCCGATCCTGAAGAACTTGGCGATGAGCAAGCTGTACGTCGCCGAGGCGTACAAGATGGACGTGCCGCTGGACTCCGAGGTGCTGCTCGACGGGCTGGAGTGCCCGCTGATCGCGCTTGCACCGCGAGGGCAAGGGCACTCACCTTGTGATCGCGTTCGACCTGCTGCAGAGCAACTGGCCGCTGAAGGTCAGCTTCCCGATCTTCCTGCACCAGGCGATGCAGTTCATGGGCGTCGGCACCGACATGGACGTGCGCCCAGTCGTTCGAGCCCGGCGCCCCGCGCGCGTGCCGCGGCAGTACGTGCAGCGCCTCGGCGAGGACGTGAAGCAGGTGAGCTCGCCGGCCCCGGCGGCGACGCGCACCGTGAAGATCCCCGACGCCGGCGACTTCGCGCTTGCCCGCGCTCGACACGGTCGGCGTCTACCGCACCGACCCGCCGCTGCCCCGTTCGACCGGATGGCGGTGAACCTGCTCGACCCGGTCGAGAGCAACACGCTCCCCGCCGCCAACGTCCCCGGCGGCGGCGCGCCGTCCGCGAGGGCGGCAGCGGCAAGAGCGCGTCGAACTCTGGTGGTGGATCGTCGCCTGCGCTTGCTGCCGCTGCTGATGATCGAGTGGTGGGTGTATACGCGGCGTACACCTGTGATGGATGGGCGACGAAGCGAGCGACGAAGCGACGAAGCGACGAAGGCACGTAGGGACGTGGGGACGTGGGCACGTAGGGAAGCCGAGCGCAGCTGCCGTCGCTGTGTCATCCTGGCGGAGCGAAGGACCGGTGGTCCCGGCGACACCCGCGGAAGATCCTTCGCCGCGGCTCAGGATGACATCGGTCGACGTTTCATGATCTTGATAAGCTCCACGCTCTACGGACGGCCCGTGGGCGTCTGCTGCCCTCGGGCTCCAGTGCTCTGCTTCGCCTCCGCGAACGCCCACCGGATCTGGACGCCAAGGTTCACGATTAACAGTTGGACGCCAAGGGCCACGTAGAATCGCCAGTCCCGCCAGAACTGTTCCTGCGCGAAATAGTTGAAGATGAACGCCAGCTGCATCAGCAGCGCGGCGAGATAGCCGCTCCACATGGACCCTGCTACGGTCACGCGCGTCGCTCTTCATCTCGGTAACCCCTTCGTCAATTCAGAATCTGTGCGGTGTTCGGCGATGTTGCTGCGGATTCCGTGAGGAGGATCTTGCGACCGGCCCCTGTCTAGGGTTGTCAGTCGCGAGATCCCCTCACCTAGCCCTCTCCCCTGAGTACAGGGGAGAGGGGACAAGACGCACGCGTCAACGCGAACGCGCATTCCGCCCCCCGTTTCGCGGCCGGCCCGAAGGGCCGGGGCCGGAAACTTACCCCGTCCCGTCGTCGCCCTCCTCCACTGTGTCCACAGTGCTCCGTCACACGTGGATTGATGAGTTGCAGCCTCCCTCTTCCCAGTACGCTGGGGAGAGGGCGGGGGAGAGGGGATCGCGCGAGGACGTGCCGCGATCGGCGACACCGGCGCGCGAGCCCTCTCCCCTGCCCTCTCCCCGGAATACCGGGAAGAGGGGAGAGGGTTACTCGTCAATCCAGGTGTGACGGAGCACCAACTCTCTTCTCCGTGTCTCCGTGGTGACGCTTCCTCGCCCCCTCACGGCGTCACCTTCCGCATCGGCACGAGTTGCACGGGGCCGATCAGGCCCGAGTCCCGCAGCGACCACTTCGAGGCGTCGAAGGGTTTGTAGTCGATGTTCACGAAGTTGATCTCGTGGAACGCCTTCCACTCCACGCCGCGGCGGTCTAAGTCGGCGATGCGGTTGGCGGCGAGGTTCGTCACCTCGAGCTCCAGCACGTTGGGGTTTGGGCCGAGGAACGCGCCGACCGGGATCTGGAACGGGTCGCACCAGACCGCGCGCCCACGCGCCCGTTGATGCGGACGCGGGCGCTGTCGCCGACCTTACCGAGGTCGAGCATCCACTCGTCGGCCCGCTGGCCGGCGGGCACGTCGAACTCCAGGCGGTACGACGCGGTGCCGTTGAAGCTGCTTGGCCTCCTTGTCGTCGCGGCGGGTCCACGACTCGGCGCGCTCGGTCTGGTAGTCGGCCGGCAGCGCGGGACCCCCGGCGACGAACCCCACCTGCCACGTGCCGGTCAGCGCGTGCCCGCGGCCGGCGGGGCGGAGGTAGGGCCACGCCGGGCCGCCGCCGCGCACGTCGCGCTCGGCGTAGGTGCGGATGATCCGCGACTCGCCCGGCTCCATCTGCAAGTACACCTGCGGCCAGCCCGACTCGCCCCGCCGCACGGCGGCGGTGCCGGCGGTGTACTCGTAGCGGGTCGAAGAGCACGGCCGACGTCACCGGCGTGCCGAGCGTCACCCACCCGTCGACCGGCCGCTCGCCGCCGTTGACGACGAAGTAGTGGTACCCGCCGTACGGGTGGACGCGCCGGACGAACCGCAGCCCCTGATCGGTCATCGGCTCGCGCATCACCTGCTCGGCGCGGAGCACGCCGTCGAGGTCGGGTGAGACGACGATGCGCCCCGTGCCGACCGTCGCCACCTTCGGCCCGGGCGGCGTGCCCGCGGGCGCGCCGGCGGGAACGGGGATCTCCTTCAGCCGCACGCCGTCGAGCGCCCGGCGGAACTCGGCGCGGCGCTGGTCGAGCCGGGCGAGGCCCGGCACGTCGGTCGGCATCTCGTCGAGGAACAGGACCGTCGCGCCCTGCCGCGCCAGGTCGGTCAGCTTCCGCAGCGTCTCGGTCGGCATCACCCGACAGCGCGGGACGACGATCACGCGGTACTCGTTGCCGCCGAGGAGGATCGCGCCGTCGTCGCCGTCGCACTCGGCGGCCGTCAGCAGGCGGTCGGAGACCGCGTCGTACGGGTAGCCGGCCTCCCAGAGCGTCATAGCGGCCTTGTAGAACGTGGTGGGGTAGAGCCACTTCTCCTGGCCGTGCACCGTGAAGGGCATCAGCAGCCCCTCGGGGTTGTGCCACGCGTCGGCGGCGGGGAAGTAGAGCAGCACGTCGCTCGCGGGGCGGCCGGATTGCATCACCGACTGCACGCGCGCGATGTACGCGTTGAGCGCCGGCAGGTCCTGCCACAGCCCGCCGCCGGGGCCGAAGTGGACCGACGCGTAGAACAGCCACCCGGGCCACTTCGCGTCGGCCGGCGAGTAGGGGATGCCGTGGTAGAAGACGTGGTTGATCCCGCCGAGGAACAAAAAGTCGGCCGCCGGCTTCACCTCCGACAGCGGCACCTGGAAGTGCTCGCCGAGCCACGTGAACGACTCGCTCGACACGAGCGGCCGACCAGTCACGTTCGCGGCCGAGCTGGCGAACTTCAGCATCGGGATCTGTTGCTCGTCGACCTGCTTGAAGATCTCGGTTTCCGGGATGTCGGCGGCGGCGTAGAGGTCGAGCAGGTTGCCCGGCGCGCCGTGCGCCTGGTTGCGCGACGCGCCCCCGTGGCCGTTGGCCCAGGCGGTCCAGCGCGTGACGTATTCGAGGTGCAGCTCGGCGATCGTCGCGCGGAGGTCGGCCTTCACGCGGGCAACGGTGTCGGCCTCGCCGTCGCCGAACAGGGCGGCGACGTGCGAGCGCAGGTCGTAGCCGCGGCGGCTCTGGAACTCGCGGAGCAGGTTGGGCGTCCAGTTGGCGCCGAAGTATTCGAACGAGTCGTGGAAGTGCGCCCGCGGCGGCACGCCGCCGAAGCCGGCGAGGGCGCGGTCGAAGCGGGCGAGGTAGTCGTCCAGCGCCGGTACGGAGAACGGGTCGAGCACGTTCCCCGCGCCGCCGGGCGCGGCGCGCTTCACCTTCTGGATCGGCCCGGCGCCCAGCACCGCGTAGACGCGCCAGCCGTTGCCCTGCGGCGCGGTCCACTCGAGGCGGCCGTCGGGCGCGGCCCGCCCGGCGAGGTCGATCTGCTTCCCCGCGTCGGAAACGGCTGTCAGGCACTCGAGGCGGCCCTTGGGGAGCGTCTCGCTCAGCGTCGCGCCGGCGGCGACGTCGTAGCGTTTGAGGACGACCTTCGACGAGGCCTCGGCGTCGGACACGCCCGGCCCGCCGAACGGCCACCCGGTGCCGGTCGTGAGGTCGACGCCCATGCCGAGGCGGTCGGCCTCGCGCGTGGTGTGGGCGAGCATCTCCATCCACTTCGGGGAGAGGAAGTCGACGTTGCGGTTCTCGAACCCCTTGGCGCCGTAGATCGGGCAGATCTCCACGCCGCCTAGGCCCGCGTCGGCGAAGGCCTCGAGGAGGCGCGTGAGGTTGCGGGGGTCGACGCCGCTGCCGAGCCACCACCACCGCGCCCAGGGCCGGCTCTCGGCCGTCTCGGGCGGCCAGGCGAACGGGTCGACCTCGCGCGCGGGCGCGGCCGGCTCGGTACTCGGCGACTGCGCGCCGACTCGGCCAGGCCACGAGAGCAGGGCCAGGGAGAACACTGCGGCGGCGGCGGCGATCGTCCGGCGGCGGGGCACGCGGGCGGCGTGGGGCATAGGTCGGCTCCGGGTCGTCCCGCCACGTCCGACCCGGCGATCGCGGGCCGGCGGCGAGGGCTGACGAGAGGGGGAATCGCGGCTGCCAAAGATAACGCTTCGCCCCGGCGGCCGCGACGTTGTCGCCCGATGGCGACGGCCGGTCGTGCGGGTCGTGCCGGTCGTTCGTGCGGGGGAAACGGTGGGGCGGTGAGCGGTTCAGCCGCCCCGGGTAGGGAATTTCACCGTCGGGCCGACGTTCGCGTCCGCATGGGTACGATAACGGTGGGGTGGCGACGTTCGGCTCGACCGGGCGGACGGGCCGCCGGCGGACGGATGCGAGTTCCACAAGGTGTCGACGATGAGCCGTGACCTGTACCTCGTGCAGATCGACATGCCGCGGTTGCGCCGCAACCTGTCGGCCGCCTCGCACCGCGCGCTCTCGGCGGACTGGGTCGGCCGGTGGCTCACACGCCACGGCTCGCACCGCACGGCGGCCGGGTGGCTGCTGAGCGAGTCGGCGGTCGGCCTGCTCGACCGCTCGGAGGTCCGCAGCGCCGTCCGCCTGGGCCCGCCCCAGCACCTCGACCCGCCCGAGCGCCCCCGCCCGCCCCCCCCCGCCGGCCGCCGCCCCGGCAAACCTCGCCGCGCAGCCTGACGAAACGGGGCGACAGCGACCATGGCGTTGAACTGGGATGCGAGCGCGTGAAACGGCCCGCACGGCTGCATCGCACGCATCCCGCGCACGTCACTCGCACGACATCCTCCGCCGCCCCGTCGTGCGTCGCGCGAGAATGTTCGTCCCACCTCGGGCCCCGGGATCGGCGCAGGCTCCCGCGCGGCGCGACCGACTCGCGAATCCTCGACGACTGCGGCGGGTGGGACCGACCGGCGTAGCCATTCCCGCGCGACCGTCGCCCGATCGCTTCGGCGCTCCGCGGCATTTTTCGAGATTCAATGGGAGGGAAATGACTCACGCGGCCTGATGCGCGCCCGGAGGCGGGGACGCGCGGCGAACCGTCACGCGCTCACGATCCACCAGACGGCCGAGCCGATGCCGGCCTGGAGCGCGCAGGCGGTCAGGGCGAGGCGGTAGGGGATGAGCGGCCGGCGGCCGGCGCTGGCGCGCGCGCGCGGCGGGCGGGCGGGGCGGCTCGCGAGATGGCGGTGCTGGACGGCGGCGATCAGCAGCGTCGCCTCGAACCGCCCGATCCCCAGGTCCGCCGCCTCGCGCAGCAGCACCCTGCGGCGGGAGTAGCGCAACGTGGTGCCGTCGAACGAACTCGCGATCCGCGCGGCGAAGAGCCGGGCGGCGCCGCCGGCGACGGGCGACGCTGGACCTTCGTATCCGCCGGCGGAGTCGATCGGATCGACGAACGGCGCGCCGTCCCCGCCCTCGCAGGCGGCGCCGCCGGTTGCCGTCGCAGCCGCGTTTCGCCGGGCGGCGAGCTCGCGGAGGGCGGCCTGCAACTTGGCCGAGTCACCGGCGAACGTCGCCCGAAGCCGCCGCGCGCGGCGGCGGTACTCGTCGGCCGAGAGCGGGGGGATGGCGTCTGGGGCCCGGGACATCGAACGGAAGTCTACCGGTCCGGCCGCCGGGCGCGCACGCCGAAACTGCGGGCGCAACACCCCGTTTTTCCGACCCCCACTCGTCGCGCGGGGCTGTACCGATTTTCCGGTGCAGCCGCCCGCCGGCGGTCGCACTAGAATCCGTGGCTGACGGAGCGGACCCCGCTCGCGCCTCGGAACCCGGGGGCGGGCCGACCGGAGTGTCGCCCGACACCACTGGCGTCGAGGCGGCTTACCGGCCCCCCCGCCGTGGCTTGGTCATCCGGCCGCCGGGGCGAGGCGGGTACATCGCGGAAAGCCGCCGGACGGGCACGGGTCTGACGGCGCGTCGCTCAGATCCGGCGCGGTCAGCGCGTCACGATTGTTCCGCTCGCGAAAGGCGTCGATGAAGAAGTTCCTCAAGCGGCTGGCCAAGATCGTCCTGCTCGTCGTCGTCGTCGGCGCGATCGTGGGCGGCGTCGCGCTGTGGCGGAGCCGGCAGCGGCCGGACTGGTACGCGAAGCTCTCGCTGCTCGACCCGAAGCAGCAGGCCGAGGCCGCGCGGCGGGCGCAGAACAAGCTCAGCGCCACGATCGACTGGGCCGCCGGCCGCCAGGCCGCCGAACTGCGCGGCGAGGCCGGCGCGCCGGGCGGCGGCGGCGGCGGCGTCGGCGCGCCCGCCACCCGCCCCACCCCCCCCCCGGCCCCGGGCGCGTCGTCGCCGCCCACGTCGGCGCCGAAGCCGGTGCTGTCGGTCTCGTTCACCGAGCAGGAGCTCAACGCGATCTTCCAGAAGTGGAGCGCCGAGGCGAACTGGGAGGCGACGTACGGCGAGTACCTCCAGGCGCCGGCGATCGCGCTGCGCGACGGGCGGCTCGTGCTGGCCGGCACGGTGAAGGTGCGGGAGGTCGACCGCGTCGTCAGCCTGCACTTCCGGCCCCACCTCGACCAGCAGGGCGACCTGCTCCTCGACCTCGACCAGGTGCTCGCCGGCCAGATGCCGATGCCGCAGGCGCTGTTCGACGGCTACCGCCGGCGCCTGCGCGACAAGCTCGCCGGCGCGCTGCCGCGGCACCGGCGGGCGGCCCGCGTCGCGCCCGACGGCTCGGTGAACGAGGCGGCGCTCAAGGCGGCGATGGGCCAACTCCTGCTCGACGTCCTCGACCGCAAGCCGTCCGACCCCGTCCTGTTCGTCCAGGCCAACGGCGGCCGCACGGTGCCGGTGAAACTGTCCGGCGTTGACGTCGAGGGCGACGCCGTCACGCTCGCCGTCGAGATGATGACCGCCCGGGAGCGCCAGGCGTTCGTCGACCGCCTCCGCGACAAGGCGAAGCCCACCGCCACCGCGCTCGGCGAGTAAACCGGCCGCCGGTGCGGGCCACCCGCCGCGGTTACGAGCGCGGGGGCGACGCCGCCGCACCCTCACGCCTCACTCTGAACCACCGCGAAGAGCAGCAACCCTACGAGCACGGCGTAGCCGGTGCAGATCCCGAACAGCGTCTTCGCTTTCTGCCGCGCCACCGGATGGCGGGCCGCGAAGAGCCCGATGATGGCGAAGATCCAGACGAGCCCGAAGAACAACAGCATCAGGCCGATCAGCATCACCCAACTCGTCTCGATGAGCTGCGTGTCGATCCAGCTCAACGTCTCGCGTTTCCCGTATGGCAACGAAGGGGGTGTGGTCACGCTTCTCCTCAAAAGTGATCCTGCCGCAAGTAGGCAAACGTCAATCGGCCGCCGGACGCCGGTGAACACGGCAAATCGCGGTCGGGCCGGTCCGCGGGGCCGATTCATTAGAGCATTTCACGTTCTGTGGGGTTCGACGGCGTGGTCGCGTCAGCGGGCGGCGCGGGCGCGACTGCGACGGAAGCCAGCAATCCACTGATCACGATCAAGCTGATAACGGAGGTCGCGAACAACGTCTGGGAGGGATCAAAGGGATAGTCGAAGTATTCCCATGCAACGAACGCCGCGATCAACGGCCAGAACACGAGGTCGCCGACGCGGAAGTTCAGCCGCAGCGGTGTCGAACACCCCGCGCAGTTCCATCGATGACGTCGACCGCCCCGGCCGAAGGCAAAGAGGTCGGCCAGCGGTTGCCCAACACGGCACGCCGGGCAACGCTGGTGCGGCAGGGGCGAGGTCATGGTTCCGCCAGTGCAGATCGTTGTTCGACCGGCGGCGGCAACGAAGCATCCCGCAGGTCGGCGACAGCGTAGCGCTCACGGGGAACGCCGTCAAAATCGGCATGAGCACGGCACCGCACAGCCGTTAGACGGGCGCGTCTGCCGCAGCGGACGGTCACGCCTCACCGCCGCCGGGTTGCCGCCGGAGTTGCTCGATCCGGCGGCCGCGCTCCACCACGGCGCGCACGCCCGCGGGCGTTCGCCCCCGCTCGCGCGCGGCGCGAATGTGGTCGAGTTGTTCCTCCGTGATCGCGGAGGTCGGCACGTGCAGCACGGTCCCGTTGAAGTGTTCGATCGTCCAGACGTCGCTGCGATAGCGGTGTAGCTTCGTGACGCCGTCGAGGAACAGGTACCAGCGCTCGCCGCCGCCGCCGATCCCCGCGGCGTTCTCCTCGACGATCACGTCCATCCTTCGCGTCCGGACGAACGCCACGTCCAGCAGGCCCTGGAAAAGTCCGCCGTACATGAGGAAAAACAAGACGGCAAAGCCGCCGAAGACGGCGACCCCGTAGAGGCTCCCCCGCAAGGCGGAAACTATGGTTTGCACGAGGACGAAGGAAAACAATGCGACGGCCACGACTGCCGTCGTCACGCCGCACATGCGCACGAGTGGGACGAGTCGCTGCGATCGACTCAAGTCATACCGAAGGTGGAAGGGGACTTGATGCATACCGGAGTGGCCGACGGTTGATCGTCTCGCCGTGGCGCCGATCCCGCCTGCGAATGATCAGGGCCGCACCGGCGGGAAGCACGTGGCGGTCCCGCCGCTGCCCACGCGCTAGAACTACTTGTACTCGACACGGCGGGCGCAGTGCTCGCGTGAATCGGATGAGCGGTGGTTCGGCTCGCGCAGCATCGGCCGGCAATTATCGCCGACGCGGGCGAAGCCTGCGCTTGCACCGGCGCGGCTGAACGCTGGGCGGGTCGGATAACTCTTCGATTTTTCCAGACTCGGTCCGGCGGCAACGGCTTACACACCCTGCTCTTGCGAGCCCGTCGCCCCGCGCCGACGCCGGCCTCCGGTCGGGTTCTGCATCGCCACGGCACGACGCTTGAAGGGGGCATGGCGGTGTGGGACGACGCCGTCGACGGGTTCACCCGTCTTCGCCGAGCGTCGCTTATGTAAAGCGTTGGACATCCGGCGGCGGGTCTTGATCGGCGGAGCCGGTCCGTACGTGGCTAACGTCGCGCCCGACCCCAGCATCACGGACGATGCGCCGTCGGCGACGGTCGGGGTTGTGGAAACCTCGAGCTTCTCGGCGGCCGTCGCGGGGCGCTGGGGACTCCCTTGGGGGGTCCCCGGCGGTTCCCTTTCGTCCCGCTCACCGGTGGAGGCGGAGCCTCCGCAGCCGCGGGCGATCCACGCCCCGCAATCGCGAAGGTCGCCTCATGCTTTACGGGCTCTACCAGTCGGCGGCGGGCATCCAGGCGAGCTCGTACCGCCAGGACGTGATCGCCAACAACATCGCCAACGCCGAGACGACCGGCTTCAAGCGCGACATCGCGCTGTTCAAGGAACGCCTCACCGAAGCGCAGGAACGGCGCGGCGGCCCCGGCACCCTCTGGACCAACCCCGGCCTCGAGAACCTCGGCGGCGGCCTGCTCGCCCGGCCGACGACGGTCGACACCCGTCAGGGTGAGCTCGAACACACCGGCAACCCGCTCGACGTCGCGATCGAGGGCACCGGCTTCTTCGCCGTCCGCGACGCCGGCGGCGGCAACTTCCTCACCCGCAACGGCCAGTTCGCCACGAACAACGCCGGGCACCTGATCCTCTCCAACGCCGACGGCCACCGCGTGCTCGACGACCGGGGCAAGCCGATCGTGATCCCGCCCGGCCGCCCGATCCGCGTCAACAAGGACGGCACGATCACCGCCGGCGAAAAGCCGATCGCCCGCCTCGGCGTGTACGACGTGCAGGACCCCGCCCAACTCCACAAGCAGGGCGAGACGCTGCTCACCTACGACGGCCAACCGCTTCAAGCCGCCCCCGGCCGCCTCCGCGCCGAGTACGCCGAGCGGTCCAACGTCGACCCGACCACCGAACTGGCCGAACTGATGGACGCCCAGCGCCAGCTCGAGGCCAACGCCAACATGATCCGCTACCAGGACCAGACGCTCGGGCGGCTCGTGAACGAGGTCGGGAAGATCGGCTGAGTGTTCGGACGGCCCTGACGCGACATCTGTGATCTAACAAGGAGCGGCCGCCGTCCTCGGGGACGAGCGGCCGCTTTCCGTTTCGGCCTCGCCCGCCCGCGGCCTCGCGCCCGGTTCCGAATCATTCAATTCCGGTCCGCCCGCCGTCCGATAACTCTGCCATGGCGATCACCGCGCTTCATTCGGCCGCGACGGGCCTCAAGGCGTTGTCGACGCGGATCGACGTCGTGGCCAACAACCTGGCCAACGCCGAGACGACCGCGTTCAAGCGCAGCCGGATGAACTTCGAGGACCTGATGTACCTCGAGCTGAAGCAGCCCGGCACGACCAACGCCGCCGGCGAGCTGACGCCGGCCGGCATCTACGTCGGGCTCGGCACGCGGATCAGCAACACGCAGGTCGACCTCGAGCAGGGGTCGATGGAGAACACCAACCGCCCGCTCGACGTCGCGATCAGCGGCAACGGGTTCCTGAAGGTGAAGATCCTCGACTCGATCGGCGACGGCTTCGGCTACACGCGCAACGGCAACTTCTTCGTCAACAACGACGGGCAACTCGTGCTCGGCATGGGCGACGGCTATAAGCTCGAGCCGCCGATCACGATCCCGCCCGGCGTCACCGAGATCAGCATCAGCGAGAGCGGCGCAATCGAGGTGGTGCGGCCGGGCGAGGAGACCAAGACGCAGGTCGGCGAACTCGAACTCACCCAGTTCATCAACCCGCAGGGCCTGCGCCTGCTCGGCGGCAGCATTTACGTCGCCACCGAGGCCTCCGGCGACCCGCTGGAGAGCAAGCCGGGCGAGGACGGCGCCGGCGTCGTGCTGCAGGGGTTCCTGGAAGCCAGCAACGTCGACCCAGTGAAGGAACTCGTCACGCTCATCAAGACGCAGCGCGCGTTCGAACTCAACAGCCAGTCGATCCAGTCGGCCGACCAGGCATTGCAGACGATCGGCAACCTTCGCCGAGGATGAGGGAGTGACGCGTAGCGCGTAAAGGAAACGTGGGCGCCGCATCCTCTCTCTTCTTACGCACTACGCACTACGCCCTACGCGTTTCGCGTTACTGAATCTCTCCCCCCGACCACCTGACCAAGGACCGGCCACGATGAACCCGCGACCGCTCACGAACCGGAAGAAGATCCAGCTGATGGTCGGCCTGACGCTCCTGGCGTGGGCGACGCAGACGCTGTTCCAGCAGTGGGGCTACGGGCAGGACCTGCGGGCGGCCGCCGCCGATGCCGCTGCCGCGGACGTGGCGCCCGCCGGGGCCGAGCCGCAGTCGCGTTTCGTGCCGGCCGCCGGCGACGAGCCGTTGCAGCACGTCGACCTCGACGCGCCGCCGATCGCCGACGCGCCCGCCGATCCCGAAGTTGTCGCCGACACGGCCGACGCGGAGACCGCCGCCGCCGCCGCGCGGCCGGCGGGCGACGCGTTCGTCCCCGGCTCCCCGCGGTTCGCGGCGGGCGCGACGCTCGAACTGCGCGGCGAGGCCCGCGTGGTGGGGGCCGAGGTGCGTCTGAAGCAGGTCTGCCGTTGGTCCGAGGCCGACGACGCACTGTTCGCGCCGATGGCCGACCTCGTGCTCACGCGCCTCGCCGAGGACGCGTCGTTCGAGTCCCTGACCCTCCCGCAGATCCGCGGCATCCTGCGCGACGCCGGGGCGAACCTGGCGGTCATCCGCTTCGCCGGGCCCACGTCGTGCACGGTCAGCCGCAGCGACGTGGAGTTCGACGAGGGCAGGGCGCTGCAGCAGTGGGTCGATAAAGCCGAGCGGGCCGGCAATGTCGCGGCCGCCACGTCCGGCCAGCCCGCCGCGGCCGGCGACGACGTTCGTCCCCCGGCCGCCCGCGTCACCGATTCCACCCGCGTCCGCGAGGTACCGCCCGTCCGCACGCTCCGGTCGCTCCTTGTCGCCGACGCCGCCGAGCGGCTCGGCCTCGTCGAGGAGCAGGTCGAGATGACGTTCAACCCGCGCGACGAGAAGCTCCTGAAGCTCGCCGAGCCCGTGTTCACGTTCCACCTCCAGCCCAAGCGCCTCCGCAACCTCGGCAGCGTCTCGTGGGACGTGACGCTCACAACCGCCGACGGCGGCGCCGACGCGCAGACCGTGACGATCGCGGCGTCGGCCCGGGCGTGGCAGCGGCAGGTCGTGCTGAACCGACCGCTGACGTTCCGGCAGGTGATCCGCAAGGAGGACGTGACCGAGCGGCGCACGCTCGTCGACCGCCTGGTCGAGGACGAACTGCTCGACGCGACGCAGGTCGTCGGCCAGCAGGCCGCCCGCGACCTCAAGCCGGGCACGGTGATGACGGCCAAGCTCGTCGACGCGGTCCCGCTGGCGCAGACCGGGCAGTTCGTCACCGTCACGCTCGAGCGCGGCGGGGTGAAGGTCAAGACCGTCGCCCGCGCCCGGGAGGGCGGCTCGTTCGGTCAGACCGTCCGCGTGAAGAACGAGGCGACGAAGGACGTCTACGAGGTCGTGCTGACCGGCCCGCAGGAGGGCACGCTCGGCCCGCCGGCCGTCGCCGCCGACGGCGCGACGCGCAAGCCGGAGCGGGACGTGGCGAGCCTGGGGAACGATTGAGCGGGGGGTGTCGAAAGTGGGGCGATCGTTTGCTGCCTCGGCCCTTCGGGCCGGCCGCGAAACCGGGGGGGCTGAGGGAACACGTTCGGTAGCGAGGGGGCTCGTTCCTTGCCGCCGAATGCAGGGGCGCGGGCGTAAGCAACTGCGCTCGACAACGCGCCGGCGTCGCTTGCACCGACAGATCGCCAAGCGAGTCTCGTCCTTCACGTCCGCATCCGGCAAACGCCGAGCGGCAGCACGTACGAAACCATCCACCGGCGGGCCCGTCGTCCGCCACCTATCTGTAACAACGCCCACGCCCGCCGGACGGAGTCCGGCACCGGCGGGGGAGCAAGGTGACTTATGCGGCGTGTCGTTGGCATCCTCTCCGTCTGCGTCCTGAGTGGGCCGACCGTAGCGCAGGTGCGCGAAGAGCAAGCCAAGACCGCCGCCGTCGCGCAGGGCGCGCCCGGGCCCGCCGAGCACGGCCCCGGCCGCGGGCGTCGGACCACCAGCCGCGCCCCAACGGCGGGCGGCGGTCGCTCTTCAAGGCCGCCCTCGCGGCGCAGGCCGACCCGCGGCAGGCGAAGCTGTCGGACGTCAGCTTTTACGCCGTCCCCGAACCCGAGCCGCGCACGCTGAAGAAGCACGACCTCGTCACGATCATCGTGCGCGAGGAGAGCGAGTTCAGCTCCGAGGGCTCGGCCGAGTTCAAGAAGGAGGCGGAGTTCGAGGCCCGCATCGACGAGTTCATCAAGCTGCGGCTCAAGAACCTCGAGCTCGAGGGGGCGGCATCGGCCCCAGCCGCGCCATCGATCCGCGCCGGCGGCAGCCGCGAGTTCAAGGGCGAGGGCACCGTCGACCGCAGCGACAAGCTCACCGCCCGCATCCAGGCCGAGGTGATCGACGTGAAGCCCAACGGCACGCTCGTCGTCCAGGCCCGCAAGCGGATCAAGACCGACGACGAGGAGCAACTGTTCACGCTCACCGGCACCTGCCGCGTCGAGGACCTCAACGCCGACAACACGCTCCTCAGCACGCAGCTGTTCGACCTCGAGCTCGAGAAGAAGCACAGCGGCACCGTCCGCAACGCCACCCGCCGCGGCTGGATCCCCAAATTATTGGACGCGATCAACCCGTTCTGACGATGGCAGTTGCTAGTTGCGAGTAGTCAGTTGTAAGTCGGAGACGACGCGACACGACCCTCACTAGCAACTAGCAACTGACAACTCGCAACTGCTAACGGGCGGAGCCCCACATGCGGAAGATCATCCTCAGCCTCGCCGTCGTCCTGTTCGCCGCCCCGCTCCCGGCGCTGGCGGTGAAGGTGGCGGACATCACGCGCCTCAGCGGCCAGCGCAGGGAGGCGCTGGTGGGCCTGGGGCTCGTCGTGGGCCTCAACGGCACCGGCGACGGCGGCGACTACATGCCGGCGATCAAGCCGCTGGCCGGGATGCTCGCCAAGCTCCACAACCCGACGACCGTCAAGGAACTGTCCGACAGCAAGAACGTCGCGGTCGTGCTGCTCAGCGCCAAGATCCCCAAGGACGGCGTCCGCGCCGGCGACCAACTCGACGTCTACGTCTCGACGATGGGCGGCGCGACGAGCCTCCGCGGCGGCCGCCTGTTCGTCTCGCCGCTCGGCCCGCCGGTGCCGAACCCCGGCGTGCTCGCGCTGGCCGAGGGCGCCGTCGAGATCGAGGACCCCGCCACGCCGACCGTCGGCCTCGTCAAGGGCGGGGCCGTCATGGAGGACGACTGGCAGGCGCAGTACTTCGAAGGCGGGCGGTTCACGCTCGTGCTCGAGGACCCGTCCGCCAGTTGGACCACCGCCAGCACGATCGCCAAGACGATCAACGACTCCGAGAGCCAGAGCGGCGAGATCCTCGCCGTCGCCGCCGACGCCAAGACGGTGATCGTGACCGTGCCGGAGATCGAGACCGCCCGGCCCG
Source organism: Phycisphaerae bacterium (assembly GCA_030448225.1). The sequence goes on from JAUJNJ010000021.1 coordinate 18,064, forward strand.
ACTCGTTCATCAGCCGCGTGCAGCAACTGCCCGTGCTCCTGCTGGCCACCGAGGCCCGCGTGCAGGTCAACGAGCGCACCGGCACGCTCATCGTCACCGGCGACGTGGAGATCAGCCCGGTCGTGATCAGCCACAAGGGGCTGACGATCACGACCGTCGAGCCCCGCCCGACCCCGACGGCGCGGGCACCGATGATCGTCAACAAGGACGTCGTCACGCTCGACCCCGCCGACCAGGGCGGCGCGAAGCTGCAGGACCTCGTCAGCTCGCTCGAACAACTGAAGGTGCCCGCCGAGGACCGGATCACGATCGTGAAGGAACTCCACAAGACCGGCAAGCTGCACGCGAAGCTGATCGTGGAGTGACGCGGCGCGGACTCGACAAACATTCGAAACGCGGGCAGGACGCCCGCGAAAGCACGCGTCGGAGACGCAGGCCATGAAGATCCCACCGAAGAACCCCCTCGCCAAGCTCGACCTCGCGCCGCCGAGCGGCCGCCCCGGCGCCGCCAAGTCGCTCGCCAAGGTCGACCTCGACCCCGCCGGCCGGCTCGCCAAGGCCGCGCCGTCGCAGCACGACCAGCTCGTGAAGAAGACCGAGCAGTGGGTCGCGCAGACCTTCTACGGCACGCTCCTGAAGCAGATGACCGACAGCCCGTTCAAGTCGGAGCTGTTCAGTGGCGGCAAGGGAGGCGAGGCGTTCTCGGGGATGTACCACCAGCAACTCGTCGAACGCATGTCCCGCGCGGCCGGCGGCAAGCTCGTGAACGGCATCGTCCGCCGGATCGAGGCCAAGGCCGCCAAGGCCAACGACGCCGGCGCCTCCGTCTCGCCTCGCAAACCCGCCGCCGCCGCCGACGCAACCGCCGAACGTGCCGCGCGTCCCGTGCAGCCGGCCCATCGCTCGGGCCGTCCCGCCGAAGCGTACGAGCGACATCAGACCGAGGCGCGCAAGCCGAAGCTGTCTCTCGCCGCCTGATCGCGCGGACCTGCGCAGACCTTCCAATGAGCTTCCTATGTCCCGATTCGTCCCCGAACTCGAACTCGTCCTGCAACAGCTCATCGCGGAGCACAAGCGGCTGCTGACGTACGTCGAAGCCCAGCAGGCGGCGATGAAGGCGTTCGACCTGGGCGCGATGGACGCCGCCCGCAACCAGCAGGAAGCCTGCCGCCTCCGCGTCGCCACGCTCGAGAACAAGCGGCGCGGCGTCGTCGCGAACATGGCCAAGCTCCTGAAGGCCGACCCTGCGACGCTGACCTTGTCGCGCATCATCGAACTCCACCCCCAACGCCGCGTGGCGCTGCAGAAGCTGCGGCTGGAACTGAGGGACGTCGCGTCGCAGATCGCCACCCGCACGCACGTCGCCGGCAAGCTCGCCAGCGCCGTCTTGGGTCATCTCAACACGGTCGTCCGCCTCCTCGCCGGCGCGGTGGAGAAATCCGGCCTCTACACGAAACACGGCGTCCCGCAGGTGGCCGCCCGCATCGGCAAGATGGAAGCGGTGGGGTGAGGCGGGGGAAGTTGCTGGTTGCTAGTTGTCAGTTGCTAGCGACGAGGCCAACGCAGTCCCGCCGTACATCGCCCCCGGCTCTTCACTAGCAACTAGCAACTCACGACTAGCAACTTCTCACCACTCATGTCCCTCATCGGCACGCTCAACGTTGGTAAGTCTGCCCTGGCGGTGCAGCAGGCGGCCATTCAGGTCACCGGCAACAACGTCGCCAACGTGGGCAACGCCGGCTACACGCGCCAGTCCTCGCAGATCTCGCCCGGCAAGGACCAGCAGGTCCGCCCCGGCGTCTTCCTCGGCACCGGCGTCAGCCTCGACGGGGTGAAGCGGCAGATCGACGAGGCGCTCGAGGGGCGCCTCCGCGGCAGCGTCAGCGAGAACGAAGCCGCCGACACGATGCAGCAGTGGCTCGGCCGCGTCGAGTCGGTCTTCAACGAGCTCGGCGACGACGACCTCTCGACCCGCATGAGCACGTTCTTCGCCGGCTGGTCGAACCTCGCCAACAAGCCGCAGGACATGGGTCTGCGGCAGGTCGTCGTGCAGAACGGCGACGCGCTCGCCACCTCGTTCAACGGCCTGCGCACCCAACTCGGCGCGCTACAGACCGACGTCGACGGCCGCCTCGCCGCACAGGTGAGCGACGCCGACAACCTCGCCGGCCAGGTCGCCGCCCTCAACGGCCAGATCGTGATCGCCGAGGGAGGCAGCGGCGGCGCCGCCAACGCCTTGCGCGACCGACGCGACGCGGCCCTGAAGGAACTGTCGCAACTCGTCGACGTGCGGTCGGTCCAGCAGGACAACGGCACGGTCAGCGTCTACATCGGGTCCGAGCCGCTTGTGATCGCCACGCAGAACCGCGGCCTTTCGATGAAGCAGGACGTGACGGACGACAAGACGTCGTCCTACGTCGTCTTCCGCGCCAACAACGGCACCGCCCGGATCAACGACGGACAGGTCGGCGGCCTCCTCGCGGCGCGGGCGAAGGTCGGCGAGGTCGTCGACAACATCGACGCGCTCGCCCACAACCTCATCTTCGAACTCAACAAGGTCCACGCCAGCGGCCAGGGCCTCGAGGGCTTCGTCAGCGCGACGGCGACGAACGTCGTCGAGGACTCGACCGTCGCCCTGAACGACGCCCGCTCCGGCCTGAAGTTCAAGCCGGCAAACGGCTCATTCGTCGTGCACGTGAAGGAGAAGGCGACCGGCGCCGTCACCAGCACGCTCGTGCAGGTCGATCTCGACGGCCTGGGCTCCGACACGTCGCTCGACGCGCTGCGGGCGCATCTCGACGACGTCCCCAACGTCGGCGCCACCACGGCCGCCGGCAAGCTCAAAGTCGCCGCCGACAGCGACGCGGTGGAGATCAGCTTCAGCCAGGACACGAGCGGCGTGCTCGCCGCGCTCGGCGTCAACTCGTTCTACGCCGGCAGCGACGCCCGCGACATCGCCCTGAGCGCGACGCTGAAGGGGAACCCCGCCCTCCTGGCCGCTGCCAAGAACGGTGAGCCGGGCGACAACCAAACCGCGCGCCTCGCCGCGGGCCTCGAGACGCAGGCGATCGCCGCAAGCGGCGGCCGGAACCTCAAGGACAGCTACCAGGCCATGATCAACGGCGGCGGCGTCGCCACCGCCAGCGCCCGCACCAACGCCGAGGCGACCCGCGCCGTGAAGGAGACGCTCGAGGCCCAGCGCGAGGCCCTGAGCGGCGTCAGCCTCGACGAGGAGGCGATCAACCTGATGCGCCAGCAACGCGCCTTCCAGGGCGCGGCCCGCCTCGTGACGGCCGTCGACGAAATGATGCAAACCATACTGGCGATGGCGCGCTGATCGGTCCGATAAACATTGGCGAGCCGGTCCCGCGTCGGGACCGCCGTAAAACACCGTGGCTATCCTCCCGCTCCAAACCGCCCGCGTCAGCAACCTCCTCCGAACCGGGGTGTCGCAGGGGCAGATCGCGCGCACGCGCTCGGCGTTGCTCCGGACTCAGAACGAACTTTCGACCGGCCGGCGGCTCAACGTTGCCAGCGACGACCCGGGCGACGCCGCCGTCGTGCAGCAGTTGCAGAAGACGCTCGAGCAGCGCGACGCGTACCTGACGAACCTCCAGCGCGCCGGCAGCCACCTCGGCGAGGTCGACTCGACGCTCGGCGGCCTGACCGACCTGCTGAAGGAAGCGCAGACGATCGCGTCGGCCAACGTCGGCTCCGACGTCCCGCCCGAGCAGCGCGAGGGTGCCGCGGCGATCGTCGAGCGGCTCTACAGCGAGGCGCTGAGCCTCGGCAACCGGCAGTTCGAGGACGTCTACCTCTTCGGTGGCGACCGCGCGACCGACCGGCCGTTCGTGCCGCAGAACGGCGGCGTGCAGTTCGTCGGGTCGAGCCGCGTGCTCGAGAACGTCTACGACGAGGCGACGAGCCTGCCGTTCATGGTCGACGGCGCCGAGGTGTTCGGCGCGATGTCGACCCGCGTCGAGGGCGCGACCGACCTCTCCCCGACGCTCGCCGGCGCCACCCGCTTGGCGGACCTACGCGGCGCCGCCGGCGACGGCGTGCGGCCGGGGCTCGTCTCGATCGGCAACGGCACCAGCGCCGCCACGGTCGACCTGGCCGGCGCGGACACGGTCGGCGACGTGATCGACGCCATCAACGGCGCGGGCCTCGGCGGCGTGACCGCCACGATCGCGCCCGACGGCGCCAGCATCCGCCTCAGCGGCGGGGCGACCGAAGACATCACCGTAAAGGAGATCGGCGGCGGTTCGACGGCGCGCGACCTCGGCCTCCTCCGCACGACCGGTGCCGGCGCGGGCGCGCCGCTCGACGGCGAAGACGTGAAGCCGCGCGTCACGCTCCTGACGCCCCTGGCCCACCTCCGCGGCGGCGCCGGGATCGACCAAGCCGGCGGGCTGAAGATCAGCAACGGCGCCGCGGCCGCCGACGTCGACGTGAGCGGCGCCACGACCGTCGAGGACCTGCTCAACGCGATCAACGCGTCCGGCACCCACGTCCGGGCCGAGGTCAACGCCGGCGGCGACGGGATCAACATCTTCAACCCGGTCCAGGGGACGCAGATGCGGATCGCCGAGGGCGGCGGACGGACGGCCGCGGACCTCGGCGTCCGCAGTTTCACCGCGGCCAACGCCCTGTCCGACCTCAACGGCGGGCGTGGCGTGCGGACGATCGACGGCGTCGACTTCCGCGTCGCCGCGAGCAACGGCGCGGCGTTTGACGTCGACCTCGGCGCCGGCCAGACGAGCGTGCAGGGCGTGATCGACGCCATCAATGCCGCCGCGACCGCCGCGGGCGTCGCCGTCGCCGCCGACTTCGCCACCACCGGCAACGGCATCCGCCTCACCGACAACACCGCCGGCGGCGGGGCGCTCGCGGTCGAGCCGCAGAACTTTTCGGAAGCCGCCAAGGACCTCGGACTGACCGAGGGCGCGGCTGCGGCGGGCAACATGATCACGGGCGCCGACGTGGCGCCGGTCGCGTCGAAGGGCGTGTTCGCCGAACTGGCGGCCCTCCGCGACGCGCTGCGGGCGAACGACCCGGCCGGCATCACCGCCGCCGCCGAGGGTCTCGACGACAGCGCCGGCCGGGTCGCGCGGATGCGGGGGCAGGCGGGCGCGCGGCTCCAGGAGATGGAGTCGCGGCAGGCGCGGATCGAGGACCAGAACGTCGCGACGCGGGCGCTGCTCTCGTCGCTGGCCGACACGGATTTCCCCAGCGCCGTCGCGGAGTTCCAGACGCTCCAGACCGCGCTGCAGGCGACGATGCAGACGAGTGCGCAGATGTTGAACCTGTCGCTGATGGACTTCATCGGCTGACCGGGTCCGGGACGAAGTGCCGCCGCGGCCGGGGGGCCGCGGCGCGGGGTTTGTTGTCGAGGAGCGGGGACATGCGGTGTGAACGTAGAAAGCGCAACCGGAAGCCGGACGCGCAGCAGAAGTCGCCGGCCGGCGCGGGATCGGCCGGCCGGGCGGGCCGGCTGCGGCAGGCGGCGGCGGCCGAGAAGGTCGCGACCGGCCCCGCGCCGCGGTGGGTCGGGTGCCAGTGGCTCTACGAGGGCTACTGCGGCCGCGCCAAGCCCGCGACGGCGGTGACGCCGGCCGCGCGCGCCGACGCAGGCGCAGACGACGAAGCCGCCCGCGGGGACACGGTCCCGCCGCCGCCTGACGAGACGAATCACGCGCAGCCGCGCACACCGCGGGCCCGTCGCACGGGCGACCGGCGGGGCGGCGGCGGCGACGCACGACAGCAGTGGCCCGCGGCGGAGCCCGCGGGTTAGGACCGAGTCAGCAAACCAGGGCCCCCGGCGGAGTTCGGGGGCGGTGACGGGCGGCCAACGCCCCGCGCCGGGACGGCCGGTTTGGAACCGGCGGGCGACGGGGACACCCCCGCGGAAATGGAGTTCGCGATGGAGATCGAAAGCACGCGTTTCGGACGGCTCGAGGTGGACAACGAGCGGATCATCACCTTCCCCAACGGGCTGCTCGGGTTCCCCGACCACGCGCGGTTCGCGCTGATCCAGACGGGCGAGGAGAACTACTTCTTCTGGCTCCAGGCCGTCGAGGATCCCAACCTCGCGTTCGTCGTCACCGACCCGACGATCTTCTTCAAGGACTACGAGGTGCCGGTCCGCGAGGAGACGCAGCGGGAACTGAAGATCGAGGACGACGCGTTCCTCCAGGTCTTCGTGATCTGCAACAAGGTCGGCGAGTGGCTGACGGGCAACCTGCTCGGTCCGATCGTCGTCAACGCGCAGAACCGCCTCGCCCAGCAGGTCGTGCTGACCGAGAAGAAGTACACGACGCGCCAGCCCCTGCTCCAGCTCGAGGCCGAGGTGCCGCTGCTGGCGAAGAGCGCGTAGTTTTCCCCCCGGTGCGCCGGTGAGCGCGCGCGGGCACGATCTATCCGTGCCGGACCGGCGGGCCCTCCGGGCCTGCGGCGAAACGGGGCCCGGCGGTTTTGATCACGTGTTTAGCCGCCGCCGCAGCGAGCCGGACGCAAGCGCGTCCGCCCCAGGGACGGGGCGCGTCGCGCCACCGGCGGCGACCGCGGTGAAAGCGGGGCCGACGCCGCCGCGCCCTCACGGGCGTTACGGCTTGCCCCGTCGCCGGCCTCAAGGCTCGGATTCACGTCCGATAGCCTTTCGGCCGGTTGAACTTTCGCACCAGGGTTGCATTCGCGGGCTAGAATTGGTTTCGTGCCCGCCGGGTGCGCCGCGACACGGATGTCGCGGCCGAACGCGAGGAACCCCCCTGACGACGCTCTCCGGGCGACAAGGGAACGCCTCGTTCGAGCGAGGGAGTCGAACGGAGTTTACGTCCGTCTCGCTACATCCCCGCGCGGGCTTGAAGGACCGTACACGTTTGGTGTCTTCAGGCCCACCTTACCCAGGAAGGAGCCAGAGCTATGTTGGTGCTGTCCAGACAGAGGGACGAGACGATCATGATCGGCGACGACATCGAGGTCACCGTGGTGGACATCCGCGGCGACAAGGTGCGTCTGGGGATCAACGCCCCCAAGGAGATCAGCGTCCACCGCAAGGAGGTCTACGACGCCATCCGGCGCGAGAACCGCGCGGCCGCGCAGGTCAAGCCCGAGGACCTCTCCGGCCTCGGCAAGATGACCCCCGGCGGCGGCCCCGGCAAGGGCCCGCAGAAGGACGAGAAGAAATAGGATGGGCAACAGTTGCTAGTTGAAAGTTGCTGGTTGCTAGTGAATGACCCTCACCGGCACGCCAGTCTCTGACTAGCCACTGACAACTAACAACTAGCAACTCTTTCAAGGTTTCGCCGCCTTCGGCTCCAAGGACCGGAGCCGCCCCGCCCGGGACGAGTCGTTCTAGCGCCCGGCTTGCCATCAGCAATCATGGAGGATTGACATGGCCCGCATCAACACCAATGTCGCGTCACTGACGGCCCAGCGTGGCCTGAGCAAGTCGCAGAGGACCCTCGACAACACGCTCCAGAAGCTCTCGAGCGGCCTGCGGATCAACCGCGGCGCCGACGACCCGGCCGGCCTGATCGCCTCCGAGGGCCTGCGCAGCGAGATGTCCGGCATCACGCAGGCGATCGACAACTCGTCGCGCGCCACCAACGTGATCTCGACGACCGAGGGCGCGCTCTCGGAGGTCGCGGCGCTGCTGCTGAACGTGAAGGAGCTCGTCGTCGAGGCCGCCAACACCGGCGCGCTCTCGCCGGAGGAGATCTCGGCCAACCAGCTCCAGGTCGACTCGGCGATCGAGAGCATCACGCGGATCAGCAACACGACCACGTTCGCCGGGCTGCACCTGCTCAACGGCAACCTCGACTACCTCACGAGCGGCGTGCCGGCCAGCGTGAAGTCGCTGTCGATCTCGCAGGCGCACTTCGGCACCAGCGAGACGATCCCCGTGCAGGTCGACGTCGTCACCAGCGCCCGCACCGCCGAGCTGGAGTTCCGCAGCAGCGCGGTCACCGGCGCGGTCACGCTCGAGGTCACTGGCAACGAGGGCGTCGACGTGCTGACGTTCACGTCCGGCACGAGCGTGTCGGCCGTCGCGTTCGCGATCAACCGCCTGAGCGACTCCACCGGCGTCACCGCCGAGATGCGGTCTGCGGGCAACCTGACGTCGGGCCTCACGTTCAAGAGCACCGGCTACGGGTCCAAGAGCTTCGTGTCAGTCGCGGCCCAGTCGGGCGCGTTCGCCACGCAGGACGACACCGGCGCCGCCCGGGCCCGCGCCGAGGGGCGCGACTCGGTCGCCACGATCAACGGCGCGCTCACGGTCGGCGACGGCCTGAACGTGAAGCTCAACACGACCACGCTCGACCTCGACCTCACGCTCGACAAGACGTTCGGCCAGGGGCAGGCGCAGTTCGCCATCACCGGCGGCGGCGCGCTGTTCCAGCTCGGGCCGCAGGTCACGGCCAACCAGCAGGTCAACGTCGGCATCGGCTCGGTGGCGGCCAGCAAGCTCGGCGACCGGAACGTCGGCTTCCTCAACGACATCTCCACCGGCGGCCGCGCGACGCTCGTCGGCGGCAAGAGCGCCGAGGCCAGCGCGATCATCGAGAAGGCGATCCGCCAGGTCGCCGTCATGCGGGGTCGCCTCGGCGCGTTCGAGAAGAACACGCTGCAGACGAACATGAACTCGCTCTCGGTCGCGCTCGAGAACGTGACCGCCAGCGAGAGCTCGATCCGCGACGCCGACTTCGCCGCCGAGACCAGCGCGCTGACCCGCGCCCAGATCCTGACCCAGGCCGGCACGAGCGTGCTGGCGACCGCCAATTCCAGCCCGCAGAGCGTGCTCTCCCTGCTCGGCGGGTAACGGCGCATGCCATCCGATGTCCCCCCGTTCAGCCGGCTCGCGCGTGAGCCGCGACAAGCGACTTCCCCGGGAAGCGGCTCCCCGACGCGGCCCGCGGGCGGGCCGGCTGAACGCGTTTGCGCACCCACCTTCACGCCCGCGCACACGATTCCGCAACCGGCACCTCCCGCACCGCCCGCACGCGCGTCGCAGCTTCCGTCTCATAAAATTGCCCGCCCACACACGCATCGATCGGTTTCCCCTCCGGCCGCCTCTCCTATCGCAATGGCCCATAACGTTTTGCGATCGGTCGCCGCTGCGCGCACCTAAAGTGCCCCCTCCTGCGGCGACGATGAGACCGCAGTCGCCAGACGCCACTGCCGCCCCGACGGATCGGGCGTGAACGGGCAACGGATCGTCCGGACGTGCGGGATAGGAGGCCTGATTGAGCCGACCACGCTGGGGGAGTCAGTAGCCTGACCCGTAGGCCCACGCGACACGACCGAGTCGTCTAGAACGCGAGCAGACGCGCGCGCCGACGCGAAGGGCACCCGCACGACGCGGGACGACGACGCGGACATCACTAAACGAACCGAAGGCTGATGGGGCGTTGCCCTGACCCACAGCGATGGCGCTGGTGACCGTTGCGTCACGACGCGTTCCGCTGTCGGACGAGTGCGAACGTCGCGCCCGGCCAGACTTTCAAGGGAATGAAGGGCGCGACGAACACGCGCACCCCGCGGGCCGCAGACCCGCCGGGCGGTGTTCGGAACGCAGTCAACCGGGCCGTGGCGACACCCGCCGCGTCCCGCACCGTCACGGAGAGACAGAGTCATGAGCAGAATCAACACCAACGTCAGCTCGCTGACGCGCAAGCGCACGCTCCGCAAGAACAGCGACGGCCTCAACACGAGCCTCGCCCGCCTGAGCACCGGCCTGAGGATCAACTCCGGCAAGGACAACCCGCCGGCCTGATCGCCAGTGAGAACCTCCGCCTCGAGAAGGCCGGCATCAGCCAGGCGATCGACAACGCCGAGCGCGCCAACAACATCATCGGCACCGCCGAGGGTGGCCTGGCCGAGGTCAGCTCGCTGCTGACCGAGCTGCAGAGCCTCGTCGGCCAGGCGGCCAACAGCGGCGGCCTCTCGCAGGAGGAGATGGCGGCCAACCAGTTGCAGGTCGACTCGATCCTCGGCACGATCAACCGCATCTCGGGCTCCACGAGCTTCCAGGGCAGCCAAGCTGCTCAACGGCAACTACGCCTACACGACCAGCTCGGTCACGGCCAGCGCGTTCTCGAGCCTGCAGGTCAACGCCGCCCGCCTCGCCGACGGCTCGACGAAGGACGTCGTCGTGCAGGTCGCCAACAGCGCGACGCTCGCCGACGTGCAGTACGACGCCGTCGCGTCGGGCATGATCTCCGGCGGCAGCCTGACGATCGAGGTCGCCGGCAACGGCGGCACCGAGCAGCTCAGCTTCGCCGGCAGCTCGAGCCTCGCCGCGATCGCCACCGCGGTCAACGCGATCACCGAGGCGACCGGCGTCACCGCCAGCGCGTCGGGCGACCAGATCAACTTCACCAGCGCCAAGTACGGGCGCCGACCAGTTCGTCAGCGTCCGCGCGATCGCCGGCACGTTCGCCGTCAGTGGCACCAGCGGCAAGGACTTCGGCACCGACGCCGACGCGCCGCGTCAACGGCGCGGCCGCCGAGGTCAAGGGCGTGTCGGTCAGCTACCGCTCCAACGACCTCGACCTCGAGTTCGAACTCTCCACGATCGCCGACGACGGCACCGAGGGCCTGAACGAGGGCAACACCAAGACGTTCGGCATCACCGGCGGCGCGCGACGTTCGCGCTGGGCTCGAAGGTGACCGAGACCGACAAGGCCTCGCTCGGCATCGGGTCGGTCTCGACCGGCAGCCTCGGCGACGGCTCGGTCGGCTACCTCAGCTCGTTGTCCGCCGGCGGCACCAACGACCTGACGAGCGGCAACCTCGTCAACGCCCAGAAGATCCTGGACAAGGCCGTCAAGCAGGTCAGCCAGCTGCGCGCCGGCTCGCGTTCCAGAAGTTCACGCTCGGCTCGACCGTTAACGCGCTGGGCGTCGCGTTCGAGAACGCCAGCGCCGCCGAGAGCCGCGATCCGCGACACCGACTTCTCGAGGAGACGTCCAGACTCACGCGGAGCCAGATCCTGGCCCAGGCGGCGACCACCGTCCGGCGCGCAGGCCAACGCCAGCCCTCAGTCGGCCCTCGCCCTCCTGCGGTAAGGCTCGGTCGGCCTTACCCCGCGGGGCCCGAGCCGCCGCGGATTCGACCGGCCCGCGCACGCCTTCGGGCGTCGCGCGCGCCGGCCGACACAGGGCGAGGGTTCCTCGACTGGTCCGGGACTAAACCTCCAGGCCACGGGCGATCGGCGAGCGGCGGGTGAGTGAGCCCCGCGCACGCGCATCGCCCCGGACGATCCCGACGATCCGCAGGCACCCCGGCCGAACAGGCCGGGGGTGTTTTGTTTTTCCTGCCCGGGTCAGGTGGGGCAAGCGCGGGCGGAAAGTTCCGATCAGGGAGGCACATCGAACGGGCCGTCCGTAGTTGCGACGCCTGCGTCGCCGTTGTGGGCGCAGCCACGAAATCCCCGGCGTGAGAGTCGCGCGCGCGTCGACCTCGACGCAGGCGTCGCCGCTACACGGCAGACGAAGCGTCGTCGATCACCAGCCCGCCGCCCGGCGCTCGGGTGGCGACCGTCGCGCGTGACCCTGCTCCGCGGGTGCGCCGGGCTATACTGCGCGCCGAGCGTCGCCCGAACCGCCGGACCGCATGACCCCGCCGATGCGCGTACTCCACGTCGCCGCCACCCTCGCCCCCACGTACGGCGGGCCCGTCTCCGCGCTGGCGGGGATGGCGCGCCCGCGCAGGGCGCGCGGGGCTCGCCGTCGCCGTCCTGGCGACGTGCGCGCGGGGGATGAAGAGGACCGATGGTCGAGCGGCTCGGCGCGGCGGGCGTCGAGGTGGCGACGATCGGGCCGGCGACCGGCCCGCTCCGCCTCCACCCGGGGGCTCGGCCGCGCGCGGTGGCGGACGCCGTCGCGCGCGGACGTCGTGCACGTCCACGGCGTGTGGGAGGAGATCAGCACCTGGCGCGCGGGCGCGCGGCGGGCGGGCGTGCCGTACGTCGTCACGCCGCACGGCATGCTCGATCCGTGGAGCCTGGCGCGAAGGCGTGGAAGAAGCGCTCTACCTCGCGTGGCGCGGCCGCCGGAACTCTCGTCCGCGGCCGCCCTGCACTTCACCGCCGGCGCCGAGCCGCGACGCGGTGGCGCGCTCGGCCTCGGCGGAATCGATCGTCGAGCCGCTGGGGATCGACCTCGACGAGTTCCGCGACCTGCCGCCGGCGGGAGTTCGGCGCGCGGGTGCCGCGGGCGGGCGACGGTCCGATCGTGCTGTTCCTCGGCCGGCTTCACCCGAAGAAGGGCCTCGACCTGCTCGTGCGCGTTCGCCGACGCGGCCGTCGCCGGCGCGCGCGGCTCGTGATCGCCGGCCCCGACGCCGACGATTACCGCGCAACGATCGAGGCGGCCGTCGCGCTCGGGGATCGCCGATCGCGTCCTCTTCACCGGCATGCTCCGCGGCCGCGAGCGCGTCGCGGCGGCTGGCGGCGGCGGACGTGTTCGTGCTGCCGAGCTACCAGGAGAACTTCGGCGTCGCCGTCGCCGAGTCGCTCGCGGCCGGCACGCCGGTGATCGTGTCCGACCGCGTGAACCTCCACCCCGACGTGACCGAGGCCGCCGTCGGCGCCGTCGTGCCGCCCGAGGTCGCCCCGCTCGCCCGCGAGATCCGCCGCTGGACGACCGACCGCCCCCTCCGCGACGCCGCCGCCGCGCGGGCCCGGCCGTTCGCGTTCGCGCGGTACGACGGCGAACGGGTGGCGCGGCGCTGGGTGGAGCACTACGCCGCCCTGCGCGTCCCGAAAGCGTCCGCGCCGGCGGATTGACGCGCCGTGATGAGCGGTCGGAAGATAATCCGCGAGCGCAGGAGATGCTTCGCTACGGCAGGGAAAGGCTGCCGCGAAGTAGGAGTGGCCCTCTGCTCCTCTAGCCGCCGCGACGCGAGCGCGTGGTCTGGGGCGTGCGCAAAAAGCAGCCGGGCGGTCCCGCGTGGGGACCGCCCGGCTGGCGTCGTCGGTCACGGGCTGGTCGGGCGCCCGTGGTGTTCGGACGGGTCGAGTTAGGCCTCGATCTTGATGGCCGAGATCTTGGCTTCCATGTACTCCTTGCCGTCGGCGTCCTTCTTGGCGGTCGGCTCGCTGGCGAGGGTGGCGGTCATGGTCTTGCCGGCCTTGCGGGCCTTGTGGGCGGTCTTGTAGTCCTCGCTGTCGCCCATGAGCACCCAGCGGTTGCCTTCCTTGTCGGTCAGCATGATGGGGTGCCCGTCGTCGGACGTCACGCCTTCGCAGGTCGCGCAGCCGGACTTGCCGCTGACCTGCTTGGCCTCCGCGTCCTTCGCCGAAGCGAGGTTGGCCGAGAGCGTCAGGGCGAGGGCGGCGACGGCGATCGAGAGCAGCTTCTTCATAACCTTCTCCTGTGAATCCGGCGGCTCGCACCGGGGCGGACGGCGATGACCCATGCACCGCCGGAACGTGAATCCCGCCCACCCGGAGCCGCGACGTGTCGGTTAACTATAGCCCGCCGAACGGGGCCCACAAGCGGAAAGCGCCCGCCTTGGCGAGATTGACCTATCGACATGGAGCCGCGACCGGACCGAGCGGCGACGCCAACTCGGACCACAAGCGCATCCCAGTTAAACGACATGGTGCCTCGGCGGTATACGCCGCCCGGATTTGCGCATTGTTGCTATCCGGCGGGCGTCTCGCTGCGCGCGGAAATTGAACCACGGAGACACGGAGGCACGGAGAAGAGATAAGCGAGGGTGGAAGATGGAGGAACTGGAAGATGGGAAGAAAAGACCGAGCGTCGCGCCGCCGTCTTCCTCCATCCTCCATCTTCGTCTTCTCCTCCTACCTCCGTGTCTCCGTGCCTCCGTGGTTCAACTCCGTACGACCTGCTCACCGCGCGGCGGCGACCGCCCCGGCCGCGCCGTGCTCGCCGCGGAACAGCGGCTTGAGGTCGAGGCGGTGGAACGTCTTCGCCGCGGCGTCCTCGCCGGCCGACAGGTACAGCACGCGGTCGGCCGGCTCGAAGATCATCGACTGCAGCGTGAAGTCCCCCGGCGACGCCTCCTTCAGCATCGACACCAGCCGCGCCCGGTCGACGCGCCCGAAGTGCTCGGCGGCGGCGGCGCGCATGCAGTCGTAGCGGTCGCACCGGCCGGCGGTGTCGTCGTCCCGCTCGCCGCGCTGGTGGTTCGTGCTGAACAGCGCCCGGTCCGCGCCGCCGCGCCGCACGCGCACCCGCTGCGGCGTGATCTCCACCACCGCGCGATCGCCCGCGGCGTCCATCACCATCAGGTTGTTCGCCGACTGCCGCGGCGTCTTCTCCAGCAGCGCGATCGCCTCCTCGGTCGTGCGGCACCGCTCGAGCACCGTGCGGTACAGCAGCGTGTACGGCATCGCGTCAGGCAGGCGCATCGACCGCGACACCTCCATGTTCGCCACGCACAGCCCGTGCTCGTTCATCCCCGACAGCACGCCGATCAGCCCCGGCCACCCCACGCTCACGAACGCGTGGCGGCCCTCGGGCCGGTAGGCGAGCAGCACGGTCGACTTGTCGGCCACGTCGAAGCTCGGGAAGTCGAGGTTCCGCCCGAACCGCGCCACGCCGTCCGGCGACGCCGACCCCGGCAGCGTGACGGTCGAGCACGCGGTCATCGCCGACAGGTCGAGGAAGCACTGCGCCAGCATCATCTGCCGCGGCTCCACCTTCGACTCCCGCGCCAGCGCGCGGACCTCGTCGCGGTGCGCCGGCAGCATCAGCGACTCGAACGCCGACGCCGCCCCCAGCGCCAGCATGCGCTGCACGTCGTTGCGGAAGTACTGTCCGAAGTACTTGTCGTGAAGCGTGCGGATCGGCTCCCCGAACTGCCGCCCGTGCTCCGCCCCGATCGCCTCGGCGTCGCCGGCGAGCGTCACGATCGGATACGGGAACGGCTCCGCCCGCTCCGCCGCGGCGGCGGGGGGCGCGAGGTGCCGCTCCTCCGCCCGCGACGAGCAGGCGAGCGAGACGGCGCACAGCAAAACCAGCGGCAGCGAACGGAGGGGTGTCCGGTACATCAAGCGTCCTCTAGACGACAAGGAGCCCAAGCGCGGGGAGCGACGGGACCGGCCCGTCGTGAGGCAATGATAGTCGCGAGAAACTTCTGCGGTTCAAGCGGCCGCTACGGATGATGCCGAAAAGTTTAGAGCAGTGAGGACGAGTTCGGCAGCCAATAAGGTGCAGCGTGGCAACGGATGCCGCATTGGGGCATTCACCAACGAGTCACAGATCGAGCACAGGTGTACGTACGAAAAAGCGAGCGCGTCCGTCTTTTACGTGTGCGCCGTTTGTGGCGCCACGGGCGAACGAGACGAGCGGCGTCCCGACTAGCCGGCGTTGCAACCGGTTCCGTTTGCCGAGAACGTGTCCGTGCCGCGTCGGCCGAGAGGCTCCGCGCCCGTTTCTCGTCGCTGCCAAACATGGGCAGGCTTATGATCTATTGGGCAACGGGCACGGTGTTGCGGCGGGGCGTACGCAGCCAAGAGCGTCGTCCGACGCGGCCGCTTATGAGCCCGCCCGATCGTGAGTCGTTTGGCGAACGGTCCAGGCGCGGGAGGCGCGTGTTCAGAGGAAAAGCGATCACGATCGCATGTACCGATCGAGACCGGTCGGCAGCCTTCTACCAACACGTGCTCGGGGCCGTCCCGCTGCCCAGCGGCGACGGGTACGGCTGCCCGTGGTACAGCTTGGGCGCGATCGTATTCTCGCTCATGCCAAACGCGGGAGGGCCCAGTCCCGCATCGTTTCCGACGGATGCGATGGCGATGCTTTTGCTTGAGGTGGACGACTTGGCGGCTGCTCACCGTCACCTCGCCGACGCCGGGGTCCGGATCGTCGAGGCCCCCGGCGGACGGCCCGTACCTGTTGATCGCCGACCCCGACGGGTTGATGATCGAGGTCTGGCAGAGCGATGAGGATGGGGCCGGCATTTAATGGTCCACCGAGCTTCCATATGCGTCCGTCACTCCAGCACCCATGACCGCCACCTCCACCCAACTCGCCACCCGCCCCTCGCCCGCGGCCGACTCGGTCGCCGGGTACACCGGCGAGGTCGTTTACCTCTTCGCGTTCGACGTCGCTTACGAGATGGCGCGTAAGCCGGTGGGGCATTTGCTCGGGCAGCCTCTCGCCGAGTTCATGGTGGGGTCGAGCAAGCGGAGCCCGCGGCAGTTGCTGTTTTACCGCCCGCAGATGGTCCGCCTGCCGCCGGTCGAGCGGATCGGGCCGCGGGGCGCGGTGCGGGTGGAACGGTCGGTGAAGCTGCTGTCGGTCGGCGCGATCAGCATCACGGTGCGGGTGCCGTTCCGCGTCGGGCGGATCGAGGACCTCGTCGCGTATCACGATCTGCGCTTCTCCGACGGCACGTATCTCTACGACGAGGTGCGGCAACTCGCCGAGGACGTGCGCAAGGAACTGCACGCGCTCTACGTCCGGCCGACCGACCAGCTGCGCGACGACGAGGCGTACACCGTCTTCTGCGTCCACACGCCGCTGGCCGGCGGCGAGGGCGCGTACGTGGCGGCCGAGGAATGGTTCCAGGCGCACCGCCGGGCGATCGCGGCCCTGCTGACCGAGGAGCCGAACGTCGACCGCCTCTCGGAGCAGGAGGCGATCGAGTCGACGTCGAAGTTCTACAGCTATTACGACCGCGACGTCTGCGTCATCGAGTGGGACGCCGCCCTCGTCGCCGACGACCCGGCCTACTTCGACGAGACGCTCTACATCATGGAGCTCGCCAACGTGCAACTGGCCGAGCTCGAGGCGTACGACCGCATCCTCGACGACGCCGTCGAGCGCTCCTACCGCGACATCTCCGGCCGCCGCACCCGCGGGTGGCAGGCGACCGGCGTGCAGCACGAGCTGCGCGAGATCCGCATCGACCTCGCCCGCCTGAGCGACGAGCTGTCGAACATCACCAAGTTCTTCGGCGACTTCCACCTCGCCCGCGTCTACCAGGGCCTCAGCGCCCGCTTCCACCTCGGCGACTGGCACCGCGCGATCGACGAGAAGCTCAAGACGCTCGACGAGCTCTACGCGCTGCTCCGCTCCGAGCAGAACAACCGCTGGATGCTCATCCTCGAAGCCTCGATCGTCCTGCTGTTCATCATCGACCTCATCATCCTCGGCATGGGGATGGACTGAGGAGGAGGGGAGCGGGGAGTGGAGGAGTGGGGGGTGGGGAGTGGAAGAGTGGAAGAGTGGTGGGGTGGTGGGGTGGTGGAGTTGGTGCGGGTGCTGCGTTGAGAACTCCCTCTCTTTAATACTCGGGCATGCGCCGCGAAGAAGGAGTGGAAGTGACCGCCGTGCGCCGCCGCCTGTTCACCCTCTGCTCGGCCCTGTCGCTGCTGCTGTCGGCGGCGGTGTGCGCGCTGTGGGTAGGGAGCCTGCGGCCGTCTCCGCCGTACTTGATTTGGTGCGATTGAGATACGAACGGGCTCCGAATAGATGATCGATAGCGGAGCGGTCGTAGACGGCTTATCCTGCCGCAGCGCGGGCCCCGGTCACGGCACGTTGATTGGGCTATGCGCCGGTACAATAGTAGTTCTTCGGCGGCGATGCTCAACCTCTCCTACATCTTCGAGGATGCCAACACCGCCATGGCGGAGTTTGCGGATCGCTTAGCGGTCGTGCCGCTGCCCGCTGCTGTGTACATGATGCAAGTCGACGTCCTGAACCACTACCGCTACGCGCTCACCCACTACCTCACGCTCACGTTAAGTGAACCGTACCTTCAGAACTCGTCGCTGGGGACGCCCTATCAGAAGTGGGCGTTCTTCGTGAACAAGAACTTCGAGATGCTCTCTTTCGCGGTCCACAACCTGCTTCGGTACACGAGCCGGCTGGTGCACGAAACGCAATGCCCGAAGGCGGACGATTCCGTTGATTACATGGCCTCGTTCAAGGGTAAGAGCAACACGTACACCCTGCCCCTGTGTGACATCAAGTTCAAGGACAAGCCGATCGGCGTCCGCGTCCACAACGACGAGCGATTGACCGTGACGGCGATCCGGAATACGCGGGAGCCGCTGGAAGCGGAGTCGGTGGACATCCGGGACCGCTCGCGACTGGACGCGGTGCGGGAGCGTGGTATGCGTGAAATCTCGACGCTCACTGAACACAACCGCGTGTTTGGCGGGGCGTGCAACGCGTACTACTCTTCCCGGAAGGTAGCGGAGCCGTTCCGAAATCTGAACCAGGAGTACTGGACTTAGAGGCGGCGCGGCTGCGGCGACCCGGCCGCCGAAGAACCAACCGCTGCAGCGGACCGGGCGGGCGTCGCGGTCCTTGTGAATCGGAAGGCGGTCCGGTGCCCGCCCGGCCGCTGAACGTCGGTCCGTTGTCCTCGCCTGAGCGATTCGTGCACACGATCGACTGTCAAGCATCCTCGCCTCTCGACTTCGATGCCGTAATCGCGTCGATCGCTGACCGCTACCCTGGCACGCACATCGTCGAGGCCGATTGGTATGCCGAGCGCCGTGCGAAAGAGGTTGCGGTCGGCGAACGCTTCGGGATGCGGATTCCGAACCCGCCGCTGGATTCGCTCGACCGGGTTTGGGCCGAGAGAGGGTTGCAGCGTGGGTTCCAGGTTCCGATCCGAGAGGGGCTGAAGCTTTACGCTCGGCTTGACAAGACCGGCGGGTATTTCTTCCATCGAGCCGGCGAGTTCGATGAGCACGAGGTATTGCCGCTCATCGAAATCCTCAAGGGGTTCGCGTTGTCTGTCCGCTATTTCAGCGAGTCTGGCGGGCGAGGATAACCCGCCGCCGGAGCGGGACCGCGGCGGCGGTATACTGCTCTGCGGTCGAGCGTCGCGCGTACGCCGCCGCGGCCGCTCAACGGCCTTTCGTTAGTCCGCCGGAGTCGCTCGCATGCCGAAGGGTAGCGACAAGATTGACGCACCGTGGCTCACCGCGATGGCGGAGCACGAGGGGCTACCGTTGGCGCTGCGTGTGAGGCCCGGCGCAGACACCCCCGCCAATCGAGCAAAGTTTGCGACGCTCGTGCTCGCTTCGCACGAGTTGGCTGAGGTGACTTCCAATGGCTTGCCGGTCGCAACGTACAACGACGCCCTTGCGGACTTCGATCATGCGGTTCACGGAGCGATTGAACAGGGTGGCGTAGGCCTCGCTGTTCTTGTCGAGACCTTCTAGGGCAAGCGGAACTACTACGCGTACGTTGCTGATGACAGCCTTGTGAAGCAGAGAGTCAAAACGGTGCAAGAGAAGTATCCACAGCACAAGTTGGAACTTCGCGGCGGGGCAGATCCCATGTGGGCTCTATACAACGACTACCGGCAGCGCTTCCCGTGGTGACTGCGGCGGTCCGGCGGCGGAATGACCCCGCACTGCAACGGGCCGGCCGGGCGGAACGGTCGTTGTGATTTCCAACGCGGCTTCGTGACCGGCCGACCGTTGAATGCTGATCTGTTATGCAGACGCAGGAACCCGCGCCCACTCCTGACCTTCCGCTGTTCGACGTGCCGCTCATGCTTACGGCGTCGAAGCGGCTGAGCTACCGGCGGGACATGCTTGCGATCGCAGAAGCAATAGCGAACGTCTTCACGGAAGAGCGGCTGTCGGCCGTCGATCTGCGGGCACGCTTCCTCGCGGACGGTGCCGCATTCAGGGCGATGCTGTCCGAGCTGACGCCTACCGGCTCGTCGTTCTACTCAGCCCGGTTCGACGCATGGCTCGGGAAGATCGACCGTTGGACGACCGAACGCACGGCCGAGAAGCTGGCAGCGTCATTGCGGAAAGAGCTCGCGGCGCACCGGCGGGCGTCTGCATAACCCCCCGATGCAGCGGACCGGCGGGGACGGTACCTTGTTGTTCGTGGGCCGGTGATGCGCCGGCCGCTGATCGGTCATACGTTATGCGACGGAAGATGGGCACTCGCCGACCGCTTTGCTTGCGACTTAGCGTCGTCGTCGTCGCTTCTGTCGTCACGGCGTTGTTCGCGCCCAGCACGATCTTCATCTTCGGTGCCGCCACCGCTGGCTTTTGAGGGGACCTGCGGCGGGTTGACGCGTGCGTTCTGATGCCCCGCCTCCGCACGGCACGTCCGGTGTCGGCAGCGTCGTTTGCTTGCACGTCCGATAACCGACAACGTTAAGATTTTTTTCGACCGCTCGGGGAGTCCGGGGCCGGTACACCGCGCGGTGGCAGTGTTGGGGCGGGGGGCGGTGGACGTCCGGTAACCGGGTGGGTTTATGACGGCCAATAATCGCCCGCGCGTCGTGCGTGGTCGGCGTGTTTGTCAGCGGCCTCACAACCGGCCGGGTCGGGCCGCACTTGAGGCGGGCGGGTGAAAATACCGCCAAGGTCGCGCACCGGGCGGGACGATGGGACAGGCGTGTCACGGGTCGAAACCCGAGACGACGCTTAACCCGGAGGTCTTCCTTGCAGACGCGCATCACCTCGCTGGTCTCGAACGTCGCCGAACTCGGCATCTTCTTCGCCGCCGCCACCGCCCTGGGCATGGGCCTGCTGAACCTGAAGTGAACCGGCCGGGGCCGCCCGCCGCCCGCGTAAGCCGCGATGCCGCGAGGCGGTTAGGGCCGGGCAACGGCCGAGATCGGCAGAACGTCTTGTGCTGCAATATCTTGCGGGCGCGCGATGTTAATGTTTGTTTAATGAGTTGGAAGGGTGAGGGCCGCCGTCTAAACTCGATCGTCTCCTATTGTCTCACAACGGGGCGACGAGTTTATGAGCCGAACCGCACTACCCACGACGGCCGCCGGCGCACCCACGGTGCCGGCCGAGGCGAGGCACACGGTGAGAGTCCCCGTCCCCGCCGACACGGTGCGGCAGCAGCAGCAGCAGGGGGTCGCCGCCGCCGGTGAGGCCGGCGCCGCGTCGGCCGCGTCGCCGGTGCTGATCGACGCGCGGACCGTGAGCGTGTTCTACGGCAAGAACGAGGCGATCAAGAAGGTCTCGGTCACGATCCCGCAGAACAACGTCGTGGCGTTCATCGGGCCCAGCGGGTGCGGCAAGAGCACGTTCCTCCGCTCGATCAACCGCCTCAACGACCTCATCCCCGGCTGCCGCGTGACGGGCGAGATCCGCATCGGCGGGCACGACATCTACGACCCCAAGGTCGACCTCGTCGAGCTTCGCCGCCAAGTCGGTCTCGTCTTCCAGAAGCCCAACCCGTTCCCCAAGTCGATCTACGACAACATCGCCTACGGCCCGCGCCTCCAGGGCGTGCGTAACCGCAGCACGCTCGACGGCCTCGTCGAGGACTGCCTCCGCAAGGCCGCCATCTGGGAAGAGGCCAAGGACCGCCTCCACGAGCGCGATCGGCATGTCGGGCGGTCAGCAGCAGCGGCTGTGCATCGCCCGTGCGCTGGCGACGAAGCCGAAGGTCCTGCTGATGGACGAGCCGGCCAGCGCGCTCGACCCGATCGCCACGAGCAAGATCGAGGACCTGATCGCCGAGCTGAAGCGCAACTACACGATCGTGATCGTCACGCACAACATGCAGCAGGCCGCCCGCGTGAGCGACTTCACCGCGTTCTTCTACCTCGGCACGCTCGTCGAGTACGACCGCACCGCCAACATCTTCACCAACCCGGCCAACAAGCAGACGGAAGACTACGTGACCGGCCGGTTCGGGTGAGGTCGGCGGCCCAAGGTTTACCGCGAAGGGCGCGAAGAACGCGAGGGCGGATCGCCGAAGATATCCGTCGGGTGAATCGTACTGTTGAAGGAGGGGCGGCACGCACGTGTCACGTCTGCCGCATCGCACCATTTAATTCTTCTCCTTCTTCGCGTTCTTCGCCCTTCGCGGTTCACACCGCCCGGCGTAACGTCTATCGAGCGAGCACCTATGTCCCGCCACCTCAGCGAACTTCTGGACGACCTCAAGGGCCGGGTGTCGCGCATGAGCCGCGATGGTCCAGCAGCTCGTCGAGCAGTCGGTCGACGCGGTGTTCAGCGTCGACACGAAGCTGGCGCGCAGGTGATCGCGGCCGACGAGAAGGTCGACGAGGAAGAGGTGCGCGTCGAGAAGGCGGCGATCGACCTGCTCGCCCTGCACCAGCCGGCCGCCGGCGACCTGCGGCTGATCACGACGGTGATCAAGGTCAACAGCGACCTCGAGCGCATCGCCGACTGCGCGGTGAATGCCGCCCAGCGCGTGCTGCCGCTCGCCCGGCGGCAGGGTACGAGACCGCCGCGCGACTTGAAGGTGATCGCCAACAGCGTGGTGTCGATCCTGCGCGACACGATCCGGGCGTTCAACCTCAACGACGCCGAGCTCGCCCGGCACGTGCTCCGCAACGACGACGTGGTCGACGCGCTGTACCACCAGATCGTGCAGGACATGCTCGCGCAGATGGAGTCCAACGGCCGCCACGCCAGCGCCGAGCTGTCGAACATCATGATCGCCAAGAACCTCGGAGCCGCATCGCCGACCACTGCACGAACATCGCCGAGGACGTGATCTACATCCACACCGGCCGGATCATCCGCCACCTGCACGCGTTTTAGCGCCGGAGCATGGGTGGGCAGACAAACCGGCTTGCATCTGAAATCAGGCACCGTCACGCGCACCGGCGTGACCACCTGAGGTGGCCACGCCTGTTTTCCTGCGTGTTGGGTTCGCTTCACCTCAGGCGCGCCGGCTCACCCCTACCGTCGCTCGCAAGGATCTGGAAAAGCCCCAAAGGCGAGTCCGGCAGAGTCCCCATCTTTCCCCACTTCCCTGAGCGGCATAGGGGAATGCCGTCATTGCCGATTTTTTCGAAGATTCAGGTGTTTTGGGGTTGGTGGCTGTCGCTCCAATCAATAAGGTCCCGTTTGGATTTTGCTTGGCAATTGATAGTGCCGCGCTAGTGCGGCCTATCGACGGCCCGCACGTTCCATCCGTTCAGGGGCCATTGCCATGTCGCTCGTCGCCGTTCGTCCGAACCGTATCGCCTGCCTGCTCGCGGTCGTCATCGTCTCGCTCGTCGCGCTCAGCCTGTCGGCGCAGGCGCTTCACCTCGGCGGCCGCGGGGTGACGGAGGGGATGGTGCGGTGGGTGAACGTCGACGACGAGTTGAACGTGCCGACCGCTTACCAGGCGCTGACGCTGCTGGCGGCGGCGTCGCTCCTGCTGCTGATCGGCGACGCCCGCCGCCGCGAGCGGGCGACCGACGCGACGGCGTGGTTCGGGCTGGCCGCGATCTTCGGCCTGCTGGCGGCCGACGAGGTGTTCCAACTCCACGAGAAGCTCAAGGCGCCGCTGCTGTTCCTGCGGTCGTACAGCCCGGCCCTGCGGTACGGGTGGGTGGCGGTGGGCCTGCCGTTCGCGCTGCTGGTCGGGCTGCTCTACGCGCGGTTCCTGTTCCGCCTGCCGCGGGCGACGGCCGCGCGGTTCGTGCTGGCCGGGGCGCTGTTCGTGGGCGGGGCGGTGGGGATGGAGATGGCGGCCGGCGCGCTGTCCGACGCGCTGGGTCGCGACAACCTCCGCTGGGTGATGCTCGGCACGTTCGAGGAGGCGATGGAGATGAGCGGCGTCGCGCTGTTCATCGTCGCGCTGCTCCGCCACGCCCGCACGCTGCCCGCCGCCGGCTTCAACCACGCCCCGATCGAGCGCACCCGCCGGTACGCGGCGTACGAGTCCTACCCCGGCGCCGACGACCGCGAGCACGTCGACTTCGACGCCGAGCACGACGTCCACGAAGCCGCCGCCTGAGCGGGCGGGATCGCCGAAGCCGCCGGCACGACGCGTCACGTGGGGAAGACCGCCCCACGCGCCGCACCCGTCGTGCGGCGGGCGCCGGACAGAGTGGTGCGCGCGTCGTAGACGATTCCGATCACGCCTTTTCAGCCTCCGGGCACAACGCTCACATTTACAGCCTATCCGAACAATCCGCGGCGGGCCCTGCGGGCCTGCGGCGAAACGGGGGGTGTCGGGCTAATCGGATGGGCAGTCAGCCGGCGCGCTCGCTCGCCGCGTCGCCCGACGATGTGGCGCATCGACTGAGGAAGTGGGACGGGGCTGCTCAACGCGCGCTCACCCGCCCCCGCACGTGTTAAGGTGACGCTCGAACCGGAAGGCGACGCCGCGATTCCTCCTTCGCTCGATCCCGCACCGGTTGTCACTTGGCGCCGCGCCAGGCGATGCTGTACGCGCGCCGCACCGGCGCGGAGGACCGCCCGTGACCGACCGCATCCGACTGCTCGAGGCCGACATCACCACGCTCGCGGTCGACGCGATCGTCAACGCGGCGAACGGCACCCTGCTCGGCGGCGGCGGCGTCGACGGCGCGATCCACGACGCGGCCGGGCCCGGCCTGCTCGCCGAGTGCCGCACGCTCGGCGGGTGCCCGACCGGCGAGGCCCGCATCACCGCCGGGCACGACCTGCCCGCCCGCCACGTGATCCACACCGTCGGCCCCGTCTGGTTCGGCGGGCGCCGCGGCGAGGACGACCTGCTCGCCGCCTGCTACCGCAACGCGCTGGCGCTGGCCGTGCGCCACGACGTCCGCACGATCGCGTTCCCCGCCATCAGCACCGGCGCCTACGGCTTCCCGCCCGACCGCGCCGCGGCGATCGCGGTGCGGGAGGTGCGCGCGTTCCTCGCCGCCGCACAGTCGGTCGAGCAGGTGACGTGCGTGTGCTTCGACGCCCGGGCCCGCGCCGCATACGACCGCCGATCGTCGCCGCGGGGTAGGTCCGGCAACCTCGGATCGCTACCGGTGGTGAGACGCCCGACGCATCCCCCCGACCACGGCGAGCAGCAGCAGCAGCAGCCGTCCGTTCGCTTCGTCAGCCCGATCTGCTCGATGCGTGGAGCGGTCCCGCTCGTCGGGCGACGCCGCAGAACTGCCGCAGAGTCGTTGCCATGGGAAGCGAAACAGCCGGCTGTGACACGCCTCGTACTGCTCGCCGGGACGGCGTTTCGGTGGAGCCTCTGGAGCAGCAGCCGGGTCGTTCCGGACATCTTGATTGTCCACAAACTTCACAATGTTTATGGCGTCTTATTTAGTGGAGCCGGCGAACGACGCGGCGTATCGTGGAGAAAGTCGGCACCCTTAAAGGAGCGCCTGCGATGATCAAGGTCAAGCATCTTCTTGACCCGGTCGAGTCGGACGACGGGCAGCGGATCTGGGTCGAGCCCTGGGGGCTCACGAAGGACCTTCGCGAGTGGTGCAGGGTCGAGCACGTCCTGCCGCACTTGGGGCCGCCCAAGGCGCTGGGCGAGTGGCTCGAGGAGCACCCGGACGGGTACGACCACTTCCGCGCCCGCTACCACGAGTGCCTGGCGCAGAGCCCGTACAAGCCGGCCCTGCAACACCTCGCGCACGCGGGCCTGCGGGAGACGTTCACGTTGCTCCACCAGGGCGACGACCCCGGGCACAACACCGGCACCGCGCTGCAGGAGTTCATCAACGAACTCGAGGCGTGGTGCCCGCCGGAGTGAGTCCGTCTCGATCAGGAACAGACCTTTACCCCGCGAGGGCGGCCCGACAACGGGCCGCCTTCGTTTCGTTTGCTGCTGCTGCTGCTGCTGCACCCCGGGAGAGGCGCGACCGGGTGCGTGGCTTGAGCACCGTGCGGCGTTCGTGCATCGACGTCGTTCGAAAAAACCTTGGGAGCAAGCTCCCACGGCGTTCGAAGACGCTACACGGATAGCCGCGGTGGTTTAGGACATGGTCGCTGAGGCGGCGACACCGAGTGAGCCCGTGCCCATGTATCCGCTCGCCGTCCCGGTGATCCTTCTACTTGCCGCGCGACCCGAGGAACTTCGACGCCAGCGACGCGGCGGCGGTCATCATCGCCTTATTGCCGAGGAGTTGCTGGAGGAGGTTCGGGTCCTGCCGGCCGACCTGCGCGGCGGCGCGGCCGAAGGCGTCGGGGTGGTGCTGGCGCGTGTAGTCGGCCAGAGCCGCCACCTCGTGCGAGTTCATCCGGTTCGGGTCGGTGTGGCTGAGGCCGGGGATCTTGCTGGCGAGCGCGCCGAGCCCGCCGCCACCGCCGCCGGACCCGCCGCCGAGGTTGCTGAGCAAAACGCCGGCGATCGACCCGAGGGCGCCGCCTCCGAGGCCGCCGAGCGGGTCGGTGCCGCCGGCGCCGGGGGTGACGTGCTCGCGGTAGGCCTGCGGGTCGACGTTCTGGGCGGCGTGGGAGAACGCGCCGTGCAGGTCGTCGTCCGACGCTTGGCCGAGCATGTTGTCAAAATGACGCCGATCGTCGGTCCCGCCGTGGCTGAAGTCGGCCGACCCGCCGGTGAACTTGCCGAGGATCTGCTGCGCGTCCGCGCCGCCGAGCATGCCGCCAAGGTTGTCGAGAAGTCCCATGAGTTCGCTCCCGCGAAAGGTGCCGTGCTTTACGCCTCACACGAGGCACGGGGAGGAGAAACGCAAACGGGGGACCGATCGGGGCGCGAGTGGCAAACGGAGCTTCAGGAGTGGAAGGAATCGGTAGCTGCTTTCGGTTTCCAGCGTCGCGCGTCGAATCGCGGGGACTAACCGAGAGAACAGCTCGCGGGCGTTCTGGACGCACTCGAGTGAAGCACGTAGTTTCCGACACGCTTACGAGAAGCGCACCGGGAAGGACGACCGGTTCCGCGTCTAAAAGATCCGCGGTGGGCAAGTTGTCATCCTGAGCGCAGCGAAGGATCTCCCGCGGTCCTCGCGACGGCCGCGAGAGATCCTTCGCTGCGCTCAGGATGACGTATCCCGCGAACCCGTACTTTTTGAAGCTCTTAGGACACGGCTTCGTGCGCCCGGACCTGCTTTTCCGCATGATAACTGCTGCGGACGAGCGGGCCGGACTCGACGTGGCGGAGGCCCTTGGCCTCGCCGCGGACCTTCCAGCTGTCGAACTCGTCGGGGTGGACCCAGCGGATCACGGGCAAATGCTTGGCCGTGGGCTGGAGGTACTGGCCGAGCGTGAGGATGTCGCAGCCGATCGAGACGAGGTCGTCGAGGACCCGAGTCGATCTCGTCCTCCTCCTCGCCGAGGCCGAGCATCATGCCGGTCTTGGTGACGAGTCCTGCGCTTGGCGATCTGAAGCAGTTCGAGCGAGCGGCGGTACTTCGCCTGCGGGCGGACCTGCCGGTAGAGGCGGGGGACCGACTCGATGTTGTGGTTGAGGATGTCCGGCCGCTGGTCGAGCACCGTCTGCAGCGCGTCCCAGTCGCCGCAGAAGTCGGGGATGAGCACCTCCACGCTCGTGCCCGGCGACTGCAGCCGGATCTGGCGGATCGTCTCGGCCCACACGCCGCGCCGTCGGGCAGCTCGTCGCGGTTGACGCTCGTGATGACCGTGTGCTTGAGGCCCATCGTGGCGACGGCCTGCCCCACGCGCACCGGCTCGTCGAGGTCGAGCATCGGCGGGCGTCCGGTGGCGATGTGGCAGAACCCGCACGAGCGGGTGCAGACGTCGCCGAGGATCATCAGCGTGGCCGTCCCCGCGGCCCAGCACTCGCCCATGTTCGGGCACTTGGCCGACTGGCAGACCGTGTGCAGCTTCTGGTCGTTGACGAGGTTCAGCAGCTTGGAGAACTGCTCGCCGCCGGGCATCTTCATCTTCAGCCACGAGCTTGCGCCCCCAGCGTGGGGGAGCCGGCCGGTTCGTTCGTGAGGACGGGGAGGTTGAGGATACTGCCATGGGTGTTCGCGGGCGAGTGACGAGGGATTTTAGGGGCGAGGCGAGGGGGAGCAAATCGGGTCGGGGAGAGGGGCGGTGGAAGGACGAAGGCGAGCGCGGAAACGAATAGCGAACGTCCAACGTCCGACGCTCAACGTCCAACGTTCAAGGAAAGAGGCGAGGCGGCGATCTCTCTCCTTCACTTGGACGTTGAGCGTCGGACGTTGGACGTTGGACGTTCGCCTTTTGCCGTCAACCCTTCTCCCTACTCCGGCAGCGGCTTGCCCTTCGTCTCCGGGCCGAGCCAGATGAGGAACGCGCCCGATCACGTAGATGAAGCAGAGGACCGACCCGGCCTTGGGGAAGCTGCCGCCGAAGTAGCCCATCACCGTCGCGGTCTGCAGCGTGCCGATCGCGGCCAGCACGCGGCCGAAGTTGTAGGCGAAGCCCTGGCTGGTCGCGCGGATGCGGGTGGCGAACAGCTCGGGCAGGTAGAGCGGGAACCACCCGTAGAACGCCGCGGTGATCCCGCCGGCGAGGAAGACGGTGAGCAGGAAGCGGGGGCCGTAGCTGTCGTTGAGCTGGTAGAA
This sequence comes from Phycisphaerae bacterium, assembly GCA_030448225.1. Next base: position 46,243 of record JAUJNJ010000021.1, read on the forward strand.
CGCCAGCAGCGAGGCGATCGAGCCGACGCAGAGCGCGGTGTAGACGACCCGCCGCCCGAACCGCCCGGCGAGCAGGGCGGCGGCGATCGCGCCGACGATCGCGCCGACCGACAGCGCGATCTGCGTGTACTCCTTGGCGTGGCGGACGTCGGTCCCTTCGTCAGCTCGATCGCCCACCGCGCCGCCCACTGGAGGGAGCCCCACGTCCCCAGCAGCGCCACGCCGCTGAGGCCCGCGCCCAGCAGCAGCAGCTTCAGCACCCGGCGGTCGTCGAGCCGGCGCACGTCCGCCCGATCGGACGCGTAATCGAGCACCGCGCCGGCGGGGCGGTGCGCCCCCTCCGCCCGGTCGACCTCGCCGGCGGCGGCCGACGCGCGACGGAGGTACATGATCACCGGGTAGAGGAACCCCGCCAGCGCCACCGCCAGGCCGACGATCGTGCCGAGCGTCCGCAGCACGGGCGACGTCACCAGCGGCGACCAGACGGTGATGACCATTCCCGCGCCGAGCGTGCCGGCCAGCACGCCGAGCAGGTCGACCGTGGCCCAGTGGCTCGTCGCGCCCTTGGCGCGCTGCTCCTCCCACCGGCCGGACTCGGGGACGAACAGGCGGATGAAGAAGATCAGCAGCGCCGGCAGCGCGCCGGCGATCATCAGCAGCCGCCACGCGTCGTTGCGGAGCAGCGGCTCGACGACGCCCGCGCCCAGCCCGATCGACGTCATCCCGGCGCGCACGTCGTCGAGTTGCGTCAGCAGCGTGAGGCTCAGGACCGGCACGAGCCCGATGCCGACGTTCGACGCCGCGCCGATCAGCCCCGCGATCAGCGCCCGCGAGCGCTGCGGCCAGATCTCGTTCACCAGCGCCACGCCCAGCGACCACTCGCCGCCCATGCCGAGCGAGGCGATGAACCGCAGCACCGCGATGTGCCACGCCTCGGTGGCGAACCCGCAGAGGCCCGTGAAGATCGCGTAGGTGAAGATGCTCAATGACATCGCCCGCACCCGGCCGATGCGGTCGCCGAGCCACCCGAACAGCACGCCCCCGCTCGCCGCGCCGACGAGGAAGACGGCCGTGATCACGCCGAACCACTGCGCGGGGTTGGCGCCGGGGTGATCTCCCAGCAGCTCGCGCAGCGCCGGGTCCCCGACGAGCGGGAACATGCCGATCTCGAACCCGTCGAACATCCACCCGAGCAGCGCGGCGGTCAGGGCCATCCATTTGCCGCGCTCGGAGACGACGATCGCGGGCGCGGCGGCGGCGGGCGGGCGGGCGTCGGCGGTGATCAAGCGTCCTCCCTCTATGTGATGCTCAGCGACCAACGTTCGAATTCCCAATGACCAAGTCCCAATGACCAACAAATGGCCAATGGCTCAATGACCAATGAAGGCGGACGGCGCGTTGCTCCTGGACAGTCGTTGCTGTCGTCGACGCGCGTCTCCCCAGATCGACATTCGCGCCCCACGCGTTCCATGAACCCTCGGCGCCCGAATGGTCTTCCCTCGCCGCTTGCGTCTTCGCGACCTTATTAGCGCGCGAATGACGCGACCTCCCGTCGACCCATGACACGCTCACGACGCTTCCCGCTTGGTGATTAGGAATTGGTCATTTGTTGGTCATCGGATTTGGTCATTGAGCATTCGTTGGTCATTGTGACTTGGTCATTGGTCATTCGTTCCCCACTCTACTTCCGCAACGTCAGGTAGGTGAAGAAGTCGCGCAGTTGCGCGTCGGACAGGTCCGCGATCAGTCCCTCCGGCATCGGCGACGTCGCCAGTGCCTTTTCACGCTCCACGTCCGCCCGCGCGACGACCGTGCGCCGGCCGGCGGCGTCGGCGAGCGTGATCCGGCCGGCGTCGCGCTCGACCACGAGGCCGACGATCGTCCGGCCGCCCTTCGTGCGGACGGCGAAGTTCGTGAACTCCTCGCGAACGGCCGCGCCCGGGTCGACGACGTTCAGCACCATGTCGTGGAGGTTGTCGCGCTCGGAGCCGGTGAGGTCGGGGCCGATCGTCCCGCCCTCGCCGAACAGCGCGTGGCACGACGCGCACCGCGCGGCGAACAGCGCCTTGCCGGCGGCGGCGTCACCGGGGGCGGCCAGCACGGCCCGCTTCACCCGCTCGATTTCCTTCCGCGTCGCCTCGCTCGACGGCTTGGCGACCGGGCCGAACACCTCCGCTGTCAGCGCGACGACGGCCGGGTCGTCCGACGCGCGGAGGCGGGTGCGCAGGTCGGGCGGAAGATCGTCCTTCGGCACCGCGCCCGCACGAACCGCCCGTAGCAACGCGGCGGCCCACGCGGGGCGGCCGGCGAGCGTGTCGAGCGCGGTGGCGCGGAGCGATCCCGCGCCGCGGCCGGCCGGGAGCGTCGGGTAGATCGACAGGATCGCGTCGCCCGTCGCCGGGTCGTCAAACCCGGCCAGCGCCGCCAGCGCGGCGCGCCGCGCGGCGAGCGGCCCGTCCTTCGCCGCCGCCAGCAGCGCGGGCAGCGCCGCCGCGGGCCGGACCTCGCCGAGCAGTTCGATCGTGCGGAGCCGCTCGTCCGGCTTCGTCGACGCGTCCGCAAGACGTTTCACCGCCTTCGCCACCGCGGCCGCGTCACCGGTGCGGAGCCGCGATCTCCGGGTCGCCCGACGTCGCCAAGCGCGGCGGCCAGCGCAGGCGAAAGGTTCGTGATAGCCCGCCCGGCGAACGCCTGCTTCACGCCGCCGAACAGGATGTCGCGCTCGGCCGCGCCCGGCGCCGCGTCCAGCAGTTTCACGAGCGGCCTGGTTCTCCGGCGTGGCGTCCGCCGCGTATCGCCGGGCGAGGCGCGGGAGGATCGTCTCGCGCGAGACGGCGTTGCCACGCCGCCCGGTTCGCGAACAGCCGCACCGCGGCGTCCGCGGTGCGACACCGCCTTGTCCTCCGCCGCCCACCACAGCAGCAGCGGGATGTGCGGGTCGGCGGCGTCGGCGTCGAGGCGCTCGAGGGCGTCGAGCAGCGCCAGCGCCTGCTCGCCCGGCAGGCGCTTGGCCGTGCTGGCGAGTTGGCTGCGGACGTGCGGGTCAACCTCCTCGGCCGCCCGGTCGAGCATCCGGCGGAGCAGGTCCGGCGACAGCGCCTGCTTGGCGTCGCCGAGCAGCCGAACCGCCCACTCGCGCACCGCCGGCTCGCCGTGCGCCAGGCACGCCGCCGCCGTCGCCTCGTCGAACGCGCCGACCTCGTTCAGCGCCCACAGCGCCTCGAACGCCGCCCGGCCGGTGCCGCTCACGATCAACTCGCGCAGCGCGGCCGCCACGGTCGCGTCGCGGCGGTCGCCGAGCAGTCGGCGGGCGGTGGCGCGGTGCCAGCGGTTCTCGTGCCTCAGCAGCGCGACGAGATCCTCGCTCGACGCCTTCGACAGATCGAACGGCTTCACGCCCGGCTTCCAGCCCGCCGGCCGCACGCGCCAGAGGCGGCCGGACGCGCGGTGCCAGTTGTCGCGCGGGTCGACGTGGCTGATGCGACGCTCGTAGAAGTCGGCGAGGTAGAGCGCGCCATCGGGGCCGGTCTTCAGGTCGACCGGGCGGAACCACCCGTCGTCGCACGTCAGCAGGAACGGCTCCTCGACCGTGCGGAACGTGGAGCCGGCCGGTTCCAGTCGCGTCACGTGCACGCGGCTCTGGAGGGAACTGGGGCCGATGATCTTGCCGTCGTACGCCTCGCCGAGCAGCCCGCCGCCGTAGACGACGAACGTGTGGACGAGGCGGTCGGCGTTCCCCTCGTGCGGCATGTGCTCGAAGAAGCCGTACGCGTGTGGGTTGGTGAGCGGCCCGTGCTTGCCCCACCCCTTCACGTAGTAGCCGCCCTGCGCGAAGTGCAGCCCGCGGTACTTGCCCCAGTTCGTGCCGGAGTAGAGGCGGCCGGCGTCGTCGAACTCGACGCCGAACGTGTTGCCGCCCCCCTCGGCGAAGATCTCGAACACGTGGCGCGTCGGGTGGTACCGCCACACGCACTGGCCGAGGAAGTCCGTGGTGCGATTTTGGATTTTGGATTGCGGAATTTGGATTTCTACGCGGACCTTCGCGGTGCAGGTCGAGCCTTGCGCGCCGTAGATCCAGCCGTCGGGGCCCCACGTGAGGCTGTTGGCGACCGCGTGGGTGTCCTCGAGGCCGAAGCCGGAGAGGTGGACGACGGGGTCGCCGTCGGGCACGTCGTCGCGGTCGGCGTCGGGGTAGAACAGCAGGTAGGGCGGGTTCATCACCCACACGCCGCCGCGGCCGGGCAGGGCGGCGGTGGCGATGCTGAGGCCTTCGACGAACGTGTTGCGGGACTCGAACGTGCCGTCGCCGTCGGCGTCGGCGTGGATCGAGATCAGGTCATTGCCTTGAAACTGCTTCGGCGGGGCCGGCGGGACCTTGTCGAACTTCGCGCGGATGTACTGGTCGTACTCGACGACCTTCAGCCCCGCGGGGAACGGGTACTGCACGTACTGCGTCACCCACATCCGCCCGCGTTCGTCGAACGCCAGGTGCAACGGCTGGCGCACCGCCGGCTCCGACGCGATCAGGTCGACGGCCAGCCCCGCCCGCGGCTCGAACCGCTTCAGCTGCTCGGCCGGCGGCAACGGCTCGGTCTCGCGGAGCGGGGCGTGGAGCTTCTTCAGCGCCGCGTCTAGCCCCTTCGCCTCCGCCACGTTCTCGCCCACCGGCGCCGGTTCCGCGCCGCGGGGACTCGCCGCCGTGAAAATGAACCACGAAGACACGAAGGCACGAAGGACGAGAAACGCCGGAAGACGTATGGCGGTCTTCTTCGTGTCTTCGTGCCTTCGTGGTTCCACTGGATTCACTCCGCCGCGGGGATGGGTTCGTCCAGCGCCCACAGGATGCCGTTGAGCAGTAGCCGGCGGAACGCGGCGGTGTTGAAGTCGTCGGGGTGGCCGAGCGAGGTGTAGAACACGCGGCCGCCCTTGTACGCGTGCGTCCACGCCACGGGCTCGGGCGGCGCGTCGGCCCAGCGGCCGGTCAGCAGCGGGGTGGCGGCCTTGGCCAGCGGCGTGTTCTTGTAGAGCGAGCCGTTGCTCGTGAACGGCGCGGCCACGCCGCGCAGGAGCGGATGGCCCGCGGCGCCCTCGGCGATCGTCACGCGCGTGTCGCCGGTCTTGCCGTGGTGGCCTTGGTAGTTGCCGCCGAGCACGAGCTTGTCGAACTCGAGGTAATTCTGGAACGCGTGCGACGCGGTTCGCAGGCCGACGACCGGCTTGCCGGCGTCGAAGTGTTTCTTGAACTTCGCGAGCTGCGCGTCGGGCAGCGTCCGCCGGCGGGCGAAGAGCACGAGCAGGTCGGCGTCGTCGAGCGCGTCGAGGCCGGGCAGGTTCTTCGGGTCGTCCCCCTCCAGCACGGTGCACCGCATCCCGCGCTTCTCCAGTTCCGCCTTGGCGAACGCCGGCAGCGTCTCCTTCGACGCGTACTCGTGCTCCGCCGCCACGAGGACGACGCGCGGCGGCTTGGCGTCCCCGAGCACGTCGCTGGCGAGGATCGTCGGGCACCAGAACTTCTCGACGTGCTCGATCACCAGCGCGGTGCCGCGGTCGTGGGCGACGTGCGGCGGGCGGCGCGGGTCGTACATCGTGTCGGTCAGGTCGCGCACGAGCACGACGTTCTTCCCCAGCCGCGTCATCTGCCGGATGCCGAACGAGCGGCCGAGGATGCACATGTTCGTGTGCACGCCGAGCACCATCACGTTGCGAACGCCGCGCTGCTCGAGCAGGTTGAAGATCTCCCGCCCCTGATCGCTGACGGCGTCGCCGGGCTTGATCTCGATGCCGGGGTGCTCGCTCTTCCAGGCGATGCGCGGCTCGCACTTCGTGGCGCAGTCGCACCCGCCGTCGGAGTCGTCGATCGGCAGCGGGCCCTCGCGCGCGGGGTCGAGGTAGTTCCACTTGAACGCGACGCCCGCGGGCACCGGGGCGGCGGGCGCGTTCTTCGCGAGGGCGCGATGCGGCGTGCCCTCGTAGTGCTTCATCGTGTCGCTCGGGGCGTGGACGATCAGCGCGCCGCGGTCGCGCATCGCGCCGACGAGCTTGTTCATCCGCGGCACGAGCGCGTCGAGGCGGCGCGTCGCGCTCTTGCACGAGTGCGTGTCCCACACGTCGACGACGACAACGGCCGTCCGCCGCGCGTCCCACTCCAGGGGCCTGGCGACGACCTCGAACACGCCGCTCTTGGGCGCCGTCTCGACGCGGCCGCGCGCGTGGAGGCGGACGGTGCCGTCACGCCCCGCGGCGGCGGCCGCGGCAACGGTCGGCGCGGGCGGCGGCGCGAGCGTGGCGAGGACCACCAACAGGGCGAGCGCCCGCGGCACCGGACGCGCGGCGCGGCGGCTTGTGACGGGGTTTTTCATGGTCGTGACCCGGCGTCGCCGGGGGTAGATGGGTCGTGGCGCGCGCGATCGCGCGCCGCGCCGGCGGCCCAGAGTATACGGAAATTTTCCGCCGGGTGGGAACCTCCCGCGCGCCCCGAGGATTGCGCCCCCGGCGCGGCCGGGGCCGCCGCAAAACGCGCGGCGGCGAGGCTTGCGGACGGCGCGCGGGAGGTTAAGGTTTGCACCGTTCGCACGATCCAGGAAGGAGCTGCGGAGTTGGCCACGGTTCTCATAGTCGACGATCACCCCGACGTCTGCCGCGTCGTCGCGCGGCTCGTCCGCACGAGTGGCCACAAGTCCGAGAGCGTGACGAGCGGCGAGGGGCGCGCTGGAGTACCTCCGCGAGAAGGTGCCCGACCTCGTGATCCTCGACGCGATGATGCCGCGCATCGACGGCATGCAGGTTCTCAAGAGCATCCGCACCGACCCCCGCACCCGCGCGGTCCCGGTCGTCATGTTCAGCCGCGCTGAGCGACCCGGACTTCAAGAGCCGCGCGCTCCAGCAGGGCGCGAACGACTACTGGGTGAAGGGGTCGTTCAACCTCGACCAGTTCGACCAGGGCATCTCCAGCATCCTCCAGGTCAACGGCTGACCGCGCCGACCGTCGCTCCGCCGCCGCCGCACCGCAGAGACAACCCATGACCGCGAACATCGAGGACGCTCACCGCGGAGTGGCGGAGCCGCTACGGAGAAGGTTGAGGAGGGGGTGTCTGCCCTCGCCCGCCGCCTCCGCGGACGAAGCCGCGTGCGCTCGGAACAGACATGGCGGGGCTTCCCGGCACCGGACGTTGGAGCAACAGGTCGGGCCCCGCGCCCGGCGAGATCGAGCATCTGTAGACAGGGCGAGCAGGAAGCCGCCTGCGGGAGTCGAACCCGCAACATCCGCTTTACAAAAGCGGTGCTCTGCCAATTGAGCTAAGGCGGCGCAGCGGTACGCACGGCATTGTAACGTCCGCCGGCGTTTCGCCAATCGGTTCCCGGCGACTTGGCCGGTTGCCCGAGTCACGTTGACCCCGCGCCAGCATGGCGGGTTCGGCCAGTACGCCTTCAAGCCCTTTGGCTCAAGAGCTCGTCGTCCGACACCATCGTGCTGGCGATGCCGTTGCGAAGCCGGGCCGTGACCGAAGTCCAGCCCGGAGCTTCCGGCTGCACCCAGTGCCCATCTCGAAGCATTCGCAAATCTAGCTCCATTGACCGTCGCGTCTTGTTGTCCGACTCGGCGGCGAGTGCGAGGGTGATCTCGGGCAGAAGGTTCCGTCGCTCCAACTGATTGGCGCGATCAACCGCCTTCCAACGCACGCGGGAACTCTTGTCGCGAAGTCCGGCCATTAGGAGCGCGTCCGTGACGGCAACTGGGGTCTCTCGCCCGAGGGAGCACAGGGCGGCGAAGCGGACGTGCGCCTGCGGGCTGCGGAACATGACCGCGATCGCATCAGCCGCTGCCGGCCATCTGCCGGAGAGTTCCATGAGAAGTTCGATCCCGTTGTTCCACAACAGCGCCCGTGAACTGCTCACCCCGTCGACCACACGTTGAAGCTGCTCGGCCGACAACGTGCCGCTCCGGATCGCCGCGTCGTACGCATCGGCCGTACCGAGAAGAGCGGCCTCGTCTCGCGCGTCTCGCGGACCACGTCTGCGCTTGAGCCACGCTGCGTAATGTGCGTGTTGTGGACCCTTCGCCATCGCGGAATGCCGGATCAGCGTTCAATGGCCGGGGCCGAAGATCAATGTTCGATTCCCGAGAACCGTCGTGGCCCCGGTCAAGTGCAGAGTCTGATTATCCGGCGGCCGCCTGCGGCTTGCACTGCCACAAGTACACCTGCCAGGCATCATCCCGAAATCTCAACACCCGCGCGCGAATCGTGGAGCCGACGGGGCACCATTCTCCACTCTGGTACCGCTGCGGCGTCAGCCCTTCGATGCAAATGATTTCCAGCAGCGCCGGGAACCCGACTCCAATGTCGATCCACGCGCCAAAGTGACTCTTCGCGACGACGGTGCCGCTGACAACGGAGTCGATCGGCAGCCGCCTTTTCAATGCGTCCCATTCATTCGCAGCGCTCGGGGCGTCATGTGCGTAGAAGCGGTCGTTCATGGCGTAGGCCTAAGCCGGTGACGACGACCATGCTCCACACTTACCGCAGCCTGCTCGTCGACGCCCCACGTTAACGCGCGTCGGTAACGATGGGCTTCACGAAAATCCGGAAGACTTCCCTCCCATGGCCGCCCGCACGTCACCCGCCCGCAGCCGCCTCCTCAACGGCTTGCTTCAGCGCGTCGTACTCGAGCGGGCCGTTGTAGCGGGTGCCGTTGATGAAGAAGGTGGGGGTGCCGTTGACGCCGCTGCGGATGCCGCTGCGGAAGTCGTCGCGGACGTGGCGGGCGTGGACTTCGCCGGAAAGCTCCGCCTCAAATTTGTAGACTTCCAGGCCGAGCTTCAGCGCGTAGCGGACGAGGTCGGCGTCGGCGAGGTCGTCCTGGTGCTCGTAGAGCAGGTCGTGCATGTCCCAAAATTTCCCTTGGCTCGCGGCGGCCTCGGCGGCCTGGGCGGCGACGCCGGCGTGCTCGTGGATCGTGTTGAGCGGGAAGTTGCGGAACACGAACCGCAGGCGGTCGCCGAACTCCGTTTGCAGGCGTTTCACGATCGGGTAGGCCCGGCCGCAGTAGGGGCACTCGTAGTCGCCGTACTCGACGAGGGTGACCGGGGCGTCGGGCGGACCTTGGGCGTGGTCTTTCTCGGTGACGGGTTGGGTCAGCCGGGGGAAGTGCTGATCTAGCTTCATAGGTCGTTCCTCGGGGCTCGCGATGATGACAGAAGGCGGGTTGGGAATCGCGAAGGCGCGGAGCGACTGCGGGCGGTCGGGCGGGAGGGGCAACTTACATCTTGGGGTCGGCGGCGATCTCTTCCAAGGCGCCGAGGATGCCGTGGGCGCCGGGGTTTTCATCGATCGGGGAGAGGTAGCTCCAGCGCAGGACGCCGTCGGCGTCGATCACGAACAGGGCCCGCTCGCTGACGCCCTCGCCGTCGCGGTAGACGCCATACTGGCGGGCGACCGCCCCCTTCGGCTCGAAGTCCGCCAGTAGGGGGAACCGGTACTTGCGGGCGGTCGAGTAAGCCATGTGACACCACGGCCCGTCGACCGAGACGCCGAGGATGCGGGCGCCGAGTTCCTCGAACTCGTCGAGACACTCGTTGTAGAGCGTCATCTGGTCGCCGCAGACCGGGCTCCAGTCGGCGGGATAGAACGCCAGGACGACCGGCCGGCCGCGCAGGTCGCTGAGGCGCGTGACCTCGCCGGGCGCGGACGGCAAGGCGAAGTCGGGCGCGGGTTGGCCCGGCGTGAGGATGCCGCCCGAAGCGGCCGGTAAGGGGGAGTCGGTTTCGATCATTGCGGTTGGTTCTGAAGGTTCGATGCGAACACTCTAGGCGGCCGTGGCGGACAAAGTCAGTCTCGCCGCGCGCGGTTGAGCTTCGACCGTTTCTCCGCCGCATCGTCTAGCCACCGTTTGAGGGATTCTGCATGTTCCGGTTCGAGGCGTATTAAGAGGTCGTCGAGCGTGCCGCGCAGGCGGAGCAGGCTGTCGCGGAGGTTGTCCCGGTTGTCCAGCAGGATGTCCCGCCATAACCCCCCGTCACCGCCGGCGATGCGCGTCGCGTCGAGGAAGCCTTTGCCGGCTAAGGCGATCGATTTGTCCTCTTGGATCGTGACGAGCGCGGCCGCCACGGCGTGGGGCAGGTGACTGACGTCTGCCAGGTGGCGGTCGTGGTCGGCGGGGCTCATCCGCGTCGTCCGCATGCCGATCGTCTTCCAAAATGTTTCGACCGTTTCCATGGCCGCGGCGGGGGTGCGGTCGGTGGGGGTGACGATGCACAGCGCGCCGTCGGTCAGGTCAGCCCGAGCGTTCTCGACGCCGCGCTTCTCGCTGCCGGCCATCGGGTGGCTGCCGACGAACGCGACCGTCGGCGGCAGCAGTCGTTCGGCGGCGGACACGACCGACCGCTTCGTGCTGCCGACGTCGGTCACGACCGCGCCGGGCGCGAGGGCGGGGGCGATCTCGCACAGGATTTGCTCGAACACGCCGACCGGGGTGCAGAGGATGATCAAGTCTGCGCCGCGAACCGCGGCGGACGCATCCGCGTACCGTTCGTCGATGACCCCGGCGTTGATCGCGTCAGTCAGCGTCTGCTCACGATGACCGTAACCCTTAACCGTGCAATTCGTTATCCGTCGCTTGGCGGCCAGGGCGATCGAGCCGCCGAGTAATCCCACGCCCAAAATGCTCAGATTCCGCGGCTGCATGGTCCGATAATACTCCGGGCGTCGCGCCAACGGCAGGTCCGAGGCGACGAGGGTGGCGGTTCGTCCTTGATGACGCCCCGGGGAGGGGAATTGAACCACGGAGACACGGAGACACGGAGATAAGAAGAGAAGACGTGGAAGAAAGATCGGAGATGGAAGAAGAGCATGCCTCTCGTCTTCGATCCTCAAGCGATTAACTTTGTTTTCTCCTCTTACCTCCGTGTCTCCGTGGTTCAATTCCTGACCCTGGTTCAACTCCAGCGCGTCGCGGGCGGCGAGACTTGATGGCCGTTCCCGATGCGTCTAGGCTATCGCCTCCCCCGAGGTGAAGCATGTAAGGGGCGTACCCCGCACGAACGCCGGCCCGCCCGCGGGGCCGGAGCACGTGACGGGTCGAACGACGAGAGAACATAGTTTATGTCAGAGCCACAGCTCACCACCGCATCGACGTCCGGCGCCGCCTCTGCCAACGGCAACGGCCGCCCCGGTTCCACCCTTCGGCACGTGCTGGAGTTCGAGAAGCCGCTGGCGAAGCTCGAGCAGCAGATCCACGAGCTGGAGTCGCTCCAGATCCAGAAGCAGGTGGACTACACCAAGGAGCTGCGCCAGCTCCGCACGAACTACACGTCGCTGCTCCGCAAGACTTACGAGAACCTCAGCGCCTGGGAGACCGTGCAGGTCGCCCGCCACCCGCAACGGCCGCTGTTCAAGGACTACGTGGAGCTCGTCTGCCGCGAGTTCCGCGAGCTGCACGGCGATCGGCACTACGGCGACGACCTCGCCATCAAGTGCGGCCTCGCCCGCCTCGCCGGGCATAAGGTGATGCTGATCGGGCACCACAAGGGCAAGGACACGAAGGAAAAGGTCAAGTGCTACTTCGGGCTCGCGCACCCCGAGGGGTACCGCAAAGCCCTCCGCTGCATGAAGCTCGCCGAGAAGTTCGGCCTGCCGGTCGTGACGCTCATCGACACCGCCGGCGCCTACCCCGGCATCGGCGCCGAGGAGCGCGGGCAGGCCGAGTCGATCGCCCGCAACATGCTGGAGATGAGCCGGCTCAAGACGCCGATCCTCAGCATCGTCACCGGGGAGGGGGGCTCGGGCGGCGCGCTTGGCATCGGGGTGGCCGACCGGGTCGCGATGATGGAGTTCGCTTGGTACTCGGTCATCAGCCCCGAGGGGTGCAGCGGCATCCTCTGGAAGGGGGGCGCCAACTCCGCCGACGCCGCCACCGCGCTGAAGCTGACGAGCAAGGACCTCATGAAGTTCGGCGTGGTCGACTCGATCGTGCCCGAGGCGCTCGGCGGCGCGGCCCGCGTCCCGCCCTCCGCGGCCCCTAACCTCGAGCAGTACCTTGGCAAGAGGCTGCGCGACGTCTAGCGCCTCTAGACGGAGTCTGTCCTCGACGGTCGCTCGGTGCCGGAGGGCCAGAGCGTGGTGGTCGGGGAGAGGG
>JAUJNJ010000174.1 GCA_030448225.1 Phycisphaerae bacterium
ATCGAAGAAGAACGCGGCGAAACGGCAGGAACCGACACCACCGCGTCCGCCCGCGCGCCCGTCCGGGCGGGGCCGCGGCGCGCTGCTGGCGGGCGCGGTTGCGCTGCTCGTGGCCGGCGGCGCGGCGGCGGGCGTGGCCGCCAAGTGGGGCCGGGGATCGGGCAGCGATGCCGCCGCGGGCGCGACGTCGGCGCCGGACGCGTGCTGCGACGTGGTCACCTCTCGCTTCGCCGGCGCCGGCACGGGAACGACGGCTGCCACCACGGGCTCGGCGACTGGCGTACGCCAGGCGGCGCCGGAGGGCATGGTCTGGGTCCCCGGCGGCGAGTTCACGATGGGCACCGACTCGGCCGAGGCCTACCCGCCGGAGCGGCCGGCGCGGCGGGCGAAGGTCGGCGGGTTCTGGATGGACACGACGGCCGTCACCAACGCGCAGTTCCGCAAGTTCGTCGAGGCGACGAAGTACGTCACCACCGCCGAGCGCAAGCCGGACTGGGAAGAGCTGAAAAAGCAGGTCCCGCCCGGGACGCCCAAGCCGCCGGAGGAGATGCTGGTGGCCGCGTCGCTCGTGTTCATGCCGACCGACCGGCCGGTGCCGTTGCAGGACGTGTCGCAGTGGTGGAGCTGGTCGCACGGGGCCGACTGGCGCCACCCGGAGGGCCCGTCCAGCAGCATCGACGGGCGCGACGATCACCCGGTCGTCCACGTGAGTTGGGACGACGCCGTCGCCTACTGCAAGTGGGCCGGCAAGCGCCTCCCGACCGAGGCCGAGTGGGAATTCGCCGCCCGCGGCGGGCTCGAGGGCAAGCGCTACTTCTGGGGAGACGCCGAACTCTCGGAGGACGCGCCGCAGTGCAACACGTGGCAGGGCACGTTCCCCAGCAGCAACACGAACAAGGACGGCTTCGTCCGCACGTCGCCGGTGCGGCAGTTCAAGCCCAACGGCTACGGCCTGTACGACATGGCCGGCAACGTCTGGCAGTGGTGCGCCGACTGGTACCGCGTCGACGCGTACCTGCGCCTCCCCGCCGGCGTGACGCAGGAGAACCCGACCGGCCCCGCCGAGAGCTTCGACCCCGACGAGCCGTTCACGCGGAAGCGGGTGACGCGCGGCGGGTCGCACCTGTGCAACGCCAGCTACTGCTCCAGCTACCGCGTGACCGCCCGCCGCGGCACGAGCCCCGACACGAGCATGTCGCACATGGGCTTCCGCTGCGTCGCCACGCCGGACACGCTCAAAGCGCCGCCGGCGAAGTAAACGCCGTCGCGCCCGCGGCGGCGCGACGGTTGAGACGGTTGAGACGCATCCGACGGGGATCAGGGACGGCGGGTGCATGCGCGCGATCGCTCGCACGACGGGCCGTCCACGCTCGGGTCGAGGACCATGCGCGCCGCGCCCCTCTTCATCGGTCCTCAGCATTACGCGCCCGTCCCGCACGCAGCATAGGTTCGAGCCGCCCGCCGGCCGCCGGCCAGCGGACGTTCGCGCGGCCGTGAATTGCTTGTGTGACCACGTCTTGCGGCGCGCGCCGCGGTCGGCCCCGCGTTTGACAGTCGACCGGCAGGAGGTATGGTGTCGAAAGCGATACCCATCGTCCCCGGCGGGGGTTGCACGCACCTCGACAGGAGTATTCCGATGAACCAACGCTTCCCGGGCCGCGCGGCCCGTCCTCTGCGATCGGTCGGCCTGCTGACGCCCTGCTGCGCCGCGCTGCTCTTGTCGCTCGTGACCCTCGCCGGGTGCGACAGCGAGAAGCCGGCCGGCGGCGCCACCACCAAGGCGTCGGGAGGCGCGGCCGCTCGCGGCGGTAGCGGCGGCGGCGGCGGCGGCGGGGCCGGCGCGGTGGCGGTAGTCGACCTCGACCGCGTGGCCACGGACCTCGGCTGGATCCGCGAGATGCAGGCCAACCTGATGACGCTCGACCAGCAGCTGCGCACCGACCTCGGGCGCGTCCGCGACCTGTACGACGCGCAGATCCAGGCCAGGCAGAAGGAGCTCGCGCCCGGCGGGCCGGAGAAGCTGACGCCCGCCCAGCGCGAGACGCTCATGCAGATGGTGGCTGCCGGCCGCCAGGAGCTCGCGCAGCTCCAGACGAGCGCGCAGCAGCAGTTCGCCACCTACCGGGGGGATTGGGTGAAGCAGTACCGCGAGGCGCTGGGCCCGATCATCCGCCAGGCGGCGGCGGTCCGGGGGGTGTCGGTCGTGCTGACGAAGACCGACCAGGTCCTGTTCGCCGACGCCGCCAACGCCGACATCACCGACCTGGTGGTCGACGCCGCCCGCGAGAAGCCGCCGGTGCTTCACCCCGTGCCGCTGCCGATCCTGAACGTGCCGAGCGGCGGCCAGCTCGGCATGCCCGGCTCCACCACGAACCCCAGCGCGACCCAGCCGGCCACCAAGCCGGCGACCCGCCCCGCCGCCCCCCGTTAAGCGGGCGACGGCAACTGTCACGCCACGCCCGCCCGCGAACGCCCGCGCGACCTGTCGCGCGACGCATCGCGAGCGGGCGTTGTCGTTGGTCGGGTGCGCAGCTCTGGGGCCGGGCTATAGCGGTTCCTGGGCGACTGCGCCATCGTCAGCCGTGTCATCCCGAGGGGAGCGCGCGCGACCCGACCCATCTCGGGATGAGGTAAACCTTTCGGCGACCCAAGATGGGCTCGACGCTGTCGCTCCTCGGGATCACGCGGCTCGGCAGTCGCGACTGCTAGACCGTTCGAGATACGCTGTCCAGGAAGGTGTCTGAGAAGGCGACGGACCAAATGCGCCGCGAGCGTCCCGCCCGCGCCTTGAACGAAGAACGCGGCGGGACGCCCGCGCCACGCTCCGCCTCCCGACTTCTGGAACACGTTCCGAGCACCACGGCTGATCGTGTAGCGCCTCGGACGCCGTGGGAGGTCGCTCCCTCGGTTCTTAATTGCCCGTGCGCGGCCCCGCGACTACCGCGGCCGCGCACGGGCAATTAGACTGGTGCGCATGCTTGGCCGCCGCGCATCCGTATTCGCCTTTACCGACGACATCCCGTTCTACCCCGGCAATTACGACGAGGTGCGCTGGCCCCAGTTCGTGATCCGCGGCGTGGTGATCGTCTTGCTCGTGGTGGCGGCGATGTACCCGACGCTGGACTCCAAGACGCTCTGGATCGACGAGGCCGACGCGGCGCGTGAACTGTTCCTCCGCAGCGGCGCGGGCATCGCCCAACTGTGGCGGCCCACCTCGCAGGCGACCTACCAGCCGGTGGCCGACACGCTGCTGGCGGTGCAGTACCGGCTGTGGTTCCAGAATGCGGGCGGGTTCCACGGCGTCTCGGTGCTGCTCCACGCGTGCAACGCGATCCTCGTCTGGCTGCTGCTGCGGCGGGTGAGCGTGCCGGGCGCGTGGCTCGGGGCGGCGGTATTCGCGCTGCACCCGGCGCAGGCGCAGGCGGCGGCGTTCGCCGGCGCGCAGGCGCAGCTCTGGATGACGTTGTTCTTCGCGTCGTCGCTGATCCTGTACCTGCGGTTCCTCTCCGTGGAGCCCGACCCGCCGGTCGACCCGACCGTCGTCTGGCTCCACGAGGACGCCGCCGAGGGCGCGCCCGGCCACGCCGCCGCCCCGCCGGAGGAGATGACCGTCCCGCTGCACCCGCTGCGGTGGCTGTTCTACGCGCTGTCGCTGGCGCTGTACCTGGCGGCCGTCGGGTGCGGCACCGCCGCCGCCTGCTTCCCGGCCGTCGTGCTGCTCGTCCTGTGGTGGCGCCACGGCGGCGCGCTGCGCTCGGATTACAAGCCGCTGGCGCCGTTCGCGGTCGTCTCGCTCGGCGCGTACCTGCTGGAGATCGCGCGGGTGTGGCGGATCGCCGCGGCCACCGGCGAGGGGCAGGCGTGGCCGCACGAGCGGCTGTTCACCGCCGGCCGGGCGATGGTCGCGGCGGCGCAGTCGTTCGCCTGGCCCCCGGCGAGCGTCTACGCCCACCCGTCCTGGCAGGCCGACGGGCGTCCCGCGTCGCACTACGCGTTCCTGCCGATCGTGCTGCTCGTCCTCGCCGCGCTGTGGGCGCTGCGGCGGCGGATCGGGAACGGGCCGCTCGTCGCGCTGGCGTTCGTCGCGCTCGTGCT
>JAUJNJ010000175.1 GCA_030448225.1 Phycisphaerae bacterium
CAGATGAAGCTCTTGCGCATCGGCGTGCGGCCGACCTCCTGCCCGTTGAGGTAACCCAGCGCCCCCTGCGGCTCGCTGTCGACCTGGATCGTCCGCTCCACGCACCCGCCCGACGACAGGGCCGCGGCGGCAACGGCGACGACGACGGCGGCAACGCGGGCGAGGACGAGCAGACGCGGCATCGACAACCACTCCTTTGGCGGGCGGACGGGCCGCAGTATAAACGCGGCCACATGCCCCGCAAGCGGACCAGCCCGGCCGCCCGCCGCGCGACGCCTAGAATGTCTCCGTGATCGCGTTCGTCCTTATCGTCGTGGGCCTGATGCTCACGTTTGACGCCGCCTGGTGGTGGCACGCCGACCGGCGGCTCCGACCGCTGCGCCGCGCGCGCCTGTGGCGCGGGCTGCTGGCGGCGTTCGTCGTCACGCAGGCGGCGGTGCTGCTGTGGGCGTTCGCCAGCCGGCGGTCGGGCGACGTGCCGACGCCGCTGTTCGCGCTGACGTTCCTCTGGCACCTGATCGTGCTGCCGTTCTCGCTCGTGGCGATCCTCCTCGGCTCCGGCGCGTCGGCCGCCGCGTGGGGCGCGGGGCGGCTGGTGGGGAAGCGAAGGACCGTCGCCAATGATGTCGCCGCAATGGGCGCTGGCGACGTGGATGATGATCACGCGGCGCGGACGGCGGGAAGTGGAACTTCCGCCACCGGCGGCGTCGCCACTGCGGCCGCCACGGCAACCGGCGAGTCTGGATGGTCGGCACGGGTTCCGACCGGCGCGTCGACGCGAGCGGGCGGGGCGTCGACCGGTCCCGCCGCCGTTTCGCCGGGCGTCGCTGCTCCCGCCGCCGACTCGCCGGAACTGCCGTCGCGCCGCGCGGTCCTCCGCGCCGCGGCCGTCGCGGGTCTGCCGCCGCTGTTGGCGGGCGTGGGGACGGCGCGGGCGCTGGCGCAGCTCGACGCGTTCCGCGTCCGGCCGCTCGACGTGTCGCTCCCGGGCCTGCCCGCGGCGCTCGACGGGATGACGATCGCGCACGTCTCGGACACGCACGTCGGCGAGTTCACCAACGGCCGCACGCTGCTCCGCATCGCCGAGGCGACCAACGCGCTGCGGGCCGACCTCGTCCTGTTCACCGGCGACCTGCTCAACCGCCGCCTGTCCGACCTGCCCGCGGCGCTGGACATGCTGAAGCGGATGGACCCGCGGCACGGCCTGTTCCTCTGCGAGGGGAACCACGATTTGTTCGAGGGCCGCGGCCCGTTCGCCGGCGGCGTGGCGGCGGCGGGGGTGTCGCTGCTGTCGAACGACGCGGCGACCGTGACCGTGCGCGGCCACGCCGTGCAGGTGCTCGGCCTGCGCTGGGGCCACGGCCAAAACCGCCGCGAGGGGGGCGACGCCGGCATCGCCGCCACGCTGCCCGACCTGCTCGCGCGGCGCCGCCCGGACGCGTTCCCGATCCTGCTCGCGCACCACCCGCACGCGTTCGACCACGCCGCCGCCGCCGGCATCCCGCTCACGCTCGCCGGCCACACGCACGGCGGGCAACTGCACCTCACCCGCGAGATCGGCTTCGGCCGGATGTACCGCTACTGGTCCGGCCTCTACGCCCAGGGCCGCAGCCGCCTGGCCGTCTCCAACGGCGTCGGCAACTGGTTCCCGCTCCGCATCAACGCCCCGGCCGAGATCCTGCACCTCACGCTCCGCCGGGCGTAAGCGCGGCGGGATCGCGCGACGAGGCGGCCGTCAACATCGACTGACTAACGTGAACGTGGCGAACGCGATCACGGATGATCCGTCTCGACGACGACGGTGAACCCGAGTCGTTCGAACGTGGTTCGGAGGCGGTCGAATACGTGTCTAGCCTTGGGGCCGGGAAGGGGGCCGGTGATCTCGGTTCCCGATTCGTAATCGTCGGGAGACTGCCCGGGCAACACCGCCCAGACGGAGCCGATCTCTTTGTCCTCCGGGTACGGCGGCACCAACCCGATTCGGATCGTGAGCCGCTCGAGCCACGTGCGGCCCCGCTGCCGGTAATGCTGCGTCTCGTGCAGCGCGAGGACGAGGTGAATCGTGGAACTGTCGCGGTTCGCCATATCGCCGCCGCCGGTTCGCATTCGAAGCTTGTGACGGGATTGCGCAGCGTTGTTGCCCGCCTGTGCAAATGCCGGGCGACAGCACGCCGCGCCGAGCGCGTCGCGAGCGGGACTATCGCCGACGGCGCAATCACGATGCCCGTGGTCCGGTCCTCACGCGAGCCGCCAGAGTATAAGCGCGATCGCGAGCAGCGCCGCCGCGGTCGTCGCCAGCGGCGACGCGAGGGGGACGTCTCGGGTGCGACGGGGCAAGTCGAGCGGGCCGCGGTGCGACGGCTCGACGACGGCGCCGCCGGTGTGGGCGGCCAGGTCGCGCATCCCGCGGCGGTCGTTGCCGATGGCGTCGAATTCTGGCGGGTAGCGGCCGGCGACGGCGGCGCGGTCGATTTCGTTCCCGTCCGCCTTGAGGATCGCGACCAGCGGCTGCGACGGCGGCTCGCCGCTCCACTCGTAGCGGCCGGGCCCGGTCTGGGTCAGCACCACCTCCGGCCCACGCGGTTCGCCCATGTCGTTGAACTGGGACAGGGAGAGGCGCAGGCCGTTGAGGTAGCGACCGGCGTCGTCCGTGGCGTCGACGGCGACGCCGTACGTCGCGCCGGTGCGCCAGGTGACGCGGTAGCGCGGATCGCGCGGCGGCCGCGCGACGAGGCGGACGACGGCCGCCAGTTCCGCCTCGTTCGGCCGGAACGCGGCGGCGGCGACGCGAACATCACCGGCCCGGCGCGCGGCGACGGACACGCGCTCGCCCGCCCGCGTCCCGGCGGCCAGCGCGACGTCGCCGGCCTTGAGCCACGTGCGGTTCCACGTCGGCACGCGACGCGGCGGGAGCGCGCGCAGGTCTGCCAGGAACGACACGTCGAGCGGATCGCGGACGAGAGGCTCGGCACTGGCCGCCCGCATCAGCTTGCGCGCGGCGTCGGCCCAACGACGCGGATCGACCTGTTCCGCGGCCGTGCCGCCGGTGTCGGTGACGATCCGCCGCAGGAGGGCGGCGCCAGGCGCATCGCCCTCGCCGATCAGCAGGAGGTGCAGGCGGGCCTTCTTGCGACGTAGCTCGGCGGCGAGCGCGGCGGCGTCGGGCAGGTCGGCGTTGGCGTCGGTGAGGAGGAGGATCTGCGTGGGGAGCGACGGGTCGATCGAGGCGGACACCTCGCGCAACGCGGCTTGAAGTTCCGTCGGCCCGCCCGGCGTCACCCCCGGCGGCGGCAGGCGCGCGGCCGCGGCTTGGCGGGCGGGGGTGAGGCGGGGGTGAGGGGGTCGCGGGGCGGGGTTGTGGGTCTTCTCTACGCCGGGCTACCGGCCCGGGGGGGGTCCACCAAACCGCCGGGACGGGGTGGTGCCGGCGACCGCGACTGCGGGGGGGGGGGACACCGACGTCCCACGGCGCCGCCGGCGACACGCCCAGGTGCTGCCCATCCAAGGTGAAGATGCTCGAGGTTGAGCGACGCCCATCTGGCTCGAGTTGAGGACGACATCAGGTAGCGGCTGAGACGGTACGGGGCACCTTCGCCTCCTGTTGGGCCTGGTCGCCGTTGGATAGGGCGGCGACCGAGACGACGTGATGCAGTGCCCAAGCAGGCCCGGCGTCCGGGAAGGAACCGCAAGGCGGCCTCATGGGCTTTCAGGTAGCCCTCGAACACCGAGTTGAGTCATCTGACCAAGTACTGGTGTCTAAGTTTAGGCTGGCGAAGGAAGTCGCGCAGTCTCGCCCGGCACTGGCCCTGACAGGCGTTCGCCGAGCTCGCCGGGCAAGAAGGTGGCGTTCCGCGGTCATCCCAGTCCCAGACGAGGCCGGCCACTTCTCCGGCGTCTACCTCAGCCTGCCCCGAGTAGCAACTGCTCCACCGTTTCCGCAGCAGCCCGTCGAGGCCCACCGGCCGAGGAGCAGTCACCCGATCATCCTCTAAGCGGGATCAGCTGGGCTCTGCCGGCCGGCCATAAGGGGATTCCTCCAGACGCCCGATCTGGAAGCTGCGTCCCTGGATGCTGCTGATCACCCTGGTGCTCCT
>JAUJNJ010000176.1 GCA_030448225.1 Phycisphaerae bacterium
CGTGTGTGTTTGTTTGTATATAACAGATTTTGTTGGTTTGTTTGTTGTTTTTATACAACCCCAAACACCCCGCGGGGCTCAGTCTTGCTTTACTTTTTCCTCCCTCACAAAAAACCCCACCCCGGGCGTGGGCCTCCTGCTGTGGCCGCGGGGGGCGGGGGGGGGCGGCCCCCCCCCCCCCCCCCCCCGCCGCTCTGCGTGAACTGGTTTCGATCGAAGGAAGTGCAGGCGAGAGCGTTCGACCGACCATCCGTCGCCCCCTCGCCCCTCACCCGGGCCTCACGAAGGCTCAGGGTGGGCTGCAAAGCTTCCATACCGCAAGTTGCTGAAATAGAGAACGAGTTGCAGACTCCACCGGCCGCGCGATGTACAACGTGGAACCCGGTAAACGCCGCAACTCCGGTGCCTGCCAATCAATCCGTTCTGGCCGCTGATGGATGATCAATTCGCCGCCGGCCGTCGATCCAGAGGGCGGCTGGCAGGACGGCGCTATCCAGGACCTCGGCGAGCGGCGCGTCCGTCGTCGCGGGGAAAGCCACGATGTCGGCGGCCTTGCCGGCGGTGAGCGTGCCGGCGCTCGCGTCTACGCCCAAAGCTCTCGCCGCGCGGAGCGTCGCCATCCGCCAGATGGCCAGCGGGTCGAGGTCGGGGGCGAGGCGCCGGAGCAGGCGGGCGTCGTCGAGGGGGTTGAGGTCGGGGGAACTCGCGCAACTGTCGGTGCCGATCGCGACGTTGATCCCGCGCGCCAGCATCTCGCGCCAGCGGTGGGGCGCGTGGCCGAAGTAGGCGTGCGTCCGCGGGCAGTAGACGACGCTCGCGCGGCTGGTGGCGAGGAGATCGAGTTCGGCGTCGTCCACGTAGTTCACGTGGGCGAGCAAGGTGGGGACGTCCAAAAGGCCGACAGCCTTGGCGAAGCGAACGGGTCCGCCGGCGAAGCGGGGGACGTGTTCGTCCCACCCGCCGATGCGCTCCCACAGTTCGCGGAACCGTCCGGCGTGATGTTCGAGAAACGGCGCCTCGTCGGTCGACTCCGCCAGGTGCGTCGCCAGCGGCATGCCGTGTTCCGTCGCCACCCGCACGCACTCGCGGTAGCCGTCGATCTCGACCGAATACGGCGCGTGGGGCGTGAGGCCGACGGTGAGCTTCCCCGCCTCCTCGCTTCGGTCGGCCGCCGCGGCGATGCGCGGCGACGTCAGTGGGCGGCGGGTGGCCATCGCGCGAACCTCGCCGTAGCTGACGACGCGCAGCGGCGACTTGCGCAGCAGCGGGCGGGTGAACGGAAACTGCGCGCTGACGTCCCCGACCGTCGTCACGCCGAACCGCAGGCACTGCGCCACGCCCTCCCCCACGGCCGCCAGCACGTCCCGCGAGGCGTGGGCCGGGTTGCCTCGCGCCCGCGACAGCAGCCGGATCAGCCAGTCCGCGAGGCTCGTAGGCGGCTCGGCCTGCTTCAGCAGGCTCAGCTCGAGGTGGGTGTGTGCGTTGACGAGCCCCGGCACGAGCACGACGTCGCCGAGGTCGTCGGTCTCGGCGTCGGGATGGCGGTCGGAGAGCGCGGCGGCGGCACCGACGTCGGCGATGCGGTTCCCGTCGATGAGGTCCGCTCCGTAGCGGAATGGCGGTCGGTCCATCGGCGCGACCCACGCGGCGGGGAGGAGGCGACGTGGCGATGTCGTCGGGTCGTCGGGCGGGCGCGTCATCAGGGGAGGGTCTCGTCGAGCTCTTCGTGGAGCAGGTCGCACAGCTGGCGGGCGTTCTCCAGCCGGCGGCGGGCGAGTTGGCGGACCGGCTCGAAGTGGAACCCGTCCTTGAGCCGCGCGTCCCAATAGCCGTACTGCTCGCGCTTGCGGCACCCGTCGGCGAGCTGCACGATGCCGTCGCCGTTGCGGGTCAGCTGGATCATCTGGTGCATCAGGCCGGTGACGCCGAAGTCCTCGAGGTTGACCGCGTCGGCGAGCAGGCGCGACTCCTCGAGCATCGGCGAGCGCTGGTGCGTCTCGTGGAGCACGCGGATCGAACGGTCGAGCAGCACCTCGTCGGCGGCCTCGCCGGCGACGTTGATCAACATCTCGGCGGCCTCCTCGGCGCGGGCGCGGAGATTCGTGCGGAGCTGGCGCCGCGTCGGCAGCGGGTGGTGGCGGCGCAGCGGGAGCTGCATCGCGAGGCACGCCAGCTCCAGCGCGTCGCGGTCGAGCCCGTCGGCGACGAACCCGCGCGCGACGAACGCCAGCACGCGGCGCCACAGCCGCCCGGCGTCCTCACGCAGGCGGGGGCCGGCCGTACCATGATCGTCGACCGCGCCGAGGGCGGCCTCCAACCGTTGTCTGACTTTCGCGTCCAGCGGCATCGCGCGTCCGTGCGGTTGGTCGACCGGTGGACTGGTCGGGCACAAAATGTGACGGATTGGCCCGACCCCGATCTCGCGGGGCACCCACGTCAAAGGCAAGGATGGGTCGACCCGCGCGACGGCGACTTGCGCCCGGACCCGTCGCGCGCGGCTTACTTCTCCCCTACGGCGCGGCTAGTATGATCGAATGCCCGGAAAAGGGAAGCCAGTTTTTTCGCCCCCGGTTCCCGCCCCGCCCGCGGCCCGGCCCTCCGTCAAACCCGCGATTTTCAGTGAGAAATCCATGAATTCTGAACGCCTTGCGCGCGCGGCCCTCGCGATCTTATGCCTCGCCCCCGTCGGTTGTGACATGGCGGGCCGTGGTGCGAAAGACTCGCGCGGGGGACTTGGGCAAACGACGGCGAACGGGTCGACCGCCACACGACCGACGACGACCACGGCAGCCGCGGGCGACAGCGCGGGCGGCGCGGAGGCCGCGCTCGACGACGTCACCCAACTGTCGAGCAACTTCAGCCGGGCGGGCGAGGCGTACTTCTCGGCGGACATGAAGTGGATCGTCTTCCAGGCGACGCCGGCCGGCGAGCAGCATTACCAGATGTATCTGGCGCCGCTGAATTTGAAGGACGGCGACGTCGTGGGGATGGGGAAGCCGGTGCGGGTCAGCCCGCCGAACACGCGCAACACGTGCGGCTACTTCTCGCCCGACGGGCGCTCGCTCGTCTTCGCCTCCACCGCCGGCAAGGAAAAGCCGGACGCGCCCGCGGCCGGCTACCAGCGGCAGGGGGGGAACTACCGGTGGGACTTCCCGGACGGGATGGAGATCTACCGCGCCGACGGGTGGCGCGACGCAGTGACGAGCGCGGCGGACGGCGGCAGTGTCGACCTCGCCAAGACGCCGATCACCGACAACAATGCCTACGACGCCGAGGCCGCCTATTCCCCCGACGGCAAGTGGCTGGTGTTCGGCTCCCGCCGCGACGGCGACTCCGACCTCTCCGTGATGCGGCCCGACGGCACCGGTATCGTCCGCCTCACCACGGCGAAGGGATACGACGGCGGGCCGTTCTTCTCTCCCGATGGCAAGCGACTCGTCTACCGCAGCGACCGGAAAGGGAACGATCTGCTACAGGTGTTCGTCGCCGACCTCGCCTTCGACGCCGCCGGCAACATCACCGGCGTGCGGAACGAACGCCAGCTGACGGACGACGCGAACGTGAACTGGGGCCCGTACTTCCACCCCGACGGCCGCCACGTCGTCTACGCGACAAGCGCGCACGGCCACCACAACTACGAGCTGTACCTGATGCGCGACGACGGGTCCCACAAGGTGCGCGTCACGCACAAGGCCGGCTTCGACGGCCTCCCCGTCTTCTCCCCGGACGGTCGTTACCTGATGTGGTCGAGCAAGCGGACGGCGGACAACACGACGCAGATCTTCATCGCGAGGTTTCGGCCGCCCGCCGGGTGGTAGAACTGGAACTGCCGAACCGAGGGTCTATCGGAAGTGCGACCGGGGCCGCGCTACGGGCGGACGACTGCGAACGTGCCGGCGCGTCACCGCGACGGCCGTGTCACAGGACGAAGCCCAGCAGTCCCGTCAGCACCACGACGGCCGACACGACCACGCCAGCGGTGAGCAGGCCCGGATGTCCGGTGTAGACGCCCGCCAGTACGGCCGCCGGGCCGAGCAGCAGGCCGAGTAGGAACACGATCCCGGCCCAGGGGATTCCCGCCTTCACTCTG
>JAUJNJ010000022.1 GCA_030448225.1 Phycisphaerae bacterium
CGCTTCAGCGGGGCCCGCCCCGGACGCACGCCCGATGATTGATGGGAGAGACAGCAACAACCCGATACGCACATCGACGTGGGCTCACCCCGGCGGCTTTTCCCCCGGCGGGATCTCCGGCTCGGGTTCGGGCTCGACGAGGTCCTGCGCCATCCGCCCGAGGAAGAATTGCAACTCCTGCTGCGCCACCGGCCCGGGGAGCGGGTCGCGCAGGTCGTACTGGTGCGAGTGGTCCTCGGCCGAGTCGTCGCCGCGCTTTTCCCCCTCGGTGATGATGTGGTGCTCGAACGTGACGGCGTCCTCATGGCTCTGCATGATCACGAGCTCGCCCCACCGCCAGGCGAGGTGGATGCGGAGCGAAAGCTGGTTGCCCCACGTGCTGACGCGGTGGACGATCCCCTGCTTGGCGAGCGTCTTGACGAGCTCGTCGACGGCCGGAAAGACCGCGTTGTTCAGGAATTGCGCGTAGTTCGCGTTGTAGTCCTGCTGCGACTCCATCGCCTCGCGCTCGGCGGCGAGCTTCTCGGGGGGCACGTCCTTGAACGGCCCGACCCGACCGAGCCACCACTTGGCATACGCCTTGTCTAGCATGGGAATCAGGTTAAGCCCGCCGAGCAGAAAAGTAAAAAACCGGGCGCGGCGTTAGCCAACTGTTCGCGCGTCGGCGGGTCGGTTGCTATGATGCGCGCCGGATGCAGGTGCCGTCGGGGATCGATCTCGGTGAGAACGATTACCTCCCGCTCGCCCAGTGTGCGTTTCAGCACTGGGGCGAGCGGGAGGGCGAGCCGTTCACGCGCATCCGCCCGCTGACGCCCGACGCCGCCGAGCGCGTCTGGCGGCGGACGGCGTCGATGGCGGCGCAGGAGTGGGCCGCGGGCGTTAACGGGGCCGACCCCGGCGAGGCGCTGCTCGACTTGCGCGCGATCGACAGTTGGACCGAGCAGACCGTCCGCGACTGGCTCCTCGATCGCGTCGGCGACCGGGATGAGTTGGTGCTCGTCTGCTACCAGCCCCGGGTCGCGATCCGCGTTCCCTGGGGCACGCTGTGCGACCACTGGCTCAAGCTCTTTTGGACCGGCGGCTGCGCCTGGCCGCTGAGCGAGCGGTGGGTGATGGTCCACGACGGCGACCGCTTCGCCATCGGCCGCCGCGGCGTGCCGGTCGTGGAACAGCCCGAACCGCTGCCCGATCCGATCGATGAGCTGTGAGTAGGGAAGTCACGAGTGCCCGAATCGAGGATGGAGGGAGACGGTCAAGCGTGATGGTCCGCTCAAGCAGCGAAAGCGCAAGCGCCTACCACACCGGTCGCGCCCACCGCACGCTTTCGACCCCACCACCCCGCACTCACTCCCCGCCCTACCATTGAGCGATGCGAAAGACCCTCGACGTCACGATCCCCCACCAGCTCTCGCGCGAGGAGGCGAAGGTGCGGATCGTCTCGGGCGTGGCCCGGCTCCACACGCAGCTCGGCCCGGCGGTGACGGCGCAGCACTTCGAGCAGATGTGGCAGGACTACCGCATGACCTTCAAGGTGACCGCCTCCGGGCAGAGCATCAACGGCTGGGTCGACGTCGAAGCCGACGCGCTGAAGGTGTCGATCGACCTGCCGTGGATCCTGGCCGTCTTCGCCGACGTGATCCGCGGCCGCGTGAGCGACGAGGGGCGCAAGCTATTGGAGAAGAAGTAGGTGCGGGATCATCGCGTCGCTCCAGACGCGTGCGAAAGCCACTCGTCTTTTCCGTACCGACTATCGGGCTTCCGACCGCGGCCACGAAGTGACGCCCGAGATCTCGCAACCCGGTTCTTGGCGACCGGTGCATCCACGTGCGCGGCGGCAGTAGCGATCCGAGAGCTACAAAGACATTTCCGTCGCAGTTCGTTCGATGACGCCCCGCACAGGCGGCCCGAACGGCCGGGTTCGGCGGGCGGCAACCGGGCTCAGTAGTCCGGCACACCCTTTGCAATTCCCTTTGACGGCTGGCGTTCCCGGAACGGGAACGCCCTAACGATCGGAGGATCAGATGGTTCCCATGCTATCGGAGATGATGATGCTGGCGGCGGCCGGCTGGGCGTTCCTCGTCTGGCTGCTCGGCGGCGGCGTCGGGCTCGCGATCGTCGTGTTCGTCGTGCTCAAACTGCTCGGCAAGTGACACACGAGGATCGGGAGGACTTACACCCGCCGTGGGTCTGTCTCATAGGTCCGGGCGCTCCAGCGGCGCGCGGGCTATCGCTTGCGTCTCCGCGATGCCTGAATCGCGAAGACGCAAGCGATCTCCCAATGATCTGATGATGAGGATGGGTGGCGCCGACCGCCTCACCGCTTCGGCGCCTTCTTATCGCGGGCGCCGGTTCGCTTCGCTTGCGCCGCCGCCTTGTCTTCGCGGGCGAACGCGAGGCGGATCGCTTCGGGCTCGGCGGGCGACGCCTTCGTGCCGTGGGCGGTCAGCTCGTCGTACGCGCCGCCGACCCGGCCGACGCGGCCGTTGGTGTCGTTCAGGTACTGATCGGCGAGCGTCTGCATGAGCGACTTCAGCGCCGCCTGCGTCGCCGCCTCCTTCGTGGCCCCCTCGCCGGTCGCGCCGCGGCCGACGTAGGCGTCGGCGAGGCCCTTGGCGACCGTGTGGGCCGTCAGGTAGATCTTCTCGGTGATCTGGCGGTGCCCCTCCTCGTGCGCCTCGAGCTTCGCGCTGGCGCCCTTCGGGAGCCAGATCGTGATCTTGCAGTTCAGCTCCAGCCCGATCCCCTGCGTGCGGATCGAGGACGTCCACCCGCCGGACTTCTTCTTCGTGCTGCCCGGCGTGTAGGAGACGCTCGTCTTCACCGCGAAGTGCGACGCCGTGACCGCCGCCTCGTTGCCGCTCAGCGGCGGCATGTCCGCCGGCGGGTTGGCGGGGTCGAACGTGCGGCGCACGACCTCGACCGGGTGCTTCACGACCTTCAGCGGCGGCGCGCCCCCCGCCGGCGCCGCGGCCGCCGGCGCCGTCGTCGCCATGCCAGCCAGGGCCAGCATCGTGACCAGCGCGCGCATTACGCGGCTTTTCGACCAGATCACCGACGGCTCTAACCCCAGGGCAGTCCCCTCCGGTTCGTCCGGCGATTCTACGCCCGCCGCACGTGCCGCGTCGTTCGTCCGCGGCGGGCAGGAACCGGCGCGGGCGGCACGCGCGGCCTGTGCGAATTTGACCGACAGTGACGGCCCGAACCGGCCCCGCGCGAAATGACCCTACGCGCGACGGCGCTTCTCGGGTAAGACGTGGGGTTTGGAGACAGCGATCATGGCACAGGACGTCATCCCCCACGTGGCCGAGCGGTACCAGGTGAGCGTCGACGCGGCCCGGCAGGTCGAGAGCGCGCTGCGGCGGACGAACGGCCGCCAGGCGCAGTTCGACCACCCGGACCTCGGCGGGCACGGGCAGTGGATGCCGGGGATGATCATGATCGGCACGATGGGCGACTGCCAGCTCCGCAGCCGCGTGCAGGGCCTGTGCGAGGAGATCGCCGCGATCGTGACCGGCTCGGAAACCGCCGCCCCCGCCGCCCTCGCCCGCGACCCCGCCACCGGCGCCGCGTCCGCCTGCTCGCCGCTGCCGGCCGGCGAGAGCTGGTGGCCGGCCATGTTCGGGCACCCGTCGAGCGAGGGGCAGCAGAACGGCGTGCGCTACGCCTACTTCCCCGCCCAGAACCGCCTGCTCGTGCAGATCGCCGGCCGCATCGACGCGTTCGACACCGCCGGGCGGCAGATCACCGGCGTCTCGCAGCAGCAGAGCCACGACTACAACCTCCACTTCACCGGCCCCGCCGGCGAGGTGACGCTCGGGTCGCTCGAACGGGTCAAGCTCGCGTAAGTCTTCCGCGCGGCGCACTGAACGTTGACCGTTTAGCCTCGCTGTTTACCGGGCGAACTCGCGAGCCGGCCGGAGCGGTTCTTGGCCGACAGCCGCATCCTCGAGCGAATGTCATCCCCGAGGAGAGCGGTAGCCACCCGACGCATCTCGGGATGGTGGAACGCGCCGCCTCCGTCCCGAGATGGGTCGTCGCTGTCGCTCCTCGGGATGACGCTGCTCTGTCGCGACGACTGTTACACCCTGTCCGCCCGCGCACGCGATTGGAACGAAGGCTCCTCGACAACGACATGCCTTCGCTCCGGACGCGGCGATTAGAAGTACTCAAACGCAGAAACACCGACGCCCGGCGCGATTGCGCCGGGCGTCGGGGTTTTAGTTAGATCGACAAACCCTCGATGGGTTATTATTACATGATAGTCTGGCCGACCACCTCATCCAAGCTCGTGATTCCGTCGTTAATAGCCTACAGGCCGCTCTGGCGGCGCGTGCGCCTGGCGCGCGTGCGGGCCACGGCGCGGTGCACCTGCGTGCTGGCATGCTTCACGATCATGTCGCGCATCTCGTCGTCGAGCAGCATGATCTCGTAGATGCCCTGCCGGCCGCGGTAGCCGGTGTTGTTGCAGTTGTCGCACCCCTTGCCGAAGAAGAACGTCTGCTTGCCGGCGACCTCTCGGAGCGGAGGTCGAGCTCCATGAGCTGTTCCTCGGTCGGCACGTACGGCTCCTTGCACTTCTGGCACAGCCGCCGCACGAGCGGCTGGGCGACGATCCCTCGAGCACGGCCGTCACGAGGAACGGCTCGAGGCCGAGGTCGAGCAGTCGGGCGATCGCCGACGGCGCGTCGTTCGTGTGGAGCGTGCTGAACACCAGGTGGCCGGTGAGACGCCTCTGCACGGGAGATCTCGGCCGTCTCCTTGTCGCGGATCTCGCCGACGAGGATCGTGTCCGGGTCCTGTCGCAGCATCGCGCGCAGGATGCGGCCGAACGTCAGCTCGATCTCGGGCTTGATCTGGCACTCGATGATGCCGTCGATGTCGTACTCGACCGGGTCCTCGGCGGTGATCAGCTTCGCTGGGGTCGTTCGCTCGGCGCAGGGCCGAGTAGAGCGTGGTCGTCTTGCCCGAGCCGGTCGGGCCGGTGACGATCACGATGCCGTTGGGCTTGTGGATCAGCTGGCGGATCGTGTTCAGGTCGTCGTCGCGCATGCCGAGGCGGTCGAGGTCGAGGCTGACGTTGCCCTGGTCGAGCACCTGCATGACGACCGCCTCGCCGAACATCGTCGGCAGCACGTTGACGCGCAGGTCGATCGGCTGGTTGTTCACGTTCAGCTCGATGCGACCGTCCTGCGGCATGCGCCGCTCGGCGATGTCGAGGTTCGCCATGACCTTCACGCGCGAGCTGATGGCGGCGGCGATGTGCGAGGGCGGCGGCATCATCTCGTAGAGGACGCCGTCGATGCAAGCGCATCTTGAACTCGTCCTCGAACGGCTCGAAGTGGATGTCCGACGCCTTGTCCTTGATCGCCTGGAGCAGCACGAGGTTGATCAGCTTGCGGACCGGGTTGGAGTCGGCCGCGTCCTTGAGCGTGTCGAGGTCGATCGACTCGCCCCGGTTCTTCAGGTCCTTGAGGGTCGAGTCGGTGTTCAACTCGCTGAGGATGTCGCCGAGGCTGTCCGCCGCGGTGTTGTACAGCTTGTTGATCATCTTCTCGAGCTGCTCGGGGTCGGCGAGCATCGGCTTGACGTCGTAGCCGTAGTGGGCCCGCAGATCGTCGAGCGCGCGGTAGTTGTCGTGGCTCGCCATGGCGACCACGAGCTTGCCGGCCGGGTCGAACTCGATCGGCAGGACCTTCTGCGTCGTGGCGATCTGGCGCGGGGACGGCGGCGACGACGTTCGGCGGATCGTGCGGCCCTCGAGGTTGACGTACTCGTACCCGAGCTTGTGCGGCCGAGCGCGAAGTTCAGGTCGGCGTCCTTCACGTAGCCGAGGTCGACGAGGATGCGGCCCAGCCGCGCCGCCCTTGCTCTTCTGGAACGTCGCCAGGCCTCGACGACCTGCTCGCGGTTGACCTTCCCATCTTCGTCAGCACGCGGCCGATCGGGCGGCCCTTGAGCTCGGCGATCGGCGGCGGGCCGCCTGCGGGGGCGGCGGCCGGCGGGGGGCGGGGGCCGCGCCCGCGGGACGCGCGGGGGCGGCGGCGGACGCGCCCGGCGGGACGCGCGGGGCGGGCGCGCCCGGCTGGACGCCGGCGCCGGTCGCGGCGCGCCGGGCGGGCGCGCCCGGGCCGGGGCGCGCCGGCGGCGCGCGTCGGGACGGGCGCGTTCGACGGGCGGCCGGCCGGGCACGCCGCTCGCGGGGCGCGGCGCGCCGGGGACGATCGCGGGGTTCGGACGGGCCGTGGCCGGGCGCGCGGCAGCGCCGGCGGGCTTCGTGCCGGCGCGTCGGACAGGGCGTACGGGTCGTCCTTGGCGGACGGCACGACCTTGTTCGCCGGCATCCCCGCCGGGGTCGGCGGCGCGCTGGCGCCGATCTCCAGCGCCCTTGGGGGTCGTGTTCGGGTTCGGCGGCCGGCATGCCGGCGGGCGCGGTTCGTGCGGTTGGGGTCCTGCGGGGGCGCCGGACGGCGACGGGGCGGCGGGCGGGGTGGCTCGGGACATAATCTACCTCTTCCTATTTTGATTTTGGGTTGCGGATTTTGGATTGAACAGGCACGACTCCGGGGGCGCGGTTCGTCCCACGATCCGAAATCGCAAATCCAAAATCCAAAATACGCGGTTCACTTCTTCTGCTGCATCTTCAACATGCGCTCGCGGTTGGCCTGGATCAGCGCGCTTCTCGGCCTCGCCGTTGGCCTTGGCCTTGGCCCCGTCGCCGCCGGCCGCCGCCGGGCCGCCGCCCTCCTCGACCTCGGCGAGCAGCGCGTCGTCGGCCTTGGTGACCATCAGGCCGCTGCTGCATCTTGTCGACCATCTGGCCGGGGTTCTTGCTCTTGTCGATCGCCTCTTCCATGCTGATCTTGCCGCTGGTGAACAGGGCCCACAAGTGGTCGTCGAGCAGCTGCATGCCGAAGCGCTTGCCGGTCTGGATCTCGGAGTCGATGCGGAAGCTCTTGTTCTCGCGGATCAGGTTCTGGATGCCCGGCGTCACGTACATGAACTCGTACGCCGCGACCATGCCGTCGGTGTCGACGCGCGGGCACAGCGCCTGGCTCAGCACGGCGATCAGGTTGCCGGCCAACTGCACGCGGACCTGCTCCTGCTGGTCGGTCGGGAACGCGTCGATCAGGCGGTTGATCGTCGACGCGGCGCCCGACGTGTGGAGCGTGCCGAAGACGAGGTGCCCGGTCTCGGCGGCGGTGATGGCGGAGCTGATCGTCACGAGGTCGCGCATCTCGCCGACGAGCATCACGTCCGGGTCCTGCCGCAGCGCGCGGCGCAGCGCCTCGGAGAAGCTCGGGCAGTCGGTGCCGATCTCGCGCTGCACGACCACCGACTTCTTGTGCGGGTGGTAGTACTCGATCGGCTCCTCCATCGTGATGATGTGCTTGTCGTAGTTGATGTTGATGTAGTTGATCATCGCCGCCAGCGTCGTGGTCTTGCCCGAGCCGGTCGGCCCGGTGACCAGGAACATCCCGCGGGGGCGGCGGCAGATCTGCTCGGCCATCTTCGGCAGGCCGATCTGCTCGAACGTCAGCAGCGTGTTGGGGATCCGCCGCAGCACCATGCTGGCGTACCCCTTCTGCTTGAAGATCGCGACGCGGAAGCGCGCCTCGGTGCCGTAGGCGAAGCCGAAGTCGCCGCTGCCGGTCTCCTCGAACTCCTGCTGGATGCGCTCGGGCGTGATCGACTTCATCAGCGCCATCGTGTCCTCGGCCTCGAGGACCTTCGTCTGCAGCTCGCGCATCCCGCCGTGCAGGCGCAGCACCGGCGGCTTGCCGACGGCCAGGTGCAGGTCGCTGGCCTTCTTCTTCACGACGGTCTCGAGCAATCGGTCAATCTGAATCGTTGCCATGGCGTACTCAGTTGCTAATGGCCAGGAGAAGTTGCTAGTTGCTCGTCGTCAGTTGCCGGTCAATGCCCGCCGCGTCGTCGCGTCCTTCGCTAGCAACCAGCGACTGACAACTTCCCGATCATCCTCACCCGGTGACGATGCCCTCGACCTGCGCGACCTTCACGATTTCCTCGGCCGTCGTGGTGCCGTTGAGCACCTTGGCGCGGCCGTCGTGGAGCAGGCTTCGCATGCCGCCGGAGAGGGCGGCCTTGCGGATCTTGTTGGTCGGGGCGCGCTCGAAGGCCATGTTCCGGATCTCGGTGTTCATCTGCATCATCTCGAAGATGCCGACGCGCCCGCGGAACCCGATGCCGCCGCAGTACTCGCACCCGCGCGGCTTGTAGATCGTCTTCTCCTTCAGGTCGCCCTCGCCGATGCCGGCGAGCTTCAGCCACATCGGGTCCGGCTCGCGGTCGGGCTGCTTGCACTTGGGGCACAGCACCCGGATCAGCCGCTGCGCCAGCACCGCCTGGATCGAGCTGGCGACGAGGAACGGCTTGACGCCCATGTCGATCAGGCGGGTGATCGCGCCGGGCGCGTCGTTCGTGTGCAGCGTACTGAACACCAGGTGGCCGGTGAGCGCGGCCTGGATGGCGACCTCGGCCACCTCCATGTCGCGAATTTCGCCGACGAGGATGATGTTCGGCGCCTGGCGGAGCATCGCGCGGAGGATCTTGCTGAACGACAGCCCGATCGCCTCGCGGACCTGGCACTGGTTGATGCCGACGAAGTTGTACTCGACCGGGTCCTCGGCGGTGATGATCTTGCGGTCGGGGCGGTTCAGCTCGTTGAGCGCGCCGTAGAGCGTGGTCGTCTTGCCCGAGCCGGTCGGCCCGGTCACGAGGAAGATGCCGTTGGGCCGCTTGATGATCTTCTGGAACGCCTTGTAGTCCTCGTCCTCGAAGCCGAGGTTCTGGATGCCGATTCGGACGCTGTCGGGGCGCAGGATACGCAGCACGACCGACTCGCCGTGGTACGCCGGCAGCGTGCTGACGCGGAAGTCGATGTTCGCCTTGTCGACCGTCAGCTTGATGCGGCCGTCCTGCGGGAGGCGCTTCTCGGCGATGTCGATGCCGGCCATGATCTTCAGGCGGCTGATCAGCGGGCCCCTCATGCGGAGCGGGATGCGGTCGCGCTCGACGCACTCGCCGTCGATGCGGTAGCGGACGCGCACGCGGTCCTTCATCGGCTCGATGTGGATGTCGCTCGCGCGGCTGCGGACGGCCTCGGCGATCATCGCCTGCACGAGCTTGATGATCGGCGCCTGCGTCGGGTCGTTGTCGCTCGCGGTCTCGCCCACGCCGAGGTCGATCGACTTGTCGATCGAGCGGTCGACCGACTTGTCCATCGAGCGGTCCAGCGTCTTGTCGACCGAGTCCTTCAGCCGGTCGATCGTCCGGTCCATCGTCTTGTCGATCGTGTTCGCCGCGGTCGTGTTCATCATCTCGTCGATGATCGACTTGATGCGCCCGCGCGGCGCGAGACTCGTGCGGATCTCCTTGTGCAGGCGGAACCGCAGGATGTCGAGCATCTCCAGGTCGAGCGGGTCGTGCACGACGACCTTCAGCCGACCGTTCTCGCTGCCCAGCGGCAGGATCAGGTACTTGCGCATCAGGTCTTCGGGCATCAGCGCGACGGCGTTGGACGGGACGGTGTTGCGGTCGAGCTCGACGTACTCCATGTTGTGCTGCGACGCCAACGCCTTGTAGACGTTGCTCTCGGAGCACAGCTTCAGGTCCACCAGCGCCTCGCCGATCCGCAGGCCCTTGGCCTTGGCGTGGTCCAGCGCCTTGGTCACCTCCTTCATGGAGATGATGCCCCACTCGACCAGCGCCTCGCCTAGCTTCTTTTGCGTCTTGGACATGCGGCACGACTCCTGGTGATGCGTGACTCTCGCGGTGCGGCGGCGGCGGCGACGGCAGCGGCGTGCTGGACGCGCGGGCGTTCGGCGGGCGGGCCGACGATGCTCGGCGCCGATCCTTCCGGCCGGCCCGACCGACGGCGGGAGGAAGGGCCGATGATATCAGAGGGGGACGAGCGCCGGCGGGATCGCGATCCGATCGGGCGGCACCCGAACCGTGACCCTCGAACTCCGGTGACGACCGCCTCGCCTGTCCGCGCCGCCGGCGGGCCCGCCTCCGCCACCAACGCACCGCCCGGCCGGACCACGCGCCGCCGGGCGGCGACACACTTCAGTTTAATCCCGCGTTGCGATAAAAGGCACAACGACGCCGCGCCGGCCCAACAATCGCGGCGGGTAAAACAGATCGCCGGTGAAGGTGCCGAATGCCGCCCGTCGGCACGGCCGGGGCACGCGGCGGGGGCCACGGCGGGCGACGCCGTCAATTGTACGACAGTCGCGATCGCCCCGCCCATCCGGACGACCGATTTTATCGGCCCGAGTTGATGTTTCTCCAGCGAGTTCAGCGGCGGACGGATCGACCACGCTCGGTATGATGCCGCCGCCGCGGCGCGCGACCCTTCGCGGCTTGAACGGTGCGGACGGGCGCGGTGGGAATCGACAACAGCAACGCACAGCGGCGGGGGAAGCCCAGCCGTCCGTGGTTGAGCCTATCCAACGGCCAAACGATGCCCCGTCCATGACGGACCCCACCGCCTCACCTCCGTCACGACTCAGCACCATCGCCCGGCGGCCGGCGCCGCCGGCGGCGGGCTGCTTCATCGTCGGCATCGTCGTACACGCGGTGCCGCCGGGCGCTGCTGCTGCTGTGGCTCGCGTCGCTGGCCGGAAGCGCCGCGGTGGCCCGCCGCTCGTCGCCGCGAAGCTTCCTGCCGCGCTGGGGTTGGCCGTGGCCGGCGCCGCGGCGCGCAGCTCGAGGGCTACTTCTACCCGCGGAGCCACGTCGGCCTGTTCGCCGCCGACGGCCGCGCCTCGCGCAGCTCGAGCGCGCGTCGACGACCCGCCGCGCGTGCTGACCAACCGCTTCGAGACCGACCGCCCGCTGCCGCCGAAGCAGGTGACGCGCGCGACCGTGACCCGCGTCCGCACGCCGGTTGGGAGCCGGCGAGCGGGGCCGTCCTCGTGCAGGTCGCCCAGCCCCACCCGCAGCTCGAGGCCGGGCAGACGATCC
Organism: Phycisphaerae bacterium; assembly: GCA_030448225.1. The sequence goes on from JAUJNJ010000022.1 coordinate 10,987, forward strand.
GCGTGCTGGGCATGCTCCAGCGTCCCGCGCGCCGGCGATGAACCTGGGGCAGTTCGACTACCCGCTACTACCGCGACCAGCGGGTCCTGGCGTCGGTCCAGATCCCGCAGGCCGGCAACATCCGGATCCTCGACGCGCCCCCGCCCGGCCTCGCCGCGGCGGGGCGAACAGGTCCGCTGACTGCTCGCCGCCGGCTTCCCGGCCGAGCGGTCGCTCGACCACGCTGCCGCTGCGCGCTGCTCCTCGGCGACGGCGACCCGGAGCTTCGCGACGTGCAGGAGCAGTTCCGCCGCACCGGCACCAGCCACCACCTCGCGATCAGCGGCCTGCACGTCGCGGTGCTGGGCGGCCTCGTGTGGTGGACGTGCCGCCTGCTCCGCGTGCGCCCGCGCGGGCGCGGGCGGTGGGGATGACGGCGTTCGTCGTCCTCTACGGCGTGGTGACGCGCTGCCGTCGCCGCCGGTCGTTCGGTCGGTGCTGCTCTGCCTCGCCTTCGGCGTCGCTTCGCCGGCCGCCGCGCGATCGACCCGGTGCAACTGCTGGCGATGAGCGTCCTGGCGATGCTGATCTACCAGCCGCTCGACCTGTACAACGCCGGCTTCCAGCTCAGCTTCGGCACCGTGCTGGGGCTGATGCTCTTCACGAAGCCGATGCTCGCGTTCTTCACGCCCGACGACGCCGACGCCCGCGTGCTGGCCGCCCTGCACCAGCACGTCGGCCAGGCCGAGTACGCCAGCTGCTGGCTCGACCGCTGGGCCTGACCAACGCGCTGGCGGCGGGCCTCGTGGCGTGGGGCGGTGTCGATGCCGCTGATCATGTACCACTTCGGGCAGCTCAACCCGTGGGCGATCTTCGCCGGCATCCTGCCAGCGCCGCTCGTGTTCGCGTCGCTGATCGGCGGGCTGCTGGAAGGTCCGCTCACGCTGCTGTGGCCCGGGCTCGCGGAAACGTGGGCGACGCTGGCGTGGCCGGTGGAGGGGATGCGGCGGGCGGTCGACGCGCTGACGCACCTGCCCTGGGGCGACGTGCCGACCGCCCTCGCCGGGGACGACGTGCTGTTCTACCTCCTGCTCCTGACCGCCCTGCTCCCCTGCCCGCGGCCGGGCCTGCGCTGGTGGCCGCGGGCGCGGGCCAGCGCTGCCGCTGCTGATCTTCCTCCCGTTCCGCGGCGACGTGGCGCGGCAGGTTCTCTCGCCCGGCGAAGTGCGTGACGCCTCGCCGTCAGCGCCGGCCAGTGCGCCGTGATCGAGCCGCCGTCGGGGCGGACCGTCCTCGTCGACGCCGGCTCCACGAGCCTGAGCGACCTGCTCGCCAAGTGCTCCGGCCCGTTCCTGCGCCGCCGGCAGTACACCGGCGTCGACACGGTCCTCGTCAGCCACGCCAACACGGACCACTTCAACGCCGTCGCCGACGTCGTGGGCGGCTGCGCGAGGTGCTCGTCGGCGAATCGTTCGCCTTCGCCGCCGCCGGCAACCCCGCCGCCGCCGGCCTGCCGCGCGACCTCGACCGCCTCGAGCGCCCGCGCGCACGATCCTGCCTGGCGACGACCCGCCGCTCAGCGCGACACGCGGCTCGAAGTGCTCTGGCCGCCGAAGGGGTCGTTGCTGTCGCCGAACGACACGTCCCTCGTCGTCCGCCTGTCGCACGCCGGCCGGTCGGTCCTCTTCACCGGCGACATTCAGGACGACGCGATGGCCAACTCCTGAAGTCGCCGGACGCGCTGAGGGCCGACGTCCTCGTCGCCCCCCACCACGGCAGCGGCGAGGACGCGACCGCCGACTTCATCGCGGCCGTGAATCCCGCGACGATCGTCAGTTCCAACGACCGAACCCCTCACCGGGCAGCTGCCGTTTCGACGACATCGCCGCCGGCCGAACGCTGCTCCGCACGCACCGCCGCGGGTCGATCACGATCAGCATCACACGCGAAGGGGAACTGCGGGTGGAAACGTTTCCTGGACGAGAAGGGACGGCCGGCGGAGGGAGGAAGGTAGGGGAGGGGCTGTGGCTCGTTTCCTAATGCGCGCGTGCGTGAGTGTGCACGTTGCGAAGGGGCGGGAATAGCGTCCCATGATCCAACTGCCCCCTAGGGACCGATTCGGCAGGGAGCAGGACTAACGCGTGCCTCGTCAGCCCCGCGACTGCTCTAATCGCGGCCGAATTGTGGTCGGGAACATTCAGGTGACGTAGGCGGAAAAGACGCGGACTGACTGCGAGCGGCGATCCGGTGACTATACGCCGATCTCCGCGGAGAACAAAGGAAGTATTACTGGCGTGGGTTCAGCCGGATGTACGGGGATGACCGCGGAGATGGCCCCGCTTGTCACGATTGACTGCGAGTACAAGGAAATCGAAAAGGGGAATCGGCTGGAGGTACTCCGAAGCCGAAATTCCTGTCTACCCGTTGATTCCGCGAGAGATCGGTGGCGGTCCCACTGGCACCTGATGTGGTGTTGGATGAAAACGAAGTTTTCGCGGGCCGCACGCACACGATGTTATGCCCAGCCCCGCCAAGAACAGTCTTTGCGCACTTACCGGCGCGGTGGTGCAAAATGTCAGTGCAAGACCGAATACGGACCCTGGGCTGACCGGGTCTTTTCTCCAGCGCCGCGCAATCCGGCTGCCATCGCCGAAGAAATCGCGGCAGCGGACTGGGACGCGGCAGGCAGAACGAGCACGTTGCCGCAATGCCCGGCGTCACGAGTCTTCTCACCCCACCACTCCACCCGCCCCCAACCACCCCACCACCTCTACGCCTACCCGCGCGCCCGCGCTTGGCGAACAGCGCGTCGAGGCTGAAGCGGCCATGCCGGTGAGCAGGAAGCAGGCGGAGATCGCGAGGTAGAGTAAGCCGCCATCTCCTTCTTGGCGAACGGGTCGTTCCTGCGCGAGGAACGCGGCGGTGAACATCGTGGAGGCGACGAGGAACGCGGCCGCCGCGTGGCCGCGCCCGTGCTGCCAGCAGGATGCCGCCGCCGAACTCCGACAGGGCCGCCATCCACCCGAAGAACGTCGGGGCGGGGAAGCCGAGGTGGCCGGGGCGCCGGAGATGACCTGGCTCGGGTCCTGCACCTTGGACAGGCCGTGGGCGAAGGCCATCGCCAGGCCGGCGAAGAGCGCAGGACGAGCAGGCCGGCGTCCGCGATTGGCGAGCCGCCGCCGGGCGCCGCCGAGGAGGAGGGTCTTGATCATCGTTGATCTCCGGGTGAGGGAACGAGGTTCCGCGCGGGTCGCACGCGCGGGATGATGTCGCCGTCGACCGTCGTCAAGGTAGAGACGCGCAAACGAAGATGACTCACCGTGGAGCCCCGCGTCTCCGCGGTTGATCGGTTCATTCTATCGGACGCTCTATTAGTGTAGCCCCCCACCGTCGTCGCTCGTCGTCCCGCGGGGTGCCGCTCTTCGAGCGGCGGCTAAACGGGGGAGCGACGCGCACGCGCGCCTCGTCGGATTCGCGCAGAGCGCGTCGGGCTTGACGCGGTGACGAAACCGCAGGTGGTCGCGCCGCGTGCGGGCGACCGGGTGCGGCCGCGCGACGGCTCACGCGCGGGGACGATCGGGGCCGTCGCGAGGATCACCGGCTCGTTGCGCGACTCCTGCGCCACACGCGCGCAGGGCCTCGAACACCACGAGCCCGCCGAGCAGGAACAGCACGGCGGCGATGCACATGTTCGTGAGCGTCATCGGGGCGTGGTCGACCGCGTACTTGTTCCAGAACACGCGGAAGTTCAGCACGAGGCCGTGCCGGTGCTGAGGATCATGAACGCCGCCGGGCGCCAGCGCGAACCAGACGGGCCGGCGCGCCAGCCACACGCGGACGCCGACGAGCGTCAGCGACGCGAGGAGCTGGTTGCTCGTGCCGAAGATCGTCCAGAACGTCTGGAACGAGTTGGCCGGCATCTTCCACAGGTACAGCCGCCGGCCCGGCGAGCGTGATGATCGTCGCCACGGCCCCTGCCGGCCCGGCCCGACAGGCCGGTCATCTCCTGCAGCACGTATCGGCCGAGGCGGGTGCAGACGTCCAGCGTGTCGAAGACGAAGCTGCTGAACGCGAGCAGCCCGAAGCTGACGGCGAACGCCATCGGCACGCCGACCAGGTGCATGAAGTTGCCGATCCCGCGGGCGTAGATCGCGTCGGGCTTGCCGGTGGTGTCAGCGCCATCACCATCACGCACGAGAGCCGCGAAGACGGCGACCATCGCCTCGAGCAGCATCGCGCCGTAGCCGATCGGCTTCACGTCGCGCTCGGAGCGCACCTGTTTGCTCGTCGTGCCGCTGGAGACGATCGAGTGGAACCCGCTGCACGCGCGCACGCGATCGTGATGAACAGGAACGGGAAGACCCACGCCCCCGCCAGCCCCGGCGCGTGCGGCCGTCGCCGAAGAACCCGCTGAACGCCGGCCACGTCACCCGCACCGACTCGTCGCCCCCGACCCCGCCGATGATCGCGCCGGCGACGCCGAACACGAGCGTGGCGTAGAGGAACGTCGCCGATCACGCGCGCGCGGCTGGAGCAGCACCCACATCGGCGTGATGCTGGCGACGAAGCAGTAGACGAGCAGCGCCAGGTCCCACCGCTTGGTCATCTCGCCCGCGGCGGCCTTGTACTCGGGCTGGCCAGCCACCCCCGCGGCCGGCGCGGTGCTCATGAACGACATGCCGGCGGCGCGCCAGCCAGTCCGCCATGGCCGGGCGCCTTCCAGATCGTGAGCGAGAGCACGACGACCGCGGCGACGAGGGCCGACCACCACGGGATCTTCGTGAAGCAAGCGCCAGTCCCATCACGACGCTCAGCAGGAGGTAGGCCGTCGCGCCGATCGCGACCGCGCCGCCGTTGAGGCTGAACGTCGCTGCTGGCCGTCGACGGTCATGTCGAACTGCTGGAAGAACCCGAAGCTGCTGGCCGTGACGTCGGCGAAGGCGATGATCACGTAGACGAGGCTGATCCAGACGAACAGCAGGAACGTCACGTAGGCCGGGCGGCTCATGTGCTCTGACGACCTGCGTGATGCTGGGCGCGGTGGCGCATCGAGGCGAACAGCGAGCCGGCGTCGTGGACGCCGCCGATGAAGATCGACCCGATCATGATCCACAGCGCCGGCAGCCACCGAACGCCAGGCCCGCGAGGATCGGCCCGACGACCGGCCCCGCCGCCGCGATGGCGGTGAAGTGCCCGCCGAGCACGACGCCCGGCGGCGCGGGGACGAAGTCGCCGCCGTCCTCGGCCGCGACGGCCGGCGTCGTCCGCGACGGGTCGACCCCGAGCCAGCGGACGACGAGCCGCCCGTACGTCAGGTAGGCGATCACGAGGATGGCGGCGCAGGCGGCGATGATCGGCAGGATGGTCATGCGTCCTCGGCTCCGGATCGGGTGCGGCGCGCCGGAAATCTTATCAGCGCCGTGGGGCGCCCACGGTAGCGATCATCCCCGCGCGCGGCGGCCCGCCGCGAGGAATACCGACCACCGGCATTGAACGTTTCACGTCGCCCAGCGCTTATCAGAAGTGCCGCCAGAGCGTCGAACCACGCAGTCACGGAGGCGCGCGGAGACCGACGGAGGAAAAGGCAAGTGGGGGTGAAAGACGGTCGCATCGCCTCGTGGCCCCTCCGTGTCACCGTAATTGTGTGGTCGACTTTCTTTGTTTCGAAGGCACTCGGGCTTCGTCCCGATCCCCCGCCACCCCTTTAGCCGCAACCCCGAAGGGGTCGCTTTCCGTGGATCGCAGAAACACCTCACAGGTGGAGACCCTCGACGATGCGAAACGCCCTCCGATCCCTGCTCATCCTCGTCGTCCCGCTCACCGGGCTCGCCTGTAGCACCGGATCACGGATGGACCCGAACGAGCTCGCGGGCGGCGGCCGATCCGCGCGGACGGCAGCGCCGGCGCCGCGGTTGCGCGGGAACGGTCACCCGCCGCCAGCGCCGCCGCCCCGCCGGCTCCCGAGGCCTCGTCGCGATCCCCGAATCCGCCCCCGCGCACCGCCAGCGCCACCCGACCCGCCGACGCCCGTCAGGTCATCTACTGCTGCGCGTTCCGCCTCGTCGTCGCCGACGTCGCCGGCACGCTCCGGTCGCTCCTGGAGACGGCCGCCCGGCTCGGCGGGCACATGCAGTCGGTGGCGGGCGGGTCGATCACGTTCCGCGTCCCCGCCGCCCGGTGCGACGAGCCCGTCGGCGTCGTCGCGCGCGGCGGCGAGGAGGTCGACCGCCAGCTCACGGCGCAGGACGTGACCGAGGAGCTGCGCGACTTGCACATCCGCCTCGACAACGCCGAGCGGCTGCGCCAGCGCCTGCTGGAAATCCTGAACAGGACGACGAAGGTCGAGGACGCGCTGAAGGTCGAGGCCGAACTCGCGCGCGTGTCGGAGCAGATCGACGCGGCCAAGGGGCGCATCCGCCACTACGAGTCGCTCATCGCGATGTCGACGATCCGCGTCGACCTCGACGCCGCCGTCGCGCAGAACGCCGGGCCCCACCCCGGCCCGCGCCTGCCGTTCGCGTGGGTCGACGACCTCGGCGAAGGCCTCGTCGCCGGCAAGGTGCGGCAGACCGTACGGAGGGTCGGCCTGTTCGGCCGCGGCCCGCGGGTCGCCGCGCCGGCCGGGTTCGTGAAGTACTTCGAGGACCGCCGTCACGCCGAGGCGATGGACGCCGGCGGCCTGCTCGCCCGCGCCGAGCGCCACGCGAACGTGGACCGCGCGCCGCTGTCGTTCTGGTCGCAACTCGTCCGCCGCGCGCTCGTCGAGGGCCGCGCGCTCGCGGTCGACGACGAGCAGACGACGAGCGGCGGCAACGTGTACCTCCTCCGCGGCCGCCGCGACGTCGGCGGCAAGCCGACCGGCTACCTGCTGTCGCTCGAGCGCAGCGACAAGGGCGTGATCGTCTTCGAGGCGTGGGGGCCGCTGGAACAGTTCGAGCAGAAGGAGGGCGTCCTGCGCGACGCGGCCCTGTCGATCGAGCCGGGTTAACCAGCGGGGACGGACCGTACGACGGCGGGTGACCGGTCACAGGATCGTCACGCCCTCGGCGCTTGCCGCCTTGACGAGGTCCTTGTCGAGCGACGCGAGGGGCAGGTTCAAACGGAGTGCGAGTTCGAGGTACGTCGCGTCGTAGACGGTGAGAGCATGCTTGTCGGCGAGGGCGACGATACGCACCACGATCGTCGGGGGCGGGATGGATTCGACGCCTATCGGGAGATGTAACACCCAATCCAGCAGCTCATCACGTTTGGGCCCGCTCATCCGGCCGCGGCGAACCGCCATCACGAGCACGTTCGCCACTTCAACCATCAACAGTGACGGAGCCGTTGCCGCGTCGCTCCGCTGCCGGTCCAACAGGAGTTCGGTCGCGGGCGTGGCCTCGTCCTCCAGACACCACGCGAGGACGACCGAGGCGTCGACGATCCACGCCATCAGCGTCGCCCCTCGTTGATGAGGTCGCGGACCGACAGGCCGCCGAGGGTGACGCCTTTTCGTGCCGCGCGCAGGCCGTCAATGACCTCGTCTACGGTCGGAGCCGGCGGCGGGACGAGGCGGGCGACCTCGCGCCCCTGGCGGGTGATCACGACCGTCTCCCCGCCGGCGACCTGCTCCAGCAGTTCCGCCATCCGAACCCCCGCTTCCACGTCGGCGATCGTTTTCATGTGCGTACCTCGCGGCTGGCCGTGCGACGATTTACACTATCCGGCGCGACGTCGATTCACGTCAAGCGATCGAAAGGCTTCCGGCATGCTTCGCATCGGCATCATCGGCATGGGCTTCATGGGCAGGACGCACTACCTCACGTACCAGAAGGTGCCCGGCGTGGCCGTCGTCGCGATCGCCGACGCCGACCCGCGCCGCGCGGCGGGCGACCTGTCCGGCGGGTGGGGGAACGTGAACACCGGCGAGATCAGCCAACTCCCGATGGACCGCATCCGTGGCACCACGCACGTCGCCGAACTGCTGGCGATGACCGACGTCGACGCGGTCGACATCTGCCTGCCCACGCCGACGCACGCCGGCCTCGTCCCGCAGGCGCTGGCGGCGGGGAAGCACGTGCTGTGCGAGAAGCCGCTGGCGCGCACCAGCGCCGACGCCCGCGCGATCGCCGACGCCGCCGCCCGCCACCCGCACCTCGTGTTCATGCCCGCGATGTGCATGCGGTTCTGGCCCGAGTGGGAGTGGCTGAAGGCCGCGGCGACCGACGGCCGCTACGGGCGCGTGCGGTCGGCGACGTTCCGCCGGGTCGGCTCGATCCCGGCCGGGTGGTTCCGCGACGGCGCGCTCTCCGGCGGCGCGCTGCTCGACCTGCACATCCACGACACCGACTTCGTCTACCACCTCTTCGGCCGGCCCGCGGGCGTCTTCAGCCGCGGCTACGTCGGCCCCAGCGGCGAGGTCGACCACGTCGCGACGCAGTACCTCTACGACGGCGAGCACGCCCCAGCGCTCGTGACGGCCGAGGGGTCGTGGACGCAGGCCGAGGGGTTCGGCTTCTCGATGCGCTACACGGTGAACTTCGAGCGCGCCACCGCCGACTTCGACCTCGCCCGCACCGCCGCCCCGCTGATGGTCGCCGCCGACGGCAAGAACCAGCCCGTGGCGCCGCCGACCAAGGGCGACGGCTACGTCGGCGAGATGACCTACTTCGCCGACTGCGTCCGCGCCAAGCGCCAGCCGAGGCGCGTGACGGCCGACGACGCCGTGGTAGGCCTCCAGATCGCCGAAGCCGAACGCCGCAGCGTCTTCTCCGGGCGCGTGGAGACGATTTGAATTGAGGGACGGATGAACCGCAGAGGGGCAGAGGACGCGGAGACAAGAATTCTGATTCAGCCACAGATGGGGCACAGATGAACACAGATAAGAAGAGCTGGGGAAGATCTCTCGGCGAACAATAGACGTGACGGCACGTTTCCGGCATCTTCATCTGTGCGAATCTGTGCCCCATCTGTGGCTACATCAGATTTTCTTGTCTCCGCGCTCTCCGCGTCTCCGCGGTTCAATCTCCTGGTCTTGAAGCGCGGGCGTTGTCGCAACGTCCCCGCCGCCGCGAGGTAGATGATTCCGGCGGCCGGTTCCGGTCGCGAACCACCATCACCCTCGGAGAAATGCACACCATGCCCCGCACCCGCACTCTCGCCGCCGTCGCGCTCGCGGCGCTGCTCGCCGTGCCGGCCGTCGCCACGTTCCCGCTGCTGTCGTCGCCCGCCTTCGCCGCCGCCGCCGACGGCGCCGGCGCGGCCGCCTCGATCGCCGCCGCCGAGGCGAACGTGCTGACCGACCAGGCGGAGGCGCAGGGCTTCAAGCTGCTGTTCGACGGCAAGACCGCCGGGGGCTGGCGGAACTACAAGAAGGACGCGATCAACCCCGCCTGGAAGGTGCAGGACGGCGCGCTCGTCCTGGCCGCCAAGGGCGGCGGCGACATCATCACCGCCGAGCAGTACGACGCGTTCGAACTGCTCATCGACTACAAGATCGCGCCCGGCGGCAACAGCGGCATCATGTTCCACGTCCAGGAGACCGACGGCCCGCCCTACGCGACCGGCCCCGAGATCCAGGTGCAGGACAACGAGGCGGGCAAGGACCCGCAGAAGGCCGGCTGGCTCTACCAGCTCTACCCCGCCACGATCGACGCCACCAAGCCCGCGGGCCAGTGGAACACGATGCGCGTCGTCATCAACAAGGCGCCGGCCAAGAGCGAGATCCACATGAACGGCCAGCGGTACAGCGAGTTCGTCGTCGGCGGCGACGAGTGGAAGCAGAAGATCGCCAAGAGCAAGTTCGCCAAGATCCCCGGCTTCGGCATGGCCGGCAAAGGCTTCATCTGCCTCCAGGACCACGGCGACGAGGTCGCCTACCGCAACATCAAGATCCGCCCGATCAAGTGAGCGGCCGGCGCGGTCAGACGCGATGATCGAAACGCGCAAGGGCCGCCCGGCATCGGGCGGCCCTTTCCGTTGACGGCCACGGCGTCCGAATTTCGTGCCCCGCCGCACCGGCCCGCCGCACGTCCGCGATACGCGTGCGACGTCTTCCCATACGGCGCCGTCGCGCCCGCCGCGGTCGCAAGAAAGGGAAACGGGGGCCCGCGCACTTCTGGTACCATTCGCGCCGATGCGCCGCCTCGCCCGCCACCTGTTCACGATCTGCGCGGCTGTGGCGCTGCTCCTGTGCGTCGCGGTGTGCGTGCTGTGGGTCCGGGGGCGAAGCGGCGCGGACGAGGCGGAGTGGAGGTACAACCGTCGGCTCGCCGACGGCGGCGCCGCCAGCACAGCGGTCCACCTGAGTTCCGGCAGCCGGCTCCGCGTCGTCGCCGGATGGGCCCAGGCGCCCCCGCGCTTCGCGGAAATCTTCTATCACATCACCGCCGACCAGAGCGGCGGCCGGCCGCGCCTCATATTCCGCCACCGGCGCTACGCGTGGGGGCCGAACAACGACGCGTTCACCCCCACCGACTACAGTGACCCCGTCTACTCCGGCTGGGGCCCCGTGCGGTGGTATGACGACGACCAAGCCCGGCCACACGGCTACCGCACCCTTTACGTCGGCGTCTCCCACTGGCTGGTCGCGCTGCTGCTCCTCGTGCCGCCCGCACTGTGGCTGAGGCGTGCGCGCGTGCCGTCGCGCGCCGGCGCGGCCTCTGCCCCACTTGCGGCTACGACCTCCGCGCCAGCCCGGACCGCTGCCCGGAATGCGCGCGGCCGCCACCGGGGCGACGGCGTGAGGCCGGGACGGCTCACGCTCGCCGCGGCGGCGCGTCGCTGTTGCTCTGGCGCGGCCGCGCTCGCCGCCGGGGCCGACTCGCACCGGCGCGCGCTGGTCGGGCGCGCGGGGCGTCGTGGTCGCTCTACGTGCGATCGAGTACGGCCGGCTGTTCGTCCACGCCGGCGCGATCGACGCCGGCGACGCGCGCGCTGGCTCTCCGACACCTGGCCGCTCGCCCCCGGCTGGTCCGCGCCGGGCCGGGTCGGCTGGTGGGATCGCGGCGGGTTCGGCTACGCGATTGGCGGCACGCCCGGCGGCAACGCGATCCGCCAACTCGCGATCCCGTACTGGTCGCTCGCCCTGCTCGCCGCCCTGCCCCCGACTACCCTGGCCCTCCGCCGGCGTCGCCGCCAATCCGCCGCCGGCCTTGCCCCGCCTGCGGCTACGACCTCCGCGCCTCGCCAGGGCGCTGCCCGCGGGACGGCCCGCGTCGCCGACGCGGCTGCGGGCGGCGGCGGTGGCGGCGGCGCGGCGCTGTCGGCCGGGACGGATCTCGTTCGGACGGCGGGCGACGCGCCGCCACCGGGGAAAACAGATGAAGTGCGACACCTGCGGCGGCGAGGCGACGGTTCACGTGACAGAGGTCGTCGGGGGACGTCCGGTGGTGACGCACCGATGTGCGGAGCACGCCGCGGCGGGGCCCGACGGGGCCCGCGGGGTTCGCCGGCACGACCGGATACGATGCGTTCCGGGCGCGACCCGGACCTGGCCGCCGCGCTTGAAGGACCCGGCGGCCCGCGCGCGCTCGACGCCCACCTGCTGCCGGCGGCGCGCCCGCGGCTGCTCGACGCATCCGCCACGGTCCGCATCCGGGCCGTCTACGCCCTGATGCACCGCGAGGGGGCGGGCCCCGCGCTCGACGTGCTGCGGGACGCCTTGGCGAACCCGGACGAGCGCGTGCGGCCGGGCGGCGGACATTGCCCGGCAGGTCCTCGAGGGGCGAGCGGAAGCGGTGGCCGTGGTAGTGAGCGGCCGCAGCGCGTTCGCCGCCCCATCACCGGCCCGACGCGGGACGCGGCGGCCGCGGGTCGCCCGAGCCGCGTGCGTTCAGCGTGGTCGACGCTCGGCGTCGGCGGCTACGCGTTGACGACGGGGCGAGGTCGATCCGTGTCGCGATCGCCGCACGGCCGCGGGCGTGGGTGTGGTATAAGCACCGGCGCGGGGACCGGCCGGCGCGGGCGGACTCGCGTCGTGGCCGTCTCGATTGATCGAGTCTCGGGTCATCTTCACCACATCGGAGCGAATCATGCACATCGCAAAGTCGGAGGTCCCGGTCAGGCTGAGCGTGCCCAGGGCGACCGCGCGGCAGACCGCGGATTTCGGCGACGCCACCGGGTTCGGGAAGATGGCCGGCGAGTACTTCCGCTCGCGGCGGGCACGGACATCGCGCGCTGCTTCAGGGACTTCAGGGCGACCTGTGCCAGTGCCCGCACTGGGGCTACGTGCTCAGGGACGCGTCACCGTCACCTACACCGGCGGCGACACCGAAACGGTGGCCGGCGGCGATTTGTTCTACTGGCCGCCCGGGCACTCGGTGCGCGTGGACGAGGACGCGGAGATCGTCCTGTTCAGCCCGCGGCACAGCACGCGCACGTGATCGACCACATGCGCGGCAAGCTCGGCGTGTGACGCGGGCGGGCGACGCTGTGTGCGCCCCCGCGGGCCGGTCACGCATCGCCCGGCGGCGCGCTCGCGCCGCCGCGGGTTGCTGACGTGACCGCCGACGTGGGGGAGGCTGGGGGCGGACAGAGATCGTTCGTTCGCGGCCGCCGCTCGGGATGACGGGGGAACATGCAGCGACCGGCACCCGCCACGTTCGTATCGATCGCACGCCTGCTGCCGCTGCTGCTGCTCGCGTGCGCGACAGGTTGCCGTTCACCGGCCCGATGTGGGAGGCGGCGAACGCGCGGGCGGTCGTCGGGCCGCGGGCGATCGGCGTGATCGACCCGGCCGCGGACGGCGGCGGCGGCGCGGCGGCGCGGCTACGGAGGGCCGGCGTCTGCTCGTAGTAGAGTATGGCGACTACGGCGAATACCTGTACGCGACGATACCGCTCACGGCAGAGGGTGTCCGATCGATTCGTTCGGCTACACGGGTGGCGAGCGCGCCCCGAGCGAATCGTCGCCGACCTGCTTGCGCGCAGCGGCGGCAAGTACGCGACGCGTCGACTGACGTTGCGACGAGCGGTGGGCGGCGGACCTCGAGAACGACCCGCACTTCCGCCGGCTAGACTGGACGACCGACGGCCGGTCCGGGCCGCACGACGCGACCATCGACGGCGCGGGCCGCGGGCTGGACGGGTGCGGGTGCCGCGCCCGACGTGCGCGTCCGCGCGCTTGTGGCTCGGCCGCCCGTGGACCGACGCGGAGGACGCGTTGATGCCGCTGCCGGCCGGGAGCCCGGAAGTCTACCCACGCGACGCGTGCGTGCTCGTGCTGCCCTACGCCCAACCGCGGCCGGCGCGCTCCGCCGCGGCACGCAGTGGCGCGCGGCGGCTCCTCTCACGCCCCTGACGCTCGTCGGCGACGCGCTGTTCATCCCGTACGTGTTCGTCACGTGTTACCTATTCCTAGGTGAGTGTCCATGACGAGATGACCCGCGCGCGTTCCGCCGGCGCGCCCAGCGGATTCAAGAAAGATCCGGTACGCCGTCTGCGCGGACGCGGGCCGCGACGCGGCGCGTGCCTTCCGTGCGACCGGGCTTATCCGGGATGCTCTCGGACGGCGTCCTGCGGAACGTGACGTGCGGCCCGGAGCGGTGCCCGTTCGTTCGCGGCGACTCCGCCCGGCGGCGCGCTCCCGGCGGCGGGGCGGTCGAGCCGTTGCTGCGCATCGAAAGTAGTTTGACGGCGTTCCTAGAACATGCAATCAGCGAGATGCTTCACGGAGCCAGTTCGACCGGGCGGAGGAGCAGGCGGATCTTCCGGGGAAAGGCGGCGCGCCCGCATTCCGTGCGGCGGGATCGCGTGCGCTCGCATCGGTGGCGGGCCGTGTTCGTGCCCAGGCCGCCTACAGCGCCGGCCGGCGGGTGTGCCAGTCGGTGGCGGCCTCGTACATGCGGGCGGCGGCCGGAGGGCGTGGGCTCGCCGAAGGTGGGGCCGAGCAGTTGCAGGCCGATCGGCAGCGGCTTGTCGCCGGCGGTGAAGCCGCAGGGGAGGCTCAGGCCGGGGATGCCGGCGATGTTGCAGGTGACGGTGAACACGTCACTCAGGTACATCGCCAGCGGGTCGCCGCTCTTGGCCGATCTGGAACGCGGGCGAGGGGGACGTGGGGGTGAGGATCACGTCGCACTTCGTGAACGCCTCGTCGAAGTCCCGCGCGATGAGCGCGCGGATCTTCAGGGCCGTGACGTAGAACTGCGAGCCGTACCCTTCGGACAGCGCGTAGGTGCCGATCATGATGCGGTTGCACCTCCTCGCCGAAGCCTCCGCGCGGCTCTTGCTGAACAGTTCGAGGATGTCCCGCACCGGCTCCTTCGTGCGGTGGCCGAAGTGGACGCCGTCGTAGCGGGCGAGGTTGCTGCTGGCCTCACTGGGCGCGATGACGTAGTAGGCGGCGATGCCGTACTCGGTGTGCGGGAGCGAGACGTCGACGATCTCGCGCCCGAGCGCGCCGGTACTGCGCGATCGCCGCGTCGACCGCCGCCCGCACCTGCAGGTCGACGCCGGCGGCGTGGTCGTAATCTTGGCGATGCCGACGCGGAGGCGGTCGAGCGGGCGGTCGAGGTCGTGGAGGTAATCGGGGACGGGTTGCGGGGCGCTGGTGGCGTCGCGCGGGTCGTGGCCGGCGATGACGTTCAGCATCAGGGCGGCGTCGGCGACGGTGCGGCCGAAGGGGCCGACCTGGTCGAGCGAACTGGCGAAGGCGACCAGGCCGTAGCGGCTGACGCGGCCGTAGGTGGGCTTGAGGCCGACGAGCCCGCGCACAGCCCGGCGGGCTGGCGGATCGAGCCGCCGGTGTCGGAGCCGAGCGCGCGCAGCACATCCCCCGCCGCCAGCGCGCCGCGGCTCCGCCGCTGGACCCGCCGGGGACGCGGGCGTCGTCCCACGGGTTGCGGGTGGTGTGAAACGCGGCTGTTCTCGGTCGAGCTGCCCATGGCGAACTCGTCGAGGTTCGTCTTGCCGACGAGGACGGCGCCCCGGCCGCCTCGAGCCGGCGGACGACGGTGGCGTCGTACGGCGAGCGGAAGTCGGCGAGCATCCGCGACGAGCAGGTCGTGGTGCCGAACGACGTGCAGAGGTTGTCCTTGATCGCGACCGGCACGCCGGCCAGGGCGGTGCGCGTGCCGGCGTCGGCGGCCTTGGCATGCTCGATCGCGCCGGTCCGGGTACGTGCTGACGAACGCGCTGAGGCGCGAATCGAGCCGCTCGATCCGGTCGAGGACGTGGCGGGTCAACTCCACCGCGGAGACCCGTTTCGAGCGGACGGCGTCGCGGGCGGCCAGCAGCGTGTCGGGCGTATTCATGCGGCGACAGCCTAAAGCGCGGGATGAAAGTCAAAACCGCCCGGACGGGCCGGCGGCAGAGCCGGACCGCGGAGGCGCACCGCCGCACCGTGTAGCGCGCGTTCCCGAACCCTTCGACGGCTCGGTGCCACCGTCGCCGTTGATCCGCGCGACGGCGGCGGCGGCCGCGAGGAGGGGACGGGATCAACGGACTTTCCGCGGCGAGAGGCGCCGGCACGACCATGTCATTTAACTGGGATGTGCACGCGCCCGGACGTTGGGGGGCGAGCGATCGTCCGGTCCGTCGGACGCGCGTCGGCGGTCAGGAGATCGGGCTGGGGCCGCGCGAACCGTATAGCGATCGGATGCCGGGGGAACCGTGGGAGCGAGTTCCCCATCGTTCGGGGACGCTACTGTCGACCCGCGTACTGAGGATTTTGCTCGCCTCACCCGGCCGAGTCTTCGCCGCCGCCGAGAATCTTGGGGACCTTAAAGAACGGGCCGTCGGTCTCGGGGGCGTTGCGGAGCACGTCCTCGACCGGGAGGCTCGGCTCGACCACGTCCTCGCGCAGGACGTTGCTCAGCGGGACGGCGTGCGCCATCGGTGCGACGCCGGCGACGCCGGCCTCGTTGATCTTCGCGACGTAGTGGAGGATCTGCTCGAGTTGCGCGTGTACTTCCGGAGGTGCGCTCGTCGAGCGCGCGGCGCGAGAGTCTGGCGACGTGGCGGACGGTGTCCTGCGTGATCGGATCGGCCATGGGCGGCGGTTCTACTGCGGCGGCGGCGGCGGCTCAAGGACGTGCGTCGCGCGAGCACGTCGCGCAAAGCCACACAGGCGCGCCGGGGGCCGGCGCGCCTGTGTAGCTCGTGTTGATTCGCAAGCGCGGGCGGACGCGCGAGGGGTTCAGGCCGCCGCGTTGGTGTCGGCGGGCTTGGTGTAGGTGCGGCGCGGGGGCTTGGTGACCATGCCGTTGCGGAGGGCCTTGGCGCTGACCTTGATGCGGACGACCTGCCCGTCGATCAGGGCGCGGACCTTCTGGATGTTCGGCCGGAACTTGCGGGCCGTGATCCCGGTGATCTTCGTGCCAACGCCGCCGAGGTACTTCGCCTTGCCGCGGTGGGTGATCTGGTTGCCGAAGCTCGTCTTCTTGCCGGTGAAATAGCAAACCCGTGGCATTACTAACCTCTCGGTCTCAATTCGCTTGCGTTCAACTCTAGGAAAATCGAGCCCGGGAGTATAGGGCGGGGAGGGAGGGTTTGCAAGGCTCGGGATCGCGTGAATGACCAATGACTAAGCCCCAATGACCAACAAATGACCCAAGTCCCAATGACCAATGATCGCGCAGGTCGTGCCGGTGCAACGCTCGTGTAAAGCCGCCGATGGCATCGGCGGTCCACCCGGCGCGTGCCATCCGCAGCTTTACGCGGTGATCGCCCGCACGGCGGAGACGCGTCTCTTCTTGGTCATAAGGACTTGGTCATTTGTTGGTCATTGGGGCTTGGCCATTGGTCATTCCCCCACTCCCCCCGCGCGCCTCCGCCCCCGAAAACGCCCCCGGGCGGTTCGCACCCGGGGGCGTTTCGCGTTTGTCTACGGCCGTGCGGCGATCACTGGCCGAGCTTCGTGCTGAGCAGCGGGAACTGCTTCTGCTCGACCTCGCGCTGGATGATGATCGTCGGGCGGACGAGGATCAGCAGGACGAACTCGTCCTTGGCGACCGAGTGGTTGGTGAACAGCCGCTTGAGGAACGGGATCTTGGACAGCACCGGCACGCCGGCCTCGACCTCGATCTCGCCGGCGATCGTCTGGCCGCCGAGCAGCAGCGTGCCGCCGTCGGGGACGCTGACGGTCGTGCGGATGTCGGTCAGCTGGATTTCCGGCTGCTGGATGATGCCGCTCGGCGCGTCGTTGGAGATCACGTCGATCACGTCGTCATCGTCGTCGTTGGTCGTGTCGTTGTTCGTGCCGGTCTGGAACGTGAACTGCGCGAGCTGCACGAGCGTCGACAGCTGCGGGCGGAGCGTGAGCGTCACGTACTTGCGGTCCGAGCTGACGGTCGCCGCGACGTCCAGGACCACGCCGCTCTCGACCACGTCGATCGTCGGGTCGAACAGGGCGACGCCGGTGCCGACCTGCGGCGCGAGGTCGCTGACGTACGCCCGCTGGTTGGCGACGAGCACGTACGCCCGCTGGCCGTTGAACAGCGTGACGCGCGGGGCGGTGACGAGGGTCGAGGTGCGGCTGGCCTGGGTGGCCCGCAGCAGCATGTTGACCTGGAAGTCGTCGAGGAACGTCGCCGCCGCCGTCAGGCCCTGCGCGGTCGCGCCGATGCTGCCGGGCACCGAGGTGGCCGGGCCGGTGGTGAACGTCGAGCTGTCGTTGTCGACGGTGATCTCGGAGAAGTTCGCGTCGTTGCCGGCGTCGGTGTTGAACACGAAGTCGACGTCGACGCCCACGTCCTCGAGGAAGTTGCGCTGGACCGTGAGGAAGCGGGCCTCGACGGTGACCTGGATCGCCCGGGTCTCGCGGAGCTGCTCGAGCAGGTTGACGAGCTGGCGCTGGTTCTCCGGCGTCTGGGTGACGATGAGCTGGCCGGAGAGCTCGCGGACCGCGCCGACCGAGCCGCCGTTGTCGCGCCAGCTGTCGGGGTCGACCGTCTCCTGGATGAGCTTGGTGATCTCCTCGACGAGTTCCTCGCGGGTCTTGAGGCCCTCCTCGTCCTCCTCGCTCTCGCTCTCGCCGCCGAACAGGCCCTGCCCGCCGCCGCCCCCGCCGCCGCCGCCGCCCCCGCCGCCGCCGCCGCTGCCGGAGGCGCTCTGGAGGCTGAAGTTCGGGGCGTCGGTGAAGTCGGGGACCTGCAGGATCAGGTCGCGGATGTCGTAGACGCGGGTCAGCGTGTTGCCGCTGAGGTCCTCGGCGGTCGAGATCGTGATAACGCCCTCGTCGACCGTGTAGCCGAGCTTGTTCGTCTCGTCGCCGACGCTGTCGAGGATGATCCGCAGCGCCTTGCTGAACTTCACGTTCCGCAGGCGGGCCGTCACCGGCGCGTTGCGGTCGATGCCGGCGGCCTCGAGGGCGCGCCAGTTCACGAAGATGTTGGCGCTGCTGACGTCGCGGAGGAAGTCGACGACGTCGCTGAAGCCGACGCCCTCGAAGCTCAGCTCGGGCAGGGCCCGGTCGAGCTGGGCGATGACCGCCCGGTCCTCGGCCCGCTCGCCGCGCTCGGCCGAGGTCGTCTGCTCGCGGACCTGGCTGATGTCCGGCCAGTCGCTCGGGAACCGCAGGATGTCGTCGTACGGGATCTGCGCCTCGAGCGCGTTGTTGAGCTGGTTGGTCATCTCCCGGTCGAGGCGCTCCTCGAGCCGGGCCTGCTCGCTGAACTGGAGCTTGTCCAGCAGCAGCGGGCGGACGCCGACGGCGTAGTCGTTCGTCGGGTCGATGCTGACGATCTGCTCGACCACGCCCAGGGCCTGCTCGTAGCGCCCCTGGTCGCTCAACTCGCGGGCCTGGCGGACGAGCTGCGCGACGGTGCGCTGGCGGTCCTCCTCGGCCTGCTGGCGCGCTCGGCGACGCGGCGGGCCGACTCCTCGTTCTGGTTGTTGATGTCGATCTCGCGGCGGCGGCTCCAACGCCTGGTCGTACTCCAGGCGGGCGTTGGCGAGCGTCGTGTCGAAGCCGTCGAGCTCGTCGGCCGTGAAGATCGCCGGGTTCTGGCGGCGGACGAGGTCGGCCTGGTTCGGCGCGGTGCGGCCGCGCGGAGTTCGGCCTCGTCGATCGGGCGGTTGGTGTTCTCCACCGCGGCGGTCACGCGCGCGCTCGGAGATGGCGGCGTCGAACCGGTACTGGATCTCCTGCCGCTGGGCCTCGATCTCCTCGGCGGCGCGGGTGAGGCGGTCGCCGGCGGCGGGACGCTCGGAGCGGAGCGTGAGCGTCTGCTCGAGGCCGGCCGACGCCTGCGCGTTGGTCGGGTCAAGCACCGTCGCCCGCTGGTACAGGTCGCGGGCCGTCACGGTGTCGCCGGCGGCCTGGGCGGTGCGGGCCTCGCGGACGAGGCGGGCGGCCTCGGCGACGTTCTGCGTGCGCTGGATCTCGTCGGGCGGGCGGCGCGTTCGAGTTCGGCCTGCGCGTCGGGGTCGGCCCCCTCGGGCACGACGACCGTCGGCTGGGCCTCGACCTGCGCCGAGACGTCCGCGTCGGCCGGGGCCGGGTCGGCGGGCGCGACCTCCACGGCGACGTCCGCCGGGGCGGGATCGGCGGGCGCCGGGTCGGCCGGCATCACCTCGACGGACGCGTCGGCGGGCGGCGCGTCGGCGGGGCGCGGGCTCGGTCGGCGCGACCTCCACCGTCGCGTCGGCCGGGGCCGGCTCGACGGGCTTCGGCGTCGGTCGCCGGCGGCGCGTCCTGGGCGATCTGGGCGGCCAGTTCGTCCTGCCGCCGCTGCTCTTCGGCGATCCGGGCGTTCTCCGCTTCCTGGCGGGCGAGGCGGCTGCTCCGTCTTGCGACGGTCGGCGGCCTCCTTCTTGTCCATCCGGGCGAGGTAGGTCTTGGGGCTGTCCTGGAACAGGCCGCGCGGACGGTAACCGGCCTGCTGGGCGGCGAGGAAGTACTCGCGGGCCGCGATCCAGTCGCCCTTGTCGTACGCCCGCCTTCCGGCGTCGTAGGCGGCGCGGCCGCTCATCTTGGGCGCTCGGCCTCGGCGGCGGCGTCGGCCGCGGCGGCGCGCCGCCGGCGGCGAGCGCCTCGGCGGCGGCGATCTGCTCGCGGGCCTTGGCCTTGGTGCCCTCGTCGGCGAACGCGTTGTTCGCCGCCGTGTTGTATCGGTCGGTCGCCTCGGCATAGCGGCCGGCGTCGAACGCCTCCTGGCCCATGCGGAACTGCTCGCGGGCGGCGCGGCGTTCGTCGGCGGCCTTCTTCGCGTCGCCGAGCGCGTCGGCCACGCGCATGTCGCTCGGCGTCGGGCATGCCGTCGGTCCGCACCTGCTGGAGCGTCTCCTGGGCCTCCTCGTACTGCCCCTTCTGGTACTGCTCGAGGCCGAAGCGCGCAGGAGCTCTTCGTTCGAGAACGTCGTCTCGCCGGCCGGCGCGTCGACGGCGGCGGCCGCCGGGGCGGCGTCGGCGTCGGACGGGGCGGCGTCGGACGGGGCCGGGTCGGCGGGCGTCACGTCGACCGCGGGCGGGTCGACTTGAGCCGGATCGACCGCGGGGTCGATCGGGCGCGGGCTCGACCGGGGCCGGCTCGACGGGCGCGGGGGCGGCGTCGGCGGGCGCGGGCTCGATCTCGGTGGGCTGGGGAGCCGCATCGGCCGGGGCGGGATCGGCGGGCGGTCCGCGCGTCAGCCGGGGCCGCGTCGGCCGGCGCGGGCGCCGGGTCGGACGGGGCGGGGGCGGGGCCGCCGCCGATGTCGGCGGGCGGCGTGCCGATCTCGTCCTCGGCCGGGGCCTGCAGGAGCGTGCCGAGCGCGGGGATGCCGTCGGCGGCGGCCGCGGGCTCGGTCGACTCCTGGGCGTACAGCCGGGACAGCCCCGCGACGAGCGGGGTCGCCATCGCGGCCGCGAGGCTCAGGGCCGCCAACTGCCGGCGGCGCCGGCGGGCGGACGGGGGCCCGTGGTGCGGGACGAGCCCGGGGTGTGGGACGAGCCCGTGGTGCGGGCGGACGAAGCGACGGAACGATCGGACACGCGCTGAAGAACACAGCGTTCCTCCTAAGACGGGACCCGGTGGGCTCTGGTACCCGGACCCGGCTTGGTTACCCGGACGCACGCCACTGCGGCCGGTCAAACTGGCGCGAGGCAGCGGGCCTTTTCTGGCCGACGCTCCTCCGGAAGCTACCGACGAACAGACATGACGACCAGCGCGTGGGCCGCGATCCGGCCCGGCGGCGCGACGCGGTCTCGGGAGGGGCGAGCCCTCCCGTCGACGTGGTCACGCGGCCTGAGCGGAATGCGGTTTGGGACGGATCGTCGGGGCATGCGCGGGAGAACCGGTCTGGTGCAAAATCACGAGGGATGGCCGGCGGCGAATCCGTTGCCGGGCGGCGCCCTTCTGGTGTCGAACACGGTCACGCGGGGAAGCTCGCCCGGTGGCGCCCTGCTTCCCTCGTCCGGCGGCCATGGGTCGTGGGCCGGGAGTTGAACAACTGTCGGATGTCCGAGGTCGGGGTCTCGTTTCACGCGGGCGGCAGCGGCGAACTGCGACCCGCGGGGCGAATCCTAACCCGGCCCGCGGCACGCCGGTAACTTTTGGCACCTGCGCGCCATGCGCCAGGACCGCGGGGCACGTTCTTATCCGCCGTCGCACCCGCCGTCGCGACGCGCGCCCCCGGCCGCCCCGCTTTCCGGGCGGCCCCCGGCGCGAAACACGCCGCGTCTCGTCTCGGACTGCTTGGACGTCGGTGGGCACCCGATGGCGAAGCCACGGCCGCCGCGACGGCCCGCGCCTCGTTCGACCCGAGCCCGCGGGGGGCCGGGACGAAACACGACGCGGCTGATCGCGACGGAGGACCGGTGCGAGGGAGCGAGTCGACGCCCCGCAGAGGAGAGCAAACACGTCCCCGAACCGCCGCCCGGGTCGCCCTGATCCGACCCGCTCGAACCCGCCTGCCCGTCAGCACCTCCGGCCGTTTTGCGGCACGGCGGTCTGGCGAGCGGCGGGAAGTCTAGCAAAGCCCTACGCCGTTGCAAATAAAATCGTCCGTCCCAGCGGTGCGGGATGAATGATCAAGCCCTGTGCTGGCGCGGCCGTTTTTATCGGAAATCGCCGGTGTTTTTGGCGTCCGTCGGGGGCGACGCGCGAGGCGGTGGCTGGCGCGTGCGCGAGCGGCGCGAAAGGCCGAATCGTGACGCGCGAGGGGACGGCACCGACGACGCGCGGCGCCGACGTTCCGTCGTTCTGCGCCCGGGCCAAAGGGCCGGGGGTGAAAGACATGGGTCGGGGAGAGTGCCTCGGCGACGCACGCGATATGCGGTGCGGACTCGGCAAGACGGTGCCCCGGACTCGCGTCGCGGTGCCTCGGCCCTTCGGGCCGGCCGCGAAACGATGGGTGGATCGAGCGACGAACGACTCACGCGCTCGGGCCGCGCAGGTCGTCGCGGACGTACGCGGGCAGGTGGGCGACGAACGCCTCGATCGCATCGATGACGCGAGGCAGTTGCGTCGCCGGGTAGCGGCCGGCGCGGGTGCGCACGACGCGGGGGCCGCCGAGTTCCCACCGGTCCGGCTCGAGGGACAGGAGGTACTCGATCATTTGCGGGTGGATGATGTCGTACGCGCGCCGTCGGTCGTCGCTCGTGACGTGGTAGCGGGTGCTGAACGCCTCGGACTCGAAGTTCAGGTCGTCGAACCCGAGCACCGACGCGACGCGGTCTGCCACCCCCTCCGGCCGGATCACGAGGCGCGGGAACGACAGCGCCGGCAGCCGCGCCGCGACGACGCCGTAGTGGTGCGTGCGGCGGTTCTTGCCGCTGCCGGTCTCGAACCGGTAGTCGAACAGCTCCCACACGACCTCCCCCCGCCGCCCGGTCACGTAGTTCGACGCCCGCCGGCCGCGGCCCTTGCCGAACGGCTCGAAGTCGGCCAGCGCCGCGAGCAGGTCGTCGGGGACGTGTTCGCGGAACTCCCACCCCTGGGACGCGGCCCACGCGCCCAACTCCTCGCGGCGCTTCTTCGCCGACAGGACGCTCAGGACGATGATCGCGCCCGCGGCCAGGACGAAGAACCCGACGATCAGGAACGGGAAATATTCCATGCGTGTGATCGTACCAACCCGCGTGCGGCCTCACGCGAGCCCGGGGACGGTCGCGCGGTCGGCTTGGCTCCACTTGCCGCGCAGTTGCCGCGCGGCCCGGTTGAATGCGACGGCGAAGCGGATCAGCAGGTAGAGGCTCCAGAGCAGGAAGAGGAACGACACGACGCTCAGCAGCAACATCATGGCGAGCCACACGGCCGACCGGTTCATCCAGTACGGGCTCAACCCGAGCGACGTGCCGTACGCGGCAATAAACGAGAATACGCCGCAATAGACGAACGACAGCGCCGCGCCGACCCCGACGATCGTGCAGTGCTCGGCGAGGTGGGCGCTGCGGGCGCGCCTGGCGAGCCCGCGGAGCTGGCGGAACAGCAGCAGCGGGAGCGGCGCCGTGCCGACCGTCGCCAGCGCAGCCGCCGCGAAACCGATTGCGGACATCCCGAAGCCGGCCGTCCAGGACGGGACGGTGAAAGCGGCGACGCTCAACTCGGCGTATGCGTGGAACAGCGCGAGGGCGACCAGCGGGACCATCGCCGCGACCCGCAGCGCCCGCCGCAGGCGGCGGTCCGCCCCGTCGGCCGGCGCGTATCCCTCCGGCGACGTCAGCATGAACGCGGCGATCAGCAACACCACCGCGGCCAGGTCGAGGAGGTCAACGGGCTCCTGAGCCATCATCGACAGTCGGACCAGTCGGTACCACGTGATCCCGGCCGGCGCGCGACGAAGCGACCGTAGACGTGCTCCGTCAACGCCATCAGCAGCGGCACCACGAACGGCGCGGACAACACGATCAGGATCGCCAGCAGCACGAGGTTCGCCCCGCGCGCGCGATGCGGGCGAGCCAACGCGGGCGGGTGTCGTGGAGTTCGTCGCTCACGCGGCGGCTGCGCTCGGCGAGCAGGCCGCACTCGGGGCAGGGCTGGTCGTCGGCGATCCCGTGCAGCACGTAGCCGCACCGGTAGCACGTCCCCTGGGCCTCGGTCACCGGCACCGCGTACTGCAGCGACGCCGGCGCGACGGGATCGACGGTGGCGACGGGCGCGCGTGTTTCCATCTCGACTCCCATGAATTGGCGGCGGCGACGACGACGACGGCGGCGTCGCGCCGACGGGGCGAACCCGACCCGCGCGATCGACCCTCCGCCGCTGCCGTCAGCCGCGGGCAACACTTGATAGCCGCGGACGGCAGTCCGCCGGTCCTTCACACACCAACGCGCGCCCCTCGCAGCACCGCCGCGCGACCGGCGGCGGGCCCGCGTCATTGTCAGCACCCGCCGCGAGCGGTACAACGGTCGGCCGGTGGACATCCTTTGGAAGATCCTGGCCACGCTCGGGCTGGTGGCCCTCAACGGCTACTTCGTCGCCGCCGAGTTCGCGGCCGTCGGCGCGCCGCCAGCCGCCTCGAGGCCGACGCGCAGACGAGCTTCCTCTCCCGGCTGGCGTGGGAGGTGAAGCGCAAGCTCGACCTGTACCTCTCGACCTGCCAGCTCGGCATCACGATCGCCAGCCTCGCGCTCGGCGCCGTCACCGAGCCGGCCGTCGCGGCCCTCATCGAGCCGGCGCTGCGGTGGTTCGGGCTCTCGCCCCAGCAGGTCCACGGCATCGCGTTCGCGATCGCGCTGACGATCAGCACGTCGCTGCACGTCGTGGTCGGCGAGCAGGCGCCGAAGAACTGGGCGATCCTCTACAGCGACCGCGCGATCCGCATCCTCGCCCCGCCGCTGGTCGTCTTCACCTACCTCTTCTACCCGCTGATCTGGCTGCTCAACTCGGTCAGCAACGCGCTGCTCCGCGCCTCGGGCGTCGAGGTGCACGGCGACGCGCACGGCGGGCTGCCCCACACCGAGGAAGAGCTGCGCGGCCTGCTCGCCCAGGCCGTCGCCCAGGGCACGATCGCCAAGGGCAACGAGAAGATCCTCACCAGCGCGTTCGACTTCGGCGACCTCAAGGTCCGCCAGATCATGACGCCCCGGACCGACGTCGGTTACCTCCTGCTCGGCCAGCCGATCAAGGACGTGCTGCGCGTCGTGCAGAAGAGCGCGTACACGCGGTTCCCGCTGTGCGAGGGGGACATCGACCACGTGATCGGCATGGTCCACATGAAGGACCTGTTCGTGCACCTCAAGCTCGTGCCCGGCAAGCTGAAGTTCATCGACGAGCGCACGCCCGACGGCGAGGTGGTGGCCGTGCCGAGCGGGCTGCCGGGGTCGGCCGTCCACGTGATCGGGTCGGGCGAGATCGACCTGCGGCACATCCGCCGCGACGTGCTGTTCGTGCCCGAGCTGACGCCGGTGCCGAAGCTGCTGCGGCAGTTCCAGACGAGCCACATGCACCTGGCGGTCGTCGTCGACGAGTACGGCGCGACGCGCGGGATCGTGACGCTCGAGGACGTGATCGAGGAGATCGTCGGCGAGATCGAGGACGAGTTCGACGCCGCCGGCCCCGGCGCCCCGACGTTCGCCAGGGAGGGCGAGAGCTTCCGCGTCGCCGGCCGCTACCCGCTGCACGAGCTGAAGGAGAAGCTCGCCCTGGCGGACCTCGACACCGACGGCGTCGACACGATCGGCGGGTACGTCGTCCAAGAACTCGGCCGCTGGCCGCGCGCGGGGGACGAGGTGAGCATGGGCGACTACACGGTCCGCGTCACGCAGGCCCAGCCCCGCCGCGTCGGCCAACTCCTGATCACCCCACAGACGCAGGAGACCGCGCGCGCCGACGGCCCCGGCACGCCATGATCCCGCGCCCGCGGCGGCCCGCTCCACACGGCGGCGGGCGTCCTCTTCAAAACTTAGCGCGGATCGGGAGCGACGCACTCGTCGTTTCGTTCTGAGCTTCAACCGGTCAACGCGCCACCGACCGCTGCTCGATCTACCTGCAATCGAACGGCCTGGCTCGTCCCTGTTCGCCCCACAACCCCCAGCTTTCGGGGCGGCAGGACGAACGGCGTGAAATCCCTAGGAAGTGGACGCAGTAAGCAAGTTGTCGGCGTCCGTACCCCGCGCGTATGCTGCCGCTCCGGATTCCCACACGCATCGTAACGGCCATTTATTTGAGGCCGCCGCGACGGCCGTGCGTTACGCGCACGGGCCCGGGCCCGAGGCCACCAGGGAGGGTAGAACTCTTGATGTTGATCGAACGCTTAGAAGGCCGCCGCCTGTTCGCCTCCGTCGCCGGCGCGCTCGTGCAGTGGCAGCCGATGACGGTCGACTTCGACGGCCCGCGGGCGAGCGAGTCGTCGTCGTCGCCCAACCCGTTCCTCGACTACCGCCTGCAGGTCACGTTCCGCCACGCCGGCACGGGCCGGACGTACAACGTCCCCGGCTTCTTCGACGGCGACGGCCGCGGCGGCGGGACGGGCACCGTGTGGCGCGCCCGCTTCACCCCCGACGCGCCGGGCGAGTGGTCGTACGCCGCCTCGTTCCGCAAGGGGGACGACGTCGCCGTCAGCACGAGCGCGACCGCCGGCACCGCCGCGAGCTTCAACGGCGAGGCCGGCACGTTCGCCGTCGCGCCCCGCGACGCCGCCGCGCCGGGGTTCATGAAGTGGGGCCGGCTCGAGTACGTCGGCGGGCACTATTACAAGTTCCGCGACGGCTCCTACTGGACCAAGACCGGCACCGACAGCCCGGAGAACTTCCTCGGCTACGAGGGCTTCGACGGCACGCCCGACGCCACCCACGACTACGCGCCCCACGTCCGCGACTGGGACCCCGGCGACCCGGACTGGAACGACGGCGACGGCAAGGGCATCGTCGGCGCGATCAACTACCTCTCCAGCCGCGGCGTCAACAGCCTGTACATGGTGATGATGAACGTCGGCGGCGACGGCGGCGACACCTACCCGTTCCTCCCCGTCGACGAACCCGGCGGCTCCGAGCG
Source organism: Phycisphaerae bacterium (assembly GCA_030448225.1). The sequence goes on from JAUJNJ010000022.1 coordinate 37,799, forward strand.
CAACGACAACACCCACTACGACCTGTCGAAACTCCGCCAGTGGAACACCGTGTTCGAGCACGCGCAGGAGTCCGGGCTGCTCCTGCACATGGTGCTGACCGAGACCGAGGAGGCGAACAAGCGCGAGCTCGACGACGCGTCGCTCGGCGACGAGCGCAAGCTCTACTACCGCGAGCTCGTGGCGCGCTTCGGCCACCACAACGCGATCCAGTGGAACATCGCCGAGGAGTTCGACCACAAGCTCGACCTCGGCGCCGACAAGGTGAAGGACTTCGCCGAGTACCTGCAGGCCGTCGACCCGTACGACCACCCGATCACCGTCATGCCGCGGAACGACCCGACCGGGAAGTTCGACCCGTTCCTCGGCGACGACCGCTTCAGCGCCACCGCGTTCCAGCTCGACGAGGGGAGCGGCACCGGCGGGCACGGCAACACGATCGAGAAGTGGCGGCGCCGCACCGCCGACGCCGGCCGCCCGCTCCCGATCTTCAGCGACGAGCCGCGGCTGACGACCGAGGACAACCAGTCGGCGCAGCGCAAGGAACTGCTCTGGCCCACGCTCCTCTCGGGTGGCGGGATCGAGTTCATCACCGCCAAGTACGAGGACGACCTCACGTTCCAGGACTTCCGCCCGTTCGACGACCTGTGGCGCTGGGGCGGCATCGCCCGCACTTTTCTGGAGGACAACCTGCCGTTCTGGGAGATGGAGCCGGACGACGATCTGCTGTCCGGCGAGACCGAGTCGGAGATGGGCTGGGGCCAGGTGATGGCGAAGGAGGGCGAGGTCTACGCCGTCTACTTCCCCGACGCCAGCGACACCGGCACGCTCGACCTGGGCGACGCCACCGGTGACCTGAGCCTCCGCTGGTTCGACCCGCGCGCCGGCGCGTTCGTCGGCGAGGCCGAGACGATCGAAGGGGGCGACGAGGTCGACCTGCCCGCCCCGCCGTCGTCGCGCTCGCAGGACTGGGTGGCGCTGATCGAGGGCGGCCCGGTCGCGCCGCCGAACGAGGCGCCGCGCGCGGACGCCGGCCCGGACCTGTCGGTCACGCTGCCGGCGGCCGCCACGCTCGACGGCACCGTGACCGACGCCGACGGCCCGCCCGCCGGCGGCGAGGCGGCGGTCCGGTGGACGACGGTCAGCGGCCCCGGCGACGTCGCGTTCGACGACGCCGCGTCGATCGACACGTCCGCCACGTTCGCCGAGCCCGGCACCTACGTGCTGCGCCTGACGGCCGACGACGGCACGCAGTCCGACTCGAGCAACGTCACCGTCACCGTCGCCCCGCCGGTGGTCGCCACGCCCACGCCGACCCCGACGCCGACCCCGACCCCGACGCCGACGCCGACGCCCACGCCCACGCCCACGCCCACGCCCACGCCGACGCCGACGCCGCCACCGACGCCGACGCCGACGCCGCCGACGCCGACCCCGAGTCCTACGCCGACGCCCACACCGACGCCGAGCCCGACGCCCACGCCCACCGAGCCGCCGGCGCAGGAGTTCTCCGCGCTGCCCGTGAAGCAGGGCCGGCGCGACGCGTCGGAGGTGGTCGCCGACGGCGCGGCCGACGGCGGGTCGTTCGTCCGCCTCAGTGGGCCGAAGCCGAAGGGCCAGGTCACCTACGCCCTGCGCGGCCTCGACCCCGGCACGTACAGCCTGAAGGTTCGCGTCCAGAAGGACGTCGGCGGCGGCATGCTCCAGATCTTCTCGCCGCAGGGCCGCAAGGCGATGGCGAAGCGGGGCGCGGTCTCGCTCGCGTCGGCGGCGGGGCCGGAGTTCGTCGACGTCGACCTCGGCACGTTCGAGGTCACCGGCAGCAAGAAGCGCGACCGCGCCCTGCGCCTGCGGATCGTCGGCGACCAAGCCGCCGGCGATGGCTTCACCCTCGGCCTCGACTCGCTGAGCCTCACGCGGCTGACCTAGCGCGCGTCTCGCAACCTGCCCGGCAGCGGCGATGTCCGCGTCGCCACGGGTTGCGAGACGGCCGGCGGGCCGGCCGGACGCCGATCAAAGTGCTGCGATGCTGCGGCGCCGTCCGCACGGGTTGCAAACCCGTGTCACCCGATCCGCGCGCGGGGACGGCATCGCGGGCGCGTGCGGTTTCGCCGCACCGCGGCGCGAGCCCGCGCGGGACGCGAACGGAATCCGCATGGGCACCGGGGCGACGGGAAAGGCGCGCGTCCGAAGAATCGGTGAAGCACCCGCGGGGGAAACGACGCCCGACCTCGTGATTCGCACGAAGCAGTAAGGCCCGCCGCGCGCGATCGGGTCGCTCGGGCGGACGGCGGGCGACCGCCGCCCTCAGGGTTTGGCGACGAGATGGCGGTCGACGCTGGCGAGCAACGCGTCGAGCTTGAACTCGCCCTTGCGGAAGACGTCGCGCACGTCGTACTTGCGGGCGCGGTCCAGCTCGTAGCCGTCGGGCAGCGCGGTGACGACGATCACGGGGATGTCCTGCCAGCGGAGGTAGCTGCGGAGCACCTGGAGGAACGTGACGCCGTCCATCTCGGGCATGCGCACGTCGAGCAGGATGAGGTCCGGCTTCGTGCCGGCGAGGATCACAAGCGCCTCGCGGCCGTTGGGGACCGAGATCGCGCGGTGGCCGGCCTTGATCATGTAAAGCGCGATGGCGCTGCTGCCGTCGGGGTCGTCGTCGACGACGAGTATCGATGCCATGGCGTCGCACGTTACGGGATGAGGTCGCCGGCACGCTAGGGGTGTTTTAGGACAACGGTTTGATCCGAATGGCGCGCCACCGGCACTTCGCCCCCGCCGGCCACGCGCCCTTGCCGCCGTGGACCTGCACGGCGACGTGCCCCGCGGCCCCGAGCGCGTCGGCCACCTTCTCCTTGTCGTACTTCGGGTGCTCGCACGTCCCGGCGTCCCACGCGCAGACGTGCAGGTCGTTGATCCACGTCTGCACGAGCGGGTAGCGCCCGCCGGTGCAGCGGACGCGGACCGCGTTCCAGTCGCCGACGTTCCACGCCTTGAGGAACTCCTCGGGCGAGCAGGTCTTTCGGAGCATGTTCGGGCGGTGCTCGGGGGCTCGTCGGACGGTCCCCGCGGCGGCGGCACCAAGCAGCGCCCCGAGACCGGTGTCGCCTCACCACGCGGGCCAAGAGCGTACTAGCGCCGGGCCGGATCTCTCGTGTCGCGCAACTCATTCGGCCTGGCCGCGAGCGAAACCCCGCCCTACATCACCTCGTGCGCCGCCAGGAACTCGCGGATCTGCGAGACGGCGTCGTCCGCCCGGTCGACCCGCTCGGCGCGCCAGCCGACGGCGCGGGCGGCGGCGACGTTCTCGGGCCGGTCGTCGAAGAACAGGATCTGCCGCCCGCCGAGGCCCGTCCGCGCCTCGACGCGGCGGTACGCTCGCTCGTCGGGCTTCATCGCGCGCAACTCGTGGCTGGCGAAGCGGTGGTCGAGGCGGGCGAGGGCGGCGTACGACGGGTGGCCCAGGAGCGTCCGCCAGTGGCGGTCGTTCGTGTTGGAGAGGCAGCCGACGCGCAGCCCGCGCGAGCGGAGGTCGTCGATCAGGTCCGCCGCGCCCGGGTAGAGCCCCAGCAGCCAGGCGTCGAACACGCGCACGACCGCGTCGGGCTCGACGCCCGGCACGCACCGCGGCACCTCGGCGAGGTACCCGGCCTCGTCGAGGTGGCCCGTCTCGTAGCGGACCATGAGGTCGCGGTGGAGGCGCATCTCCTCGTCCGACGGCGCGGCGATCGCGACGCCGGCCCGCGCGCAGGCGTCGGCCCAGTCGCGCGCGACGCGCACGAGCACGCCGCCGAGGTCGAAGCAGACGAAGCGGACGGCCGGGGGCGGGGAGTCGGGTGAGGTCATCGTGTCATCGTTTCGTCAGGCCGGACAGATCGACCTCGCCCTCTTCCGGCACCACCCGGAAGGTGCCGCCGTGGTCGGCCGCGATCCGGCGGAGCAGCGCGGCCGACGCCTCGCGCATCTTCTTGGTCTTCGGGCTGTCGGCGCGACGGGCTCCGGCCTCGAAGACGAACGCGTGAACCGTTGCGCCCCGACCATGGCCGAACCGGCGCGTCATCGCTTCGGCAGCCGCGTCGTCCAGGCGACCTCGCTGTCGGTAACGAAATAGATCACGTCCGGCTTGAACTTCAACGCCTCGTCAATGCCGGCGGCGGCGTTGGTCGTTCGCGTGCAAAGGCCTCCTTCACGAACCGCGCCTCGGCGCGCTGCTTGTTCTGCGGCGTCGCGGCGATCGGGTGAGGCTGGAAGGATGTGGCGTCGTCGCCGCTGAAGAACGTGACGGCAATGCTCTCATCCGCCCCGGCGAGGTCCAGTTCGCCAACTTCAGGACGAGCGTTGCGGCTCTGTCGAACACCGGCAGCATCGTGCCCGTGGCGTCGCAGAGGATCGCGGTCGTGCGGGTGCCGCGGAACGCGGCGATCTTCAGGCCCGGCGGACGGGCCGGCGCGCTCCGCGTCGGCGCGGGCGGGAAGGAGGCGGTCGGCGCGTTGCTGCGGCTCCTGCTGTTGGGCGCGCGTCCGGCGCGGCCGCGACGGGGGCGGTCGGCGCACGTTGCGGTGGCTCCTTTGCCGAAGGCGTCGCGCAGGACGTGACGAGGAACAACGCCAGGAACGGGAACACCCGGAGCGATCGCGTCATCCGACCTCCCTTGGCGGCGATCGTACCGCACGTGTCCAGCTGACTGCGGCTCGCCCGTCATTCCACTGGCGCACCGCCGGCCCGGTCGTCGAGTCGGGCCGCGAGCGAACCGCGTCGCTCGTCGTCCACCAGATCTGCTTGTGGTGGTGCAGCGTGCACACGACCAGCGGTGGTCCGGGAAGAGCGGGTGCGTGGTCGCTGCCGGACAGGTCGCGGAGCAGGCGGCCGACGAGCCGCGCGTGAAGGCCTCGGCGTCGGCGGGCTGGAACTCAAGTTCGACGCCCGTCGTTTCGGCGACGAGCGACTGCGCGTCGACGCCGACGTCGCGGAGCGCCGACGGCATCCACCACGCTGGCCGAAGTCCAGCTCGTACGCCCAGTGACTCTTGGGCAACACGGGGCGCCGGGCCGGGCAGGTGATCGAGCCACGCGCTGGTCGCGAGGTCGGCGAGGTTCGGCTCGTACGGCGGCGGGACGTGGCGGGCGAGCGTTCGGGCGGCGGGCCGGATCGTCGGGTCCGGCGGGCCGACCCACCCGACGCTCCGCGTCGTCACGTCCGGACCGAAGCCGAACGGCGCTGTTGTGGTAGAGGCTCCGCAGGTCCATCGACCGCGCGCGCTGCCGTCACCTCGGGGTAATCTACCGTTCGTATCACAGTTAAACGCAATGGTCGGGCGGACAACTTTTTCGCTTCACAGCGGGAACCGAAATGCTTTACCATGTAAAGCTAAGTGCGTTTCTACCCAAAGGTGTGCATGAACTTCATCGATGTCAACACGTCGCCGTCCCCGTCGCTCCGCGGCCACGGGCCGCTGCTGGCCGTCCTGGCTGCTGTGGCGAGCGCGGCGTCGATGGCGATGCTCGCGCTTGCGCGTCGGGTGGACCGGCTCGTCGGAGTACCTCGGGCTGGCGTGGAACCTCTTTCTCGCCTGGATCCCCTACGCCCTGACGCTCTGGCTCGTCACGCTGCCGCTCGCCACCCGGCCGCAGCGGCTGGGCGCGACGGCGGTCGGGTGCCTGTGGCTGCTGTTCTTTCCGACGCGCGTACCTCATCACCGACTTCATCCACCTCCACCCCCGCCACGCCTTGCGCGACGAGCCGATCTCCCTCCTCGCCGGCCTCGCCAGGGGCGAGGTGCCGGTCTGGTTCGACGCGTTCCTGCTCTTCGCCTTCGCGTGGAACGGCGTGCTGCTCGGGTTCGTCTCGCTCCAACTGCTCCAGAAGCGCATCACCCGCGCGCCGGCGAGCGCAAAACCTCGGCTGGGCGTTCGCGGTCGTCGTGATCGGCCTGAGCAGCTTCGGCGTGGCGGCGGGGCGGTTCCAGCGGTTCAACAGCTGGGACCTCTTTTCCAAGCCCCACGTCCTGCTCCCCGACGTCCTGGGCCGCCTGCTCGACCCGATCGCCAACGCCCGCACCACGGTCGCCACGATCGTCCTCGCCCTGTTCCTGCTGACGGGCTACCTCACGCTCGCCGTCCTCACCCGCATCGAACGCCGCGAGGGCCAGTTGCCGCTGCGGGCGTGAAGAGAATTGAACCACGGAGACACGGAGGTCGGAAGAGAAGAAGACGATAGCGGAGGGAAGACAGAGCATGGAGGAAAACCATGGGCGGATGGATCCCCTCAAAGTCTTCCCTCATCATCATCCACCCTCCTCTTCGTCTTCCATTTCCATCTTCCATCCTCGTCTTGCTTCCTCTCCGTGCCTCCGTGTCTCCGTGGTTCAATTCCACGGGCGCAAAAACAGAAGCGGGGACCGGTGATGCCGGTCCCCGCTCGCCCTTGCGATTCCTGCGTCGTCCCGCCTTACTGCTGCGGCTGCCCGGCTGGGGCGACCCGGGCGGGGCCGGCGGGGTCGGCGGCCGTCGGGGCGGGGGGGCCGAAGTAGTCGACGTTGAGGTCGGTCTTGGCGGTCTTCTTCAGGTCCGCCACCAGCGCCTCCATCTTCTTCGGTCCCAGCTCGCGCGACACGCGTTCCTTCGCCTCGTCGAACGTGCCGGGCACGATCTCCTGCACCTGGATCACGTGGTAGCCGAACTGCGTCTTCACCGGCTCGCTCACCTCGTCCTTCTTCAGCGAGAACGCGGCTTTCTCGAACTCCGGCACCATCTGCCCGGGGCCGAACGTGCCGAGGTCGCCGCCCTGGGCGCCCGAGCCCTTGTCGTCCGACTCCTTCTTGGCGATCGCGGCGAAGTCCTCGCCGCCGGCCACGCGCTTCTTGATGTCCTGCGCCTTGGCCTTGGCCTGCTCGTCGGTCAGCGCCGGCCCGCCGGTCGGCGGCATCTGCGAGTCGGGCGTGCGGATCAGGATGTGCCGGGCCTTGAGCTTGCCGTACTGGCCCTTGTTCTTCTCGAACTCCTCCTGCACCGCCTTGTCGTCGACGACCGACACCTCCGACGCCAGCGCGCCGGCCAGCACCTGGTCCTGGAGCATCCGCAGCTGCGTCTGCACCTTCGACGACTGGTCGAGCTTGCGCTTGCGCGCCTCCTCGGCCAGCAGGCGGATCTTGATCATCTCGTCGCCGATCCGCCGGCGCATCTCCGGGTTCTGCGCGGCCGCCTGCTGGTACTCCGGCGGCAGCCCGCCGAGGAACTCCTCGAACTGCCCGGCGGTGATCTTCTCCTCGTTGATCGTCAGCACCACCGTGTCCGGCGGCAGCTTCTTGGGCGCGGCGGCGGCGCCGGCGCCGATCCCGCCCCCGGCCGCCGCGCCGCCCGCGCCACCCGCCGGCAGTTGCTGTTGCGGCTGGCCGGGCTGCGACTGTTGCGGCTGCGACCCGCCCTCGTTCTGCGCCAGCGCCTGCTGTACGACCGGCACGGCCAGCCCGCCGGCGACGGCGGCGACCAGCACGTACGGCAACGTCTTCTTGCTGAGGTGGAATTTCAAAACGCGTTCTCCTTGAGTGGGACTCGGCGCGCGGGCACCGGGGCGGGTGAAACCATCGGGAAACGTTTCGCGCGTCCTCACGCCGCCGCCGCCGCACGCCGATCAGGCCAACCTTATAAGCGGGACGCCGCGGCCGGCCAACCCGGTCGCCGTTCCCGTGTGCCGACTCTGGCCGCGCGGCCGGGGCGTTCGTCGGCCCGGGCGGCAACGGGTATTCTAGGGCCGTCCCGGGTCGGAACAGCGGCAAATCCGGGGGAAAGCGGGGGTCGCGCGAGGGTCGCGTCTGGTTCGGTTCCTTGCGGAGATGCGCCGTGGACGATCGCGTTTCACGGTGGATGGGGGTCGACGTGACGCGCGGACGCGGGTTCGGACTCGGCCCTTCGGGCCGGCCGCGAAACGGGGGACGTTGGCGAGTTTACCGCGGTTTTGCATCGCTTTTTCCGATCAAACTGTTCAGTGGGAAGACGAGACGACTGCGCGTCGCGCAACAGAGGAAATTTGGGATGTCCTTCGCCATCGCAACTTGCCGCGCGTGCGGGATCGTGCTGATGACGCTCGCGCCTCTGCTCGCTGTCGCGCCGGCGTTTGGGGCGACGAAAGACGGGGAGCAGCCCGCGGCTCGGTCCGGTGGGCCGTGGGCGACGATCGCGCCCCACTTCCGGCCGCCGCCGGAGTACGCCGGCAAGCTCGGCCGGTTTCGGTCGCCGCTGATCTTTGAGGACGGGCGGAAGGTGACGACGCCGCAGGAGTGGCCGCGCCGCCGCGCCGAGATCCGCCGGCGGTGGGACGAGATCTGCGGCCCGTGGCCGGCGCTGCTGCCGGCGCCGGCGTTCGAGCGGCTGGGGCCATCCCGGCGGGAGGACTTCACGCAGCACAAGGTGCGCGTGGGGGTCGCCGAGCGGCAGACGCTCGACGGCTACCTCCTCGTCCCCGACGGCCCCGGCCCGTTCCCCGCCGTCCTCGCCGTCTTCTACGACCGCGAGACGAGCGCCGGATTGGCCGCCGACGCGAAGAAGGCGCGGTTCCGCGACTTCGCGCACGGCCTGACGAAGCGCGGCTTCGTCACGCTCTCCATCGGCTCGCCCGGCGGCGACGCCCGCAAACCCGACACCGCCGGCCACGTCCTCCAACCGCTCTCGTACCTCGCCTACGTCGCCGCCAACTGCCACACCGCGCTCGCCCGCCTGCCGGAGGTCGACCCGGCGCGCATCGGCGTCGTCGGCCACAGTTATGGCGGCAAGTGGGCGATGTTCGCCTCCTGCCTCCACGACAAGTTCGCCGCCGCCGCCTGGTCCGACGGCGGCGTGGTCTTCGATGAGTCGCGCTCGAACGTGAACTACTGGGAACCCTGGTACCTCGGCCTCGACCCGAAGCACACCCGCAAGCCAGGCGTGATCACGGGCACGAACGGCCGCACCGGCGCCTACAAGACACTGATCGAGCGCGGCCACGACCTGCACGAACTCCACGCCCTCATGGCCCCCCGCCCCTTCCTCGTCTCCGGCGGCTCCGAAGACCCCCCCGCCCGCTGGGAAGCCCTCAACCACGCGATCGCCGTTAACGCCCTGCTCGGCCAAGAAAACCGCGTCGCCATGACCAACCGCCCCACCCACGGCCCGACGGCGGAATCGAATGAGGTGCTGTACGCGTTCTTCGAGCACTTCCTCGGCCAGCCGTCCGCCGCGCCGCATGAGGAGCCTTGACGAAAATGATGAGACCGCGGAGACGCGGAGGACGCGGGAAGCTGTGCCGTTCTGCATCAGCCTCCGCAGAATTGAACGCCAAGACGCCAAGGCGGCAAGATAAGAAAGCAGAGAATGAGTTGAGCGCGGCGCATGCGCCGCCGCCCGTTTCATCTCTCTCTTTTCGCTTCCGAACTTGGCGTCTTGGCGTCTTGGCGTTCAATCTTTATGAGAGTCTTAAGTTGTCCGTCCCGCGCCCTGAGATGCACGATCAATGAAAACGCGACTGCACGAGTTCCCCTACGCCGCGTTCGCTCGGCTGCGCGTCGAACAGTTCTGGCCGGCGCACTTCAAGATGTACGACGACAGCGGCATCGAGTGCCGCCTCGGCACCGGTGACGGCCAGATGTGCAACGTGGTGTTTTTCCTGTGGCCGGTGCGACAGCCGGGGGAGGTGTCGGAGATTCGCCTCGAACGGCTGGAAGAGGTCTACTGCCCGGCCGACTCGGTCCGGCGGTTGCTCGACACGGTCGGACTCGAAACCGTGAGCACCGGACAGCCGTTTTCCGAGGTTTGCGATCTGTTCGGCCCGCCGGTGCAATCTTCCGTCTACATGAACCGCCGGACGCCGGAGTTCGCGACGCCGGGACCGTGGCGGCACACGCTGTGGTTCGGCTTCAGCCCGGCGGACGAGTTAGATTCGATGACGATCGTTCGGACGGACCGTGTCCGGCGCGACTGACAACCCACGCCCGAACACCCGCGTGGAGCGCGCCTGACCCTCACCCCGCCTGCGTCGCGATCCACCACGTGTTGCCGGCGGGGTCCTTCACGCCGCCGCGGCGGTCGGTGTCGGGGCCGCCCTGCTGCTTCGGGGCCTCGACCGACGTGCCGCCGGCGGCGAGGGCGCGGCGGTACGTGTCGTCGACGTCGGGCACGTAGACGTGGAGCCAGACCGCGAACGCGGGGAACGCCGGGCCGCCGTCGGAGAGCATCACGACCGTGTCGCCGACGCGCACCTCGGCGTGCATGATCGTGCCGTCCGGCCGGTCGTGGCGCCGCAGCGGCTCGGCGTCGAACGTCTTCACGAGAAAGTCGCCGACGCGCTGCGCGCCGTCGGCCATCACGTAGGGCGACACGCTCGAGTACCCGGCCGGCTTGTACGTGTGACTCATGCCAGTCCCCTTCCTTTGGTTCAATACGCGTAGGCCACGCCGGCCCACAGCCTACCCGCGCCGGGCCGGATCGTGCCCCGGGCTCCGGCCCGGCGCGCGTACGGGCTGGGGCCGCGGGGGGGGTGGGGGTTTGTGTTGGGGGGTGGCAGGGGCGCCGGGGGGGTGTCGCAACCCCCCGCGCGCCGACCCAAACTCCAGAGCCCCGCCGTAACGGTGGCGGCGAGGACCATCAACGCGCCTATAGCCATCACGACCAGGCCCCGCCAGCCGTGCAGCGGCAAGCCGGGTGACGACAGCAGGAAGCCCATCCCGATGATGCACCCGCCGAGGATCGGGTCGCGCCAGAACGGGCGGGCGAGGAAGGGACGGTCGGAGCGTTCATCCTGCATGAATGCACCGCTCGGCGCGAGATCCCGTCGACGACGGCTTCGCCCGCGGCGCGGGCGGCGGCCGGGCTCATGTTAAGGTGGCGGCGATCGCGGGCACAATCCGGGGATCGACGCCGGTGACGTCGGCCGCTGCCTCGCTAACGGTTGACGCCCCGCCGCGCGCCGCGCGTAATTCTCGCAACGTGACCGACGACATGGTAATGAGCCGGGAGCGTCCCGGCCGTCCTCCGCCGCGACCGAACCATGCACCGCCCCGCCCTCCGATGGCTCGTCCTGCTCTTCACGTGCGCGTGGTTCGGCGTGCTCGTGCCGGTCCACAACCGCGGGCAGATCACCCTCGGCGGCCCGCGGGCCGCGGCAACCGCCACGGCGTGTTGCCCGGGTGAGGCGAAGGCCAGGCCCGCCGTGGCCGCGTGCCATCCGGTGAAGCCGGCCGCGGCCGAAACGCCGGCCCGCGCGAACGCGGCCGACGCCCCGCCCGACGACGCGCCCGCCGCCGGCGACTGCGCCGTCTGCCACTTCATCGCCGCGCTCGACCTGCCGGCCCCCGTGCTGCTCGACGCCCCGCCGCTGGGCGCGGCCCGGCCGCCGGCGCGGTTCGGCCTGCCCGAGCCGGCCCGCCTCGCCCTGATCCACGCCTGCCGCGAGCGCGGCCCGCCCGTCGCATGATGAATCGTTCCGGATCGGCCTCGCGCGCGGCGGGCCGCGCGCCGGCCGCGCGCCCTCGCGCCAGATTTCATGGCGCGGGCGCTGTCGCGGCATGCGAACTTCGATCGATCATCGCGTCCCCTCTCGCCACGCGGCGGGCAAGCCCGCCGGCTTAATGGGGGAGCGGACAAGCGCGCCGGGAAGGACCTCGCTTCCCGCGGGAAGGATCAAACGGTACACCCATGCGCCACCTCACGCACCACCGCGCCGCGCGCCGCACCGCCGCCCGCGCCCGGCCGCGGGGCGCGGCTTTTCGCTCGTGGAACTGCTCGTCGTCATCGGCATCATCGCGGTGCTGCTCGGCGTGCTGATGCCGGCGCTGGCTGGGCGTTCGCAGGGGCGGGCCATCGCCTGCCTGTCGAACGTGCGGCAGATCGCCGTCGCGTCGATCATGTACGCGCGGAGACGAGGCGGCTTCGTCGCCTACGTCGGCGGGCCGCGGCCGAGGACCGCAAGGAACTGCTGTACCCCTACCTCCTCCAGGGGCGGCGCAACGGCGACACCGCCGGCGACCAGGTGTGGCACTGCCCGGCGAACGGGCGGGCGGGCGAGGAGGCGAGCTACGGGTTCAACACGCGGCTCAACGGCGTGCGCATCACGCGCGTCCGCCGCGCGGCCGGACCGTCGCGGCTGTGCGACGCGGGCCTGAAGGACGCGCGCGCTTGGCGCCCGTCGCTCGCGACGCACTGCTGGTCGCCGATGACGGCCGCGAGCCGTCGTCGTGCCGGCCGAACCACCTGCGGCACCCGGGCAGACCGTTTCCGTCGGCTTCGTCGACGGGCACGCCGAGCGGATGCCGATGGCGATGCCGTTCTACCCCGGCCCGCCCGGCGCTACGCGGCCGAACGGCGTCACCGACCCGGGCGACCCGCAATACCAGGACTCCCTGTGGGACCTCGAGTAAAACCGCGTTTGAGACGTGGGGAGCGCACGACGCGTGTCTCGCCCGCTTTCCTCTCCGGCGTTGTCCTCTCTCAAGACGCGGGCGCCGGGACGACCGCGCCCCACGCTCCGCGCGTCGACTGCCCAAATACTTTCCACACGCCGAGGCAACGACATGACGACGCGACACGACAGACCCGCCGCGGGCCGCGACGCTCGCGACCCGGACCGCATGCCGCACGCGATCGCCGGGATCACCCTGCTCGTCGCGATCGCCGCCGCGGCGTATGTCTGGCGACAGGGCCGAGCACCGGGCGGCGAACGCGGCCTCTCACGCCGCCGACGACCACCCGTCCGGCCACGGCGGACACGCCGACGCCGACGCCGACGCCGATGCCGGTGCCGCCGACGACATGCACGATATCCAAGACGCCGCCCCCGGCGCTGACCGCTCGGACGGACGGACGGCGGCCACGGCGGTGAAGCCGGCGGACATGGCACGACAGGCGCGGCCGCCGGCGTCACGGACGATCACGCCGGGCCGGCGGGCACCTGCGGGCCGCCGCCGCCGCGCTGCGGAACCGCGGGCGGTCACTCCAGACCCGCGGGCGGCCACGGGACGCCAGCGCGCCCCGCGGAGCCGGCCAGCGCGCCCGCGGGGGCCGCCGGCACAGAACCAGGGGGCCACTGGCGCACGCGCCGGACACGCGGGCGGGCACGGCGGGCACGGCAAGGCGGCGGCCAGGAACTCGGCGTGACGAGCCTCGACGTGTACCGAGGGCGATGCGCGTCCACCTCCTGCTCGCCCGCCGCGACGCCGGCGGCGACGGCTCGCCGGCGATGGAGTACTCGCGGTCGGACGACGGCGGCCGGACGTGGTCGGCGGCGCCCCGTCGCCGTGGGCGCGGCCCAGCCCGCGGCGGGGCCGATCAAGCGCGCCGACGCCCGACGCACCGTCGTCGCGGCGGGCGATCGCGTCGTCGCGGCCTCGACGACCGCCGGCACGCTCGACCGCATGGGCCGCGGCCCGATCGCCACCGCGATCTCCGCCGGAAGAAGCGCGGACGTGGCGGCCCGGCCCCGAACACCGACGACGGCCCGGCGACCGGCCACGCGTTCGTCGACCTCGCGGCCGACGCGGGCCGCGATCCCCATCGTCTGGCTCGACGGCCGCGACCACCCGCGACGGCGGCTACGACGGCGCGCGGCTGTTCGCGAGAACGACGCCCCCGCATCCCCGGCGGCGCTACCCGAGCGCCGCCGACGCCGGCTGGGGCGTCGGGTGCATCGACTCCCGCGGCGTCTGCCGCTGCTACGCCCGCAGATGCGACACCAACGCGATGTACCCGGGTGCAATCACGGACAGCGGCTCATCGAAAATCTCGCGTTCGGCAGCGGCGGCAGTGGCACCCGCGGCAACCGTTCCGACGTCGGCGGGCACGCCATCGGCGGGCAGGGTTGCGGTACGCGCTCGACCGACGGCGGCCGGACGTGGTCGCACGGCGTGACGCTCGTCGACAAGACGTGCAGGTGCTGCTGGAACACCTGGCCGCCGCGGCGGCCGCGTCGCGGTGATGTACCGCGGCACGCGCGCCGCGCCGACGTAGCGGTCGTCACCTCGGCCGACGGCGGCGCGACCTGGGCCGCGCTTCGTCACCGTCAGCACGCCCTTCGGGTGGGACATCAACGGCTGCCCCCACGTCGGCGGCGGCCTGGCGTTCGCGGCCGGCGGCCGGCGATGCGACATCGTCGTCGTCGACGACGACGACGCCGACGACGACAACGAGAGCGCCCAGCGGAACGAACGACGACGCCGCCAGCCGCACCGCCACTGAACGCCGTCGTCTGGACCGCCCGCAGCGGCGGCGCGACCGGCTTCTTCCCTCCTCGCGTGACGGCGGCGCGACGTGGACCGCCCCCGCCCAGCAGCGCGGCGACCCCGCCTCCTGGCACGCGGACGTCGCCGCGGGCCGAACAGCCGCGTGCGCGCCGCGTGGGACATGTACGCGAAGAGCGGCCCCGCCGTCTTCGCCGCGGCGCTGTCGGCCGACGGCGGCCGCACGTGGGGGCCGCCGCGACAGCTCAGCCGCCCCGGCGCGACCGCCACGCGCCGCGTCGTGCCGGCCGGCGGCGTTCCGCGTCTTCTGGACCGGCAAGCCCGCCGGCCAAACCGCCGCGTGGGAGAGGCTGCCCGCGTGGCCGCCGCCGGGGAAATGAACCGCAGAGGCGGGGGCCGCGGAGCAGGCAGAGGAACTTTGGAAGGCTCCTCATTCGGAGCAGCGGCGACCCGCGTTTCAGCGTCGACTCGGCGGGCGGGCGAGCCGGCGGTGGCGGAACGCGGCGGGAACAAACACGATGAAGACCCGCCCGCAGACGAGATCGAACGCCGCCGCCCGGTGTGGGCGGCGTATCGAGTTCTTCTCGACACCGCGGCTCACGACGCGGCCGACCACGAGCGCGCCTCGCGGGCGTGCTCGCGGCGTCCGGCTACGGCGAGCGGGAACTGGAAGCGATTTTGTGGGGCGAGCTGTGCCCGGTCCTGTGGTCGAACCTCGCCAGCGTCGCCGGCAGTGGGCCGGCTTCGACATGGCGAGCATCGAGCAGCAGATCCTGTCGCGGCCGGCCGGGCCGGTCCGCCGCTGGTGGTCGTACGTCAGCGGCGGCAGGCTGGCACGTGCGGATTGGGATAAGGTCCGTCAGCGACTCGCGGCCGCGACGGCGTCGACCCGAAGGTCAAGCCGTTCTACAACGTGACCTCGTTCTCTGCGGCCTGATGTTCTGCAGCGACTGCAAGCGGGAGGCGTCGTACGCCTCGCGCCACGTCCCACACTCCGACGGGAGATATCGAGATCAGGCTCTGGCCATGGAGTCCGAGGGCTGGATGCTGCTGCCCGCCGACTGCGAGGTGGTCTGCCCGGCGTGTGCGGCGAAGCGCGCGGTTGCGGCGGCCCGACGCGTCGTCATGATCGTGGCCGGCCGCGGCCGGCCGGGGCGACATGTCGTCCCGGACGCCCGGTCGGGTCGAATCTCACGAGGAGACAGCGGATATGCCCACCGCCAACGAGATGATCGCCCACGGCCTGGCCGTGTCGCAGATGTTGCTGAAGGCGTTCGTGCAGGACCTGACGCCGGCCGAGATGCTGCACCGCCCGGCGCTGGGGCCAACTGCGCGCGTGGCTGCTCGGGCACATCAGCTGATCGATCGGCGCGTCCTCGTGCTGCTCGGCGCGCCGCACTGCCGCCGCTGCCGAACGGCTTCGAGCGGCAGTTCAGCCGCGACGCGGGGTGCCCGCAGGCCGAGGCGTTCGGCGACGTGTCGGTCATGGTGCCGGCGTTCGACGCGCACCGCGCGCAGCGATCGAGGCGGTGCGGCGCGACGCCGGAGCAGTTGAACCGGCCGATCGAGCGCCCCACCGCGCGGTTCAAGACCGTGGGCGAGTTCGCCAACTTCGAGGCCGCCCACACGTCGATACACGCCGGGCAGATCACGATCATCCGCCGGAGTTTGGGGCGTCCCTCCGCTGATCTGAGGGGATGAGGCGGGTGGAACGCTCTGGTGGAGTTTCGCGGTCACGCGCGCGGCGACGGGCAAGTCCCAGAGATAACGTCACTCTCCCCGCAACCGGCAGCGGCCTTCGGGCTGCGGCGAAACGGGGATCTTGCGGTGTTCGAACGGGCTCTTGATGAGGAGAACCTCGCGGTGAAAAGCGCGCGTCTGCACAGCCGGACGACGCAGGTACCGACCGTGGGACGTTCGTCCGGTTCGGTGCGCGCTCCGGTGCTCCGGCCTCACGCGACGCGGCTCTCTCCCTGAAAGCTTCTAAAAGTACCGGTCCGCGAGGATTGTCATCCTGAGCGCAAGCGAAGGACCTCCGCGGTCTAGCGGGAACCGGAGAGATCCTTCGCTTCGCTCAGGATGACAACCTGCTGACCGCGGTACTTCTGAACGCTCTGCCGAGCTCCGCTTCAGCAACTCCCGTTTAGCCGCCGCTCGCTGGCGCCGCGTTCGACCGACCCCGCTCGCGTCTCTCCCGCCACTTGCACCTGTGCCCGTGAGCGCATCGTCCTCACCGGCGGCCCCGGGGCCGGCAAGACCGTCGTCACGAGCCGGCTCGCCCGCGCGCCCACGACCGGTTCGTGCTCGTGCCCAGGCGTACAGGTCTACCGCGACCTGCAGACGCGGTGGGACCTGCTCGACCTGCTCGGCCGCCGCGAGGTGCAGCGGCGGATCTCGCCTCCAGGTGGCCCAGGAGGCGGCTGGCGGAGGCCCTTGGGCCGCGCGCTCCTGCTCGACCGCGGCACGATCGACGGGGCCTACTGGCCGACGGCGCCGACTACGGCGCGACCTCGGCACGAACCGCGCGGCCGAACTAGCGCGACGACGTCGTGGTCTGGATGGAAACGTCGGCCACGATCGGCGCTCTACGACGGCGGCTCGTCCAACCCCTGCGCTTCGAGGACCCCGCCGGCGCGTCGCCAGCGGCCGCCTGCTCGACCACGCTGTGGGCCACCCGAACAGCTGTCGCGTCGGCGCGTTCCCCGATTTCGAGGACAAGATGCGGGCAGTCGAAGAAGAGCTGGCGCAGGCGATGGGTGACGCGACGCCGCCGTGTTCGGCCGGCCCGCTCGCGACCCGCGCGCATGCCGCCCTCCGACGTCGCTCGGCGGGCAAGGTACGCACGCGTGTCAGGGCGGGTTCCATCCCTGCAGCGGAAACGCCGGGGCCCGCAGCCCGACGCGGCTCGCATGCGAGCGGGCCCACGCAGCTGTCCGGACAACTCCACGTGCCCCGTTTCGCCGCAGGCCCAGAAGGGCCGCTGCCGGTCATTCGGTGTCGCGCGCTCAACCGAATGCGCATGCCGCGAGATCAGGGGTTCCACCACGTCGGAACGCGGGCCTTGCGGCGGGCGGTAGGCGCGGCCTCCACCGGCCGCGCCCGGCGGATCGGCGGGACGCGGGGGAGCGTGGGCGTCACGGGCATCAGGTTGGGCGGCATCTTCTTCGGCTGACGCGCGGCCTGCTCGGCGGCGCTCGGCCACGTGGTTGCCGGGCTCGGGCCGGCCGTCGGGCTGCTGCTCCTGGGTGTAGGGCATACATATGGATCGTCTCCGGAAGAAGGTCGTGTTCGCGGTGCGGCTGTCTCGGACGCGGGGGAGCCGCTTGCAATCCTGACGTCGTCGGGCGAGGCACGGTCGCTGACGATCATACCCAAATGAGGCGACGCGCACCGTCGCCGTGCCGCCGGGGTCGCACTGCCGCGGTCGGTGCAGCGCGGCGTGTTCGCGGGCGGATGTCGAATGAAGGCGGTATCGCACGGTCTTTAGGACCCGGGTGGCCATCGGCGAGGGTTCGGCCCGCTGACGCGGCGAGGCCGCAAGCCCCGCCACGCCGGTCAGGCGCGGCGAACAAACCAACTCGGGACGGACGGGAGCAGACCCGCCCAGTCGCCATCGCCGCCCCGGCCGCCCCGCGGTTGCCACCGTTCGATCCAAATTTTTCCGCTCCTGAAATAAAGCCGTCGTCGTTCCGACCACCCCACCAGTGAGGGGCGTGCCCCGGCGTTCGGAACGATCCACCCGGCCTGATGAGGGCCCGGTCAGCAGGAGCTACGTTATGATCTACAAAGCCATCAAGGTCGGTCTCCTCGGCACCGCGGCGGCGGCCGTGGCCGGGGCTGGTGTTCGGCAGCGATCTGGGGAGCTACGTGAGAAAGCTCGACGCCTTGCGTCACGTCCGCCATGAAAGACAACGTGCCGATCGAGTTCGAGCTGCGCGCCCCGCGACCTGCTCGACGACATCCTGCCCGAGATGCAGGCGAGCATCCGCGCGATCGCCGAGCAGGAGGTCGAGTTGGCCGGGCTCAAGGCCGAGATCGCCGACGGCGAGCGGGCAGCAGCCGAGCAAGAAGGGCAAGGTGGCGAAGGTGCCGTGCCTCTCCACCCCCGGCAGTTCTTATAGCATCGGGCAGGTCATCTACAGCCGCGACGAGCTGACCGACGACCTCGCCCGCCGCTTCGAGCGGACGAAGGAGGCCGAGATGGCGGCGCATCCGGCGAAGCGCCCGGCTGCTGGCCAACCGCGAGAAGGCGGCAAGCGTCGCTGCAAATGTTCGACCCACCCGCGAGCAGCGCGGCGTGCTGGAGGACCAGATCGCCGCCCTGGAGAACCAGCACAAGCTCGTGCAGATGGCGTCGGTCGACAGCGGCGTGCAGGTCGATCACAGCAAGCTCGCCCAGACCGAGCGGCTCATCTCGGACATCAAGCAGCTCGACGTCGCCGAGCGCGTCACGGCCCACAAGGCGAAGTTCGTCGACGCGATCCCGATGGAAGCCGCCGTGGACGAGAAGGAACTGACCGAGGTCGACGCCTACCTCGCCCCCGAGCCGGCCGCCCTGCCGAAAGTGGTGGACGCCGACGGCGAGTCCAAGGCGAAGGAGAAGGCCGACGAGGTGACGCAGGCCGACCGGCCCTGACCGGGAACGGGTGGGCTCGGCACGGGCACCGTGCCCGGCCGGGCGGCGGGGCCGCTTAGAATGGCCGCGGCGCCAATGGACGCGAGCCTTGCCCTGCCGCCTGGGCGGCGGCAACTCGTCCTCCCCCGCCGCCCCACCGTCGCCTTGCGATATACTGCGTCTTCCGTCCGAACGTCTACGAGCGGAGCGAACGGCCGTGCTGATCCTCAGGATTCGACAGCCGAGTGTGCGGCGGCCGACGGGCGGCTCGACGGGCGTTCGGGCTGGCCGACCGGCACGACGTGCGGAGCCACCGCCGCGGCCAGCGGCTCGTGGGGCAGGTCGTGCGGGCGGCCGTGGCACGGGCGGGGCGGCACCTCGACGACCATCGCCCCGCCGACGCCGCCGCCGACGCCGACAAGGCCCGCCGCCTCGGCGGCGATGCGAGGTGGCGGCGCTGCGGACGCGGGCCGCCGAGGCTGCTCGCCCGCCACCGCGCTGAGCGCGCGGCGCTTCCTCGTGGCCGCCGCCCGCGAACAGGTGGAGCGCGACGACCTGTCGGGCGGCGGCCGCCTGCTCGCGACGACGCCGCCGCCGCGGCGGCCGGGCAGGAGAGCGGCGGGCGTGATCCTCCGCGACGTGGACGTGCGGCGGCGGGACCTGGCCGGCCGCCGTCGCCGGCGCCCAGGCAGCGGCTGGCTGCGACGACTTCGGGCGGCCGCCCGCCAGCTCGCCCGCGCGCCCGGCCGACGCCGCGGCCTTCGCCGCCTTCGCCCGTCGCCGCCCGCGTCGCCACGGCCGCGCGGCAGCGTCCGCCTCGACGCTGCGACGGCGACCTCCGCCTCGCCGGCGCGATGCTCGACCGGCTCGTGACGATCGACGGGCACGGCCTGGAGACGCAGCACCTCCGACAGGCGATGGCGCAGTGCCGGCTCGCGTGGGACCACGTCGACCGCTGCCAGACCCGACAGGCCGAGGAGGTCGTCCGCCGCCTCGCGACGCTGCTGCCCGACGCCACGTGGCTGGGCGCGTCACCCGCCAACTCCGCCAGGCCGCGGAACTGACCGACGAGCTGCGCCGGCCCGCTCGGCCTGCGCGGTCGACGGCGGCGCCGATGGGCCGGCGCCGACGACCGGCCCCGCAGCATCAGGGCGTTCGTCCGGAGCTTGCGGGGTTGACGCCCCCGCCGCTCCCGTGAGCGGCGAGCGATTGCCGGGGAAGTTCCTGCTGCAGGTCGACGGCGGCAGCTACGTGGTGCTGACGCAGCCGGTGGTGACGATCGGCCCGGCCGGCGCGCGTCGCGCCGACGTGGGGCTGATGACCGACGCCGGCGCGTCGGCGGCGCGATGAGCGGGTCGAGGAGGACTACTTCCTCCGCCCGGCCAGCCCCGCGACCGCCAACGGGCGGCCGTCGGCGGGCCGGCTTCTCGACGGCGGCGACGAGCTCGCGCTTGTCGCCGCGGCGCTGCCGGCTCACGTTCCGCCTGCCAGCGCGCCAGCACGTCGGCCGTCCTCGACCCTGACCGCGCGCGATACCCGCGGGCCGACGTGCGCCGGCTGATCCTGCTCGACCGCGAGCTCGTGATCGGCCCCGGCGGCGCGTGCGCGTCGACGACCTGGTGGAGAAGATCGTGCTGGTGCTCCGCGACGGCCGGCTGTTCGTCCAGACGGCGGCGATCCTCGTCGCCGGCCGCGACGCCGCCCCGCGGTCGGGCGTCCCGCTCGGCGCGCACGTGAAGGCGGGCGGTATCGTTCGTGGTGACGCGAACGAACGCGCGGGACGGACGTGCGACCGGCCCCGCCGCCGAGGCGGCTGGGGCGACGCGGGTCGTCGTGCGGCCCCTTCGAACGTGAGTGGGAAGGTTGCTGGCGGCGGTGCTGGGGTCGGGATCGCTACACGGTTCGCCGCGTCGGCGCGAGCGACGCGGGACAAGTTCGGCACGCGAAACGCTTCGGGAGGTAGGTCGCCCATGTGGACATTCCAGTACAAGCACGGGGACAAGCCGCTGGCCGGCTTCACGATTGGGCGGGCCGCCGGCCGCGGCGGGTTCGGCGAGGTGTACTACGCGCTCAGCGACGGCGGCCGCGAGGTGGCTGAAGGCCGTCACCGGCACGAGCAGATCGAGCTGCGGCATCAGCCAGTGCATGAACCTGAAGAACCCGCACCTCGTCAGCATCTTCGACGTGCGGCACAACGACCAGGGCCGCCCGTTCGTCGTAATGGAGTTCGTCGCCGGCCCGAGCCTGCGCCGACTCCTCGACGAGTCGCCGGGCGGGCTGGGCGCAGAAGTCGGCGTTCTTCCTCCGCGAGATCGGCAAGGGCACGTTTCTACGACTGCGGCATCGTGCACCGCGACCTCAAGCCGGGGAACATCTTCTACGAGAACGGCTACGTGAAGATCGGCGACTACGGGCTGAGCAAGGCGATGGCGACACCAGCACTCGGGGCAGACGATCACCGTCGGCACCGTCCACTACATGGCCCCGGAGATCGGCGGCGGCCGCTACGACAAGAGCATCGACATCTACGCGCTGGAGCGCGGTGCTGTTCGAGCTGCTCACCGGCCAGCCGCCGTTCCTCGGCGCAACGCCCGGCGAGATCCTGATGAAGCACGCCTCGTCGAGCCGGACTGTCCGGCGTCGACGAGCCGTTCGCGCCGTGATCCGCAAGGCGATGGCGAAGGACCCGGCCGACCGCTACCAGTCGGTGCAGGAGATGTCGAGGCGGTGTTCGGCGCCCGAGCACATCCAGCGGAGCGTCTCGTGCTTCAGCCCCGACGGCCTGAGCATGATCGCCGAGCGCGTCGCGCGCGACGTCGCCGTCGGCGGCGGCAGCGACGCCCCCGCCGATCCCGCCGCGGGCCGGGGGGCCGCGGCGGGATCGGCAGGCGAAGACGTGGCCGACGGCGACCGGATCGGCCGCGTTCGACCGCGTCGGCGACCGCATCGGCGCGTCCGGCGAGCGGATGGCCGAACTCGCGCGCGCTGCCGCAGGGCGCTGCCGGCAGGCGCCCTGGGCGAGACGACTCGTCCGGCCAGGCCAGGCGACGCGCAGGTGCGACCGTTGTCCAAACGCCAGCGCGCGTGCTGGCGCTTGATGATGCTGCTGGTGTTGTCGGCGGCGACGGCGATCCTGAGCCCCACCGGCGGGCCCGACGGGTCGATCGTCGCGTTCTGGGGCCGCCCTGCTCTGCACGAGCGCGCGCCTTGGGCACCGTGCTGGCCGGCCACCGCATCCTGCCCCAGATGAGCAGCGACAGCCGCATCCTCCGCCGCATCGCATCGGGCGGCACGGCCGGCGCGGCTCCTGCTCGTGGGCCTGCCCGTGCTCGGCGGGGCCGACGCCGCCGAGGAGGCGGCGCTGACGGCGCTTGGGCCTGCTGATCGCCCTGCTGCTCGTCCCCGCCGCCGGACCTGTCGCCCGGCCGCCGCGGCGCGTCGGCTTCGGCGCCCGTGGTCGCCGCCGCGCGCTGGGGTTCGCGGCCTGGATTTTCACGCAGGGGACTGGGCTCCTGATCGCGATCGTCGCCGGCGCACCTGCTGGCGCGGTGCTCTCGCCGTGGGACCCGGTCGCGGCGCGCGACTCGGGCTCGCCGCCGACGGTTCCGGCGGCGGCCTGGACGCGGGCGTGGGGCGGGCCGCGGCGGCACGCGGTTCATCCGGCCGACGCGCTGACGCTCACCGCGTCGGCCGCCGCGTCGCTCGGCACGTGCGCAGGCGGCACGCCGCCCGCGAACAGGCGGTCGCCCTGGGCGCAAGACGCCGGCGACGTCGCGGCGCGCAACGTGCCGCCGGGCGACGCACCGCGTCACCGGCCGGTCCCGGTGCTCGTGCGCAGGATGTGGGTCGCCGCCGCGGTCCTCCTGATCCCGGTCGGGGTCGTGATGCTCGTCTACGTCGGCGGGCATCGCGTGGGCGCCGAGGAGTTCTGATCCTCGGCGGGCCTGGCACCGCGCTGCGCTGGCGGCAGCGCTGGTGAAGATGAAGATGTTGCAGTCGACGTACCGCTCCCTCTGGGGCCTACGCCGGGCGGTACCTGTTCGCGTGGATCTGCCTCGAGGTGGTGCTGATGGCCGCCTTCGCGCTCGGCACCCGCCTCGGCCTCGAGGACACGATCATCGCGATCTTCGTGATGATCCTCGGCGTGCTGCTGATCCCGGTGGTGCTGTTCGTGGGGTTCGCGCGCCCAGCCCGCCGGCGTTGTCGATGCCCCGCCCGGGCCGGCGGCGCGCTGCTGCCGGAGCGGCGCGCCCGGTGCCGAGTAATGCCGTGCCGGGCGTGCACGAGACGCGCGGCGGGCGCGTCCCGACGCGAGCGGCGTTCGCGGGCCGCGTGGCACGACGCGCGCTGGCCTGGCGTTCAGGGGCCGCCGCTGTACGTGCGGCTGTTCGGGCTGATCCGCGACCTGTTCGTCGGCACGTCGCTGGCGGCGCTGCTGGCCGTCGCCGCCCGGGGCCGCCGCGTTCCTCACGCTCGACATCCCGGGCATGCTCGCCGCCGGCATCCCCGACCCGGACCTGCCGCGCCACAGATGACGCGCGACTTCGGCTTCTCCCGCTGGCCGCAGTTCATGCGCGGCATCGCCGGCGTCGTCGCCTGGGGCGCGATGCTGACGGCCGCGGTCGTGCTGATCGTCTCCCGCCGCGGCACCTACGGGATGCACATCCTCCGCGGCGTGGCGGGCGTGGCGATGTTCGGGCTGGCAGCTGGTGTTCCTGACGCGGTCGACGAGTCGCAGCGAGTGGGCGCGCGCCCCAACGTGCTGCACATCGACCTGCCGAACCTCGTCCTCCCCGGCTTCCGGGACGTCGCTCGACCAGGCCGTGGAGAGGGACGTGGAGATCGCAGGGCGAATTGTACGCTATCCGCCGTCAGGGCGACGGCGACCGCGTCGCGGCGGCGGTGGAGCGATACCTGGGCGGCGCCCAACGGCGGCTTGATCGTGGCCGCCAGCGGGCCGCGGTGCTGTCGCTCGTGCTGATCTGCTGGGCGCGCGACGGCGATCGCTTGCGCGGCAACGACCGCGCGGCCGCCGCCGCCGCCGCCACCGCGCCCGGCCCTTCAGCCGGCAATGAGGAACACTCGATGAAACACCTGCTGAGCGGCATCTTCCTCTGCGGCGTCGCCTGCTGCCTCGCCCCCGTCACTCCCGCGGCCGCCACAGAAGGCGCGCCGGCGAGACGACGGCCGGGCGCGTGACGACGACGATGGTCGCCGACGATCGCGCCGCCGAGGCCGACCTGTTCGTGCCGGAAGTGTACCCGTCGCGGGCGGAGGCGGCGCGGGCGCTCGGCGGGCGGTGGGCCCGGGCCGCCTCGGCGTCACCCGAAGAAGGCGCGGCGGTGACGGTGCGGATCCGTTGCGACTCGCCCGACCTCTTCCGCGCGTTCAGCGAGGGACTGGTGCTGGCGAACCCGAATGCGCGTCCCGTGCACGCCGCGACTGCCGACCGGGAGGAGAAGCCGCGGCCGGGCGAAGTGCGGGTGTCGCTCGCGTCGGCTCCGTCGCGGAACTTTGTCGCGGGCGGCGGCGAACGGGCCGGGTTCCCGCGCGACGCCGGCGTCCTCACGCTGACGGCGGACGCCGGGGATGGCGGCGGCGACGACGCGCCGAGCTCGCCACTGTCGGCGCGGTTCGTCGAGAAGCCGTGGCTGTCGGACTTCGCCGGCTTCGTGGCCGGTCGGCCCGGCGGGCGGTGGGTCGTCGGGCGCACGCACCCGCTCCGCCCCGCCGCCACCGCCGCCGACGCGGCGCGCGACGCCCGCGCGTCGGCGGCGGAGGAGATCTTCCGCCTCGTACAGGACCGCGTGCCCGCGCAGGTCGGCCGCGACGGCCGCCGCCTCCGCGGCGCGGTCGAGGCGGTGCTCGTCGGCGGCGACCGGCTCGTCGTCGATCGCTTCCCGCAGACGTTCGAGCGCGGCTACGGCACGCTCTACCGCGAGGCGGTGCTGATCGACGCCTCGGACGCGAAGCTCGCCCCGCTCGTCGACGGGATCGTTCGGTCGGCGCGGGCGCAGCGGGAGGCGCGGCACGGCACGATCTTTTCGGCTGCCGCCGTCCTGCTCGTGACCTACGCGCTCTATTGCTTCGCCAACGCGTTCACCCGCGGGTACTTTACGTGGTCGCTGCGGACGGCGGCGGCCGTCGTGGCCGCGGGCGCGGTCACGATCCTCGCGGCGACGGCGGCGTAGTTCGCGGCGCACATGCCGCGGGGCCCGCGTGGAGGGCGGGGCACGCGGGCCCCGCAGCACCTTTCCTTTGGCGCCGAACTCGAATGGCCGAACTCTCCGAGGGCGACCGGTACCTGCTCCGCCAGATCCGCGCCGGCGACGGCGACGGGTGGTCGGCGCTCGTGTCGCGCTACCAGGGCCGCCTGCTCGCGTTCGCCCGCGGGCGCCTGCGCCAGCCCGCCGACGCCGAGGACGTCGTGCAGGACGCGTTCGTCGACTTCCTCAAGGGGCTGGCGGCCTTCCGCGAAGACGCGAGCGTCGAGACGTACCTGTTCACCATCCTGCGGCGCAAGCTCATCGACGCCTTCCGCGGCAAGCGACTGCGCCTCTGCTCCCTCCAGGACGTGCTCGACTCCCGCGGCGGCGGCGGCGCGGGCGACGGACCCGCGATCCCGCGCCTCGCGGGCGACGACCGCACGCCGAGTTGGTACGCCGGCCGCGCCGAGCAGGCGACGCTCGATAAGGCCGCCCTCGCGGCGGCGCTGCGGGCGCTGATCGACCGGCTGAAGGTCGCGGGCAACCTCCGCGACCTGCGCGTGATCGAGATGCTGTTCTACGGCCAGGTCCGCAACAAGGACGCGGCCCGGATCGCCGGCATCGACGAGAAGCACGTCGCCCTCATCAAGCACCGCGCGCTCAACGAGGTGCGCGACCACGTCGCCCGGTCGGCCGGCGCGGGCAGCGCCGCCGCAACGTTCACCGTGTACGGCGATTCGATGGTGACCGAGGCGTGGGAGGATCAGCGGCTGACGTGCCCGAAGCGCAGCACGATCGGCCGCCACCTGCTGCGGACGCTCGAGCCGCCGTGGCAGGACCTCGTCGACTTCCACCTCAACAGCCTCGGCTGCCGCTTCTGCCGGGCGAACCTCGACGACCTGCAAAAGAAGAGCGACGACGACGCGTCGGTCGTGCGCGACCGCATCCTTCATTCCACGATCGGGTTCTTCAAGCGGTGAACGTGCCGCCCTCGTGCCCCGGGCTGCTCCGTGCGACGTTGCCCGTGCGCTTCGGATGCCCTCTTTCACGGCCGCTCACGCCGCGTGCGGCGAGGCGCGACGGGTAACGCTGGGGGTCGATGATGCGTCGTCCGCCGGGGTAGTGGCGACGCCCGCGTCGCGTCGACGCGCAGCGGCGAATCTCCCGGCGGGACTAACTTGCGGCTGCGCCGCAACGCGACGCAGGCGTCGCCTCTACACGTCAGACGACGCGTCACCGACTAGCAAACCACCCTTGCCGACCGTGAGCGGCCTCGAACGCCGCGGGCGCTTGCTCCCACGATTCGCCGGCTCGTCGGCGTCCGTGATCTTCCCGAGAGAGCGGCTACGGCTTCGCCTTCCGCAGCGGCCGCGGCGCGACGCCCTCGCGGGTGATGACGATCGGCTTGATCGTGCCGTCGGGGTTGAACTCCATCTTGTCGATGCACGTCACGCGCTCGTCGCGGCCGGTGCGGTCGAGCGGGCGGCGGTGGTAGACGGCGTAGTACGCGTCGTCGTCGGCGACGTGGATGACCGAGTGGTGCCCCGCGCCGGTCGCGACGGCCGGGTCCTGCTTCAGCACGACGCCGAGGCGCCGGAACGGGCCGGCCGGCGAGTCGGCGATCGCGTAGGCGACGGAGTAGTTCGGCCCGCCCCAGCCCCCCTCGGACCACATGAAGTAGAGCCGCCCGTCGCGGCGGAACATGAACGGCCCCTCGACGTACCCGTCGGGCGTGATCTCCTTGAACGTCGTGTCGTCGTCGTGGGGGAGCAGCCCGGTGAAGTCGTCGTTGAGGCGCACGAGGTTACAGTGCCGCCACCCGCCGTAGACCATGTAGAGCCGGCCATCGACGTCCTTGAAGACGAACTGGTCGATCGGCTGGGCGCCGTTGTGGAACTTGTCGATGAGCGGCTTGCCGAGGTGGTCCTTGAACGGGCCCTCCGGACGATCGGCGACCGCGACGCCGATGCCGCCGACCTCCTGGTCGTTCTGGATGTCGTTGGCGCCGAAGAACAGGTAGTACCGCCCGCCCTTCTCGATGACCGACGGCGCCCACATCGCCCGGCGGGCCCACTTGATCGCGGTCGTGTCGACGATGCGCGGGTGCTTCGTCCAGGTCTTGAGGTCGGGCGAGGAGAACGCGTCGAGGAACACCTGCTCCTCGTAGCGGGCGGAGAACGTGGGGTAGATCCAGTAGCGGTCCCCGAAGATGACGCCCTCCGGGTCGGCGTACCAGCCGGGCAACACGGGGTTGCCCGCGCGCCCGTCGGCGCGCTCGCCGCCCGCGGCGCCCGCCCCGGTGGCGGCGAAGGCGGCGGCGACGGCAACGCCCGTCGCGAGGGTGGCCAAGAGGACGACGGCGGAACCTGGCGGGACGGCGGGAAGTCGCATCGAAATCTCCTTGCGGGCACGCGCGACCCCGCCACCCCCGATCGGCCGGCGGCCGGATTCGTGCCTTCGCGATGAGCAACAGTATCGCACGGAGAGGGTCGGTGCCCGTGACGGTCGTGTCAAACGCCGCAGTGATGAGATTCCGGGGCCAAAGCGCCGCGCGCCGCCGACGGTAGTCAACGGAGCGCGGGATGAAGTGCCTTTTGGACCCGCCCTCCCCGATGCCCGCTCCGCCGCAGGCCCGAAGGGCCCGCTGCCCGCTGTTTCGGAGGGTGCCACCGGAGGAGTTGCAACACAGGACGCCCGAACTTGGCAACGAGGCAACTCGGGCCCGCGCTGTCGACCCGAGGCCCGCCATCAGGCGCGGCGCGCCCGCCGCCGCCGCCGCCGCCGAAGCAGCGTCACAGCCGCGGCCAAACCAGGGAGCGTAGCCGCCCCCGGCTCCGGGACCGCGCCCGTCACGTCCCAGCAGGTCGTGCCGACGCGGAACGCGTCGAATTCGTTCGTCTCGCCGGCCGCGTTGGCGAAGTCGAGCCGGACCACCACCTTCACGTGGCCAGGCCGGCCGACCGGTACAGACGGCCCGACCGCGCGGGGAGCCGCTCCTTTCGACGGGTGCCGCCGCCGTCGAATTTGCCCATGCCACATCGGTAGTGTGGGCAAATGCTTATCGCTCCGATCCTTCCTCCCGTCCGTCGCAGCCCGCGGAGGTTTTGCTTGAACCACCCCCGTCTTGCGGTAGAGTGAGGTCGCGGGGGAAATCGGTTTCACCCTCCCAACCCATCTACTTCGCCGGCAGAACTTGCCCGCGGCGTTGCCGCCAAGACGTCACGGTCGGATCAGGACGGCGAGGTCACGCAGGGTCAGCAAACCTGGGCGGTATCGACCGCTAGTGCACGTGGTCCGCACGAGCGGGTACAGGAAGAAGTCGAACGCATGTCTCGAACACCGATGCACACGGGGTCGCCGCCGCGCGACCGCCGCGCCGCCCTGCTCGCCGCCGCGGTCGCCGCGGCCGGCCTGCTCGCGCTATCCGACGTGGCACGAGCCGCTGGCGCCGCGACGCTCACCCCGCTCGGGCTCACCGATCCGGAGCACACGTCCAGCGACGGCTTCCAGTACGCCCAGTATTCGGTCCTGCACGGCGCCGGGTACGTCTCCGGTTCCTCCTACCGCATGGACGGCACCACGTCCTACTTCGGCCGGTCGGCTTGGCTATACGAGCCGGGCGGCACGGCCACCCGCGTCGGCTACTGGGGCGACGGCTTCACGACGAACGCCGGGTTCCAGGAGAGCCAGGTCAAACTTCTGAACAAGGCGGGGCAGGCGGTCGGCATATCGGCGGAGTACGCCGGCGCGACCTTCCTCGGCTGGCGGACGTGGCTCCGTGACCCCGACGGGACGATGACCCGCCTGGGCTACACCGGCGCCGGCTACACCCGGAGCGACGGCGTGCATCTCACCGGCGGCGACTTCTTCAACGACGCGGGACAGGTCGCCGGGATCTCCGTCCGCTACTCGGGCATGACGTACCTCGGCCGCACGGCATGGCTGCGCGACGCCGACGGCACCATGACCCGCGTCGGCTACACCGACGCGGCGCACACGGCCCTCGACGGGTACCAGGACAGCGACGTCCGGTCGATGAACTTGGCCGGGCAGGTGGTCGGGCACTCGCAGCGCTACGGCTACCCGGGCCCGGCGAGTTACTCCGCCTGGCTCCGCGACGTCGACGGCACGACGGTCCGCCTCGGCTACGCCGACGCCGCGCACACCCGGGCCGACGGGTACCATCTCAGCGGCGTCGTCCTCCTGAACGAGGCGGGTCGGGCGGCCGGGTACTCGCAGCGATTCGCCGGCTCAACGGACCTCGGCCGCTCCGCCTGGACCCATTCGTCCGGTACCGCCGCCGCCCGCGTCGGACTCACCGACGCCGCCCACACGCGGGGCGACGGGTACCAACTCAGCGGCGTGGAACGCCTGAACGACGCCGGGCACGCCGCCGGGTTTTCCGCCCGTTACGCGGGCGCGGCCGACTCGGGGCGGTCCGCCTGGCTCCACGCGGGGGGCACGAGCACCCGGATCGGCCTCACCGGCGCGTCGCACGCGCGCGCCGACGGCTACCAGCACAGCGCGGTGGCGCACCTCAACGCCGCCGGCGTCGCGGCCGGGCACTCGCAGCGATACGCCGGTACGACGAACCACGGCCAGTCGGCCTGGCTCCACGCCGGAGAGGCGTCCGCGCGCGTAGGGATGACCGACGTGGCGCACACGCGCGCCGACGGCTACCAACAGAGCGTCGTCGGCCACCTCAACGCCGCCGGCCGGGCGGCCGGGTATTCCGACCGCTACGCCGGCGACGCGCCGATGGGCCGCACCGCCTGGGTCGCCGACGCCGCCCGCACGACGCCGCTGGTCTTCTCCACCCGCGACGACGGCTACGCCGACTCGACCGTGTCGGTCCTCGGCGACGACGGCGTCGCGCTGGGCTCGTTCCGCAAGTACGCCCACGGCGGCACGACCGACGCCGGCAACGTCGCGTTCTACTGGTCCGCCGCCGACGGCATGTTCGAGCTCGGCCATCTCGCCG
>JAUJNJ010000177.1 GCA_030448225.1 Phycisphaerae bacterium
TTCCCGTAGCATGTTCGAAGATGCCTCGATGTCCTAGAGTTGACCACGCCTCTAAGAAGAGGCTTTCCATGACCGTGACGCGAAGGCTCCGCGCCCTCTGCTGCACCTTGTCGGCCACGGCGTTCGTGGTGGTGTGCGTGTTGTGGGCCGGGAGCCTCTACCGGCACGACTCGTGGTTCACGGAGCGGAAGCAGGTGTCCGGCGCGTACTGGAAGGTCCGGCGGATCGAGAACCACTCGGTGTCGGGCCGCTTCGTGAGCGTCGAGGTCGACGTGCGCCACCTGCCGATGCGCCAGACCCAGCCGGCGAAGATGTCGACGGTGAAGTCGATGATGATCGAGCAACTCCCGTGGACGGACCTGCCCCGCACCGGCCTCCGCTGGCAAGTGGAAGACTCGCTCGCCGCGCCGGCCATCGCGGGGCAGTCGTCGACGTGGACGAACCACGTCGCGACGACGCGGACGGTGCGGACGCGCTGGACGGTGATGTACTGGGCGGCGGCGCTCGTGCTCGCCGTCCCGCCGCTGGCGTGGGTCGCTGTCCGCGCCGGACGCGCACGCCTCGCGGAGCGGCGGACACAGGCCGGGCGGTGCGCCGCCTGCGGCTACGATTTGCGCGCCAGCCCCGAGCGATGCCCGGAATGCGGGACGCTCGCGGCGGAGGCTGGAACTCGGGATACTGCCCGTGACGCGCGACCGGCAACGTCGCCGGCTTCGGCAGCGAGTTCTCCGCGTGCCGCGCACGAGTGACGCGTTCGCGCTGCCGCCGCCGCCGGATATCCGTAGGCACGCGGCCGAGGGAGCGATGGCGTGAGGGGTAAGCTGTTCACGCTTTGCGCGACCGCGTCGCTGCTGCTGGCGCTACTCTGGGTCGCGTCCTACCGCCGGCCGCTCGTGCTCCGCGCGTCGCGCACGCCGCAGGACGTGTGGTTCCTCGACGCGAGCCACGGCCGCCTGCGACTCATGCAGCAGCGCGTCCGCCCGGCCAGGCTCAACGGTCTGGCGATCGACGCGCAGACGCTCCACACGATCACCGCCCGCGACGCCGCCGGCCGCGCCGTCCTGACGTCCCGCGATCCGTTCACCCGCGACCCGCGAAACCCGTGGTGGTTCGACGAGAACGCCGGCAACTTCCTGATGGACGTGCCGGGGCCCGCCCGCGGCGTGGCGAACTGCCACCTCGGCTTCGTGTGCGTGCCGATCTGGTTCCTCGTCGCCGCCGCCGCGCTGCCGGCGGTGGCCGCGCGGGCGGTCGCGGCCGGCCGTCGCCGACGCCGCGCGCGAGCCGGCCTCTGCACGTCGTGCGGCTACGACCTCCACGCCACGCCCCACCGCTGTCCGGAGTGCGGCGCGACGGCCGCAACGGTCGTAGTGGCGTGACACGAAAGCCGAGGTTGCGCCTCTGCAAGCGTCGCCGCTTTGGCGCGCGTTCTGTTCGCGGGCGGTATAGTCGGAAACGGGGGTATGGATGCTGAGCGTAGTATGCTTTCTGCTGGTCGGGACGGCGTTCCTCATCTGGTTTACGGCCGCCAGCCGCCAGCGCCTGCGCCACGCTGCCGGGTTGAGCGACGCGTGGCGGACGATCGACCGCGGGGAGCGCCTGGCGTTGTCCGACGAGGGCGGCGGGACGGTGAACGGCGTGGAACTCTGGAGCCTCGTGCGGGTCGAGGTGTACGAGCGTGGGGTGCTCGTCCGCGTCAACCGTTTGATGGCCAGCGGCGGGGGCATCTGGATCCCGGCCGACGAGGCCCGGCTGTCGACCGTGAAGGAGGAAGGATTCTTCGGGGGCGTCGTCGACCGTCACGTGCTGAGCGGGGCGGGGCATCGCGTGATCCTGTCGCCGACCCTTGCCGACCCGGACGTGCTGCGGGCGATCCGGCGGGCGCGGTTTGAGATGACCGAGTGACGCGTTCGCTCCGGCCGGTCCCGGGTGCGAACAAAGCGTCTGCCGATTTGTATAAAGGTCGTCCCGCAGCCGGATGGTCGTGCCGGCGTCCGTGCGGGCACTGGTCGGCGAAGCCGCGGAGTGTGCCCGCGGGGCGCCCACTCGGGGGCAGTCTCTCGAACCCGAACTCACGCATGAACAGAGCTTTCCTCCTGTCCGTCGTCCTCGTCGCGTCTGCCACGTCCGAGCTGCCAAAGCCCGTGCGAGCGGAGGAGCCGGCCGCGTCCGCCGAACTGCCGCCGCCGCCGGCGTCAATCCTGCCGGCGCCGCAGGACGCCAAGCCGCCGAAGGCGATGGCGGGGTGGCGGGTGGAGACGGTGATGGCGCACCCGCAGATCCACACGCCGTCGGTCGTGTGCGCGATCCCGGACGGGCGCGTGCTGGTGGCCGAGCACCCGCTGAGCAACTTCGGCGGAAAGGAGCCGCAGGACCGCATCCTCTGCATCCACCCCGACGGCCGCGTCACGCTCTTCGCCGACAACCTGTACGCCGTCTTCGGCCTGGCGTACGTCGACGGGAAGGTGTACGTCCACCACTACCCGGTCTTCAGCGTCTTCACCGACAAGGGCGACGCCGGGACGGAGCGCAAGGAGATCATCAATCAGACGGGCATGCCGACGATCGGCGGCCTCAACGACCACATAGCGGCGCAGATCCGCCTGGGGATCGACGGCTTTTTCTACATGTCCGTCGGCGACCGCGGCGTGTACGGCGCCAAGAGCAACGTCGACGGGCGCACGGCCGAACTCAAGGGCGGCGGCGTGGTCCGCATCCGACCGGACGGCACGGACCTGGAGGTCTTCTCCACCGGCACGCGCAACCACCTCGACGTGTCGCTCAACGCCGAGGACGACGGGTTCACCTACGACAACACCGACGACGGCCACGGCTGGTGGACGCGCTTCACCCACATGGTCGACGGCGGCACCTACGGCTACCCGTGGGACTACAAGCCGGACGAGACGAAGGTCCTCGCCGCCGCCAAGGGGTACAAGCCGCAGAACCCCGACGCGCCGTTCCAGCCCTACACGCTGTGGCGGATGGCGGAGTACGGCGGCGGCTCGCCGACCGGCGCGATCGGCTACAACGAGGACGCGCTGCCGGCCGAGTTCCACGGCAATTTGTTCCACTGCGAGTGGGGCAAGGGAAAGGTGCAGCGGTTCGTCGTGCAGCGCGCCGGCGCCACCTACAAGGTGACGAGCCAGGAGGACCTGCTCGACAAGTCCGACGGAGGCGAACTGCGGCCGAACGGAATCGCCGTCACCGCCGACGGCGCCGGCTTCTGGGTCACCGACTGGGGCTACGGCGGGTGGATGCAGAAGAAGCCCGTCGGCCGGCTGCTGAAGGTCACGTGGGCCGGCAAGAGCGAGGCGGCGCCGCAGCCCGCGTGGTTCGTGCCCGCCGCGACGGCCAAGCCGTTCGAGGCGACGACGGCGGAACTGATCGACGGCCTGAAGCACCCGGCGCAGAGCGTGCGGATGGTCGCACATCGCCGCCTCGGCGAGCGCGGCGGCGAGGCGGCGGCGCCGCTCGTCGCGCTGCTGAAGGACGCCGCCGCACCGGCGCACGCGCGCTGGCACGCGGTCTGGGCGCTCGATCGGATCGACGGCGGCGAGGCCGGGCGCGACGCGATCGTCGGCGCGGCGGCCGACGCGAAGAATGACGTCTCCGTCCGCCGGCAGGCCGCCCGGCAACTCGGGACGCGGCGGGCGGCGGAGGGGACGGACGCGCTCGTGGCGGCGCTGAGTGATCCGGACGCGTCGATGCGGTTCCACGCCGCCACGGCGCTCGGCCGGATCGGCAACGCCGCCGCCGTCCCGGCGCTGCTGGCGAAGCTGAACGAGCCCGACCTGTTCGCCCGTTACGCGACGTTCACCGCGCTCAACCGCATCGGCCGGGCCGCGCCGGGCGCGTGGCGGGCCATCGGGAAGGGGCTGGCGAGCGACGACGACGCCGTCCGCGCCAACGCCGGCTACGCGCTGCGCACCACGTCCGACAACGCGCTGGCGCCGGCGCTGGGGGGTCTGGCCGACGAGCGGGCGCAGGCGCCGCGGTCGCGGGGCGCGGCGCTGCTGGCGCTGGCCGACCTGTACCGCGCGCCCGAGCCGGGGGCGGG
>JAUJNJ010000178.1 GCA_030448225.1 Phycisphaerae bacterium
CCTCGGCGGGGGCAGATCGAGCTGCAGCGCGAGATCCGGCAGGGCCTGCGAGACGCCGGCGACAAGACCAATCTCGTGTTCTGCGTCGTCTGCCTCGACGTGACGGAAGGCGCCGGCCAGATGTAGACGCTCGCCGTCCGCGTCACCAACAGCGGCACCGAGCCGCTGGTCTTCCCCGCCGGCGGGTTCGAGCTGATCGACGACCCGGCCAACGACGGCGACGACACGGGCCGCTTCGAGGTCCTCGGCGCCGGCGACCTGCCGACGTCGCTCAGCGTCGGCGAGTCCGTCGACGTCCGCGTCCGCTTCTCCGCCAACTCGGTCGGCATCGACTCGGCGTTCCTGCGCGTCCGCAGCAACGACCCGTCGTACCCGGAGACGAACGTCGCGCTCCGCGGCGTCGGCACCGGCGGCACGAACGGCGCCAACGAGCCGTCGCTCGCCCGCATCCTGCGCGCCTACAACATCCCGACGATCGTCGGCGACGGCCCGAACGACAGCGGCGAGGCGACCAACGCCTACCCGGTCCCGCCCGACGCCAGCAGCGAGGAGATCCTCATGCCGCGCCTCCAGAAGGCCGGCGCGGGCGAGATCACGATCGACCTGCTCAGCCTCCAGGGCAACCACCGCGAGGGCGTCTCCAGCCGCGTCGGCTACTACACGCCCGGCAACCGCGCCGACAAGACCGAGCTGTTCACCACCGGCGCCGACTCGCGCACGCTCAGCCCGGAGTTCGCCTCCGGCTCCGGCACGTTCGACCCCGGGCCCGGCGCGTTCGCGCTGTACGGCGTGTTCCCGTCGTTCCAGGACCCGACGAAGGACAAGGGCCTGCCCCGCGAGGCCTTCGCCGAGGATTCGCTCAACACTTGGGACGCCGTCGCGTCCAACCGCCACAAGGTCCGGTTCTTCCCGCTGCGCAACCCGGACGGCACCGTCGAGCAGGACGCGTTCGTCTTCACGTTCGAGGAGTACGACCTCTCGGACGACTCCAACGACGTCGTCGGCATCATCCGCAACGTGAAGGCGGCGCCGGACGGGCCGGAACTCGGCCTGGAGAACCGCGACGGCGTGCCGTTCACGGACCGCCTGGTCTTCAGCCGCATCCAGGACCCGGTCAACAGCGACAACCTCCCGCCGCAGCCGGACAACAAGGTCCACGACACCGCCACGCTCCAGCTCCGCAACACCGGCACCGAGCCGCTGACGATCGGCGCGATCGCGGCCGACGGCGCGTTCGTCGTCGACAGCGGCCCGGCCGCCAACGCCACGATCGCGCCCGGCGCGTCGGCCAACGTCGTCGTGCGGTTCAACGCGACGTCCGGCGGCGTCCACCACGGCACGCTGACGATCGCGTCGGACGACCTCGACGAGCCGGTCACGATCGTCGACCTGTCCGGGTTCTGGCAGTCGGTGAGCGAGGAGAACCAGGAGCCGAACCTGTTCGAGACGATCGAGGTGCTCGGCTACGGCACCGACATCGTCAAGAGCGGCCAGCTGCTGACGATCCCCGGCGAGGAGGGCAAGATCCGCCGCGTCGGCGACGAGGTGCTCAGCGCCTACTGGAAGCGCGCCGACCGGTCGGCGCCGGTCACCGCGCGCCAGCTCCTGTCGATGCACAACCAGGGCAGCGACGCCGACCTGTGGTGGCACAACAAGGGGTCGGAAACCGTCACCAACATCCTCCAGCAGGACGCGGACTACGGGCAGTCGATCCTGCCGCTGCAGACCGGCGAGGCCGGGCCGGCGTTCGGGAAGTTCAACCCGAGCGGCACGTTCGGCTGGCGCGTCGACGGCGGCGAGTGGAGCGACCCGACCAAGAACCCGCCGCCCGCCAGCCACCCCGGCGACGAGGGGCACCACCTGCGGTTCTGGATCGCCCGCAAGCCCGACGGGACCGTCATCCCCAACACGTACATCCTGGGGATGGACTACAAGGGCATCAATTACGACTACAACGACAACGTCTACCTGCTGACGAACATCGCGCCCGAGAGCCCGCCGGCCAAGCCGACCGGCCTGGCGGCGGCCGGCACCGGCTCGGTCATGCTCGAGTGGAACGACAGCACCGAGGCGAACCTCGCCGGGTACAACGTCTACCGCTCGGCGGCGGCGGGCGGCCCGTTCGAGAAGCTCAACGCGGGCGTGCTCGTCGAGTCGACGTTCAACGACATCTTCGCCCCGGTCGGCACCACGTCGTACTTCGAGGTGCGGGCCGTCGACACGTCGGGCAACGAGTCGCTGCCGGCCACGGTCGAGGCGATCCGCGTCGGCGACTCGGTCCCGCCGGCCCGCCCGACCGGGCTGACCGCGCTGCCGTCCGACGCCGCCGTCACGCTCGACTGGGCCGCCAACGCCGAGGACGACCTCGCCGGCTACAACGTGTTCCGCGGCGCGACCGCCGGCGGGCCGTGGGTGAAGCTCAACACCGCCGCGCTCGTGACCGACGGCACCGCGTACGTCGACGCCGGCGCGCCGCGCGGCGTGACGAGCTACTACCAGGTCACCGCCGTCGACGCCGTCGGCAACGCGTCGCAGCCCGCGCTGGCCAACGCCAAGCGCCCCGGCGACTCGAGCCAGCCCCCGTCGGCGCCGGGCTCGCTCTCGGCCGTCGCCGCCTCGCCGACCGGGATCAACCTCACCTGGACCGAGGCCGCCGGCGCGACGAACTACCTCGTCGAGCGCCGCGTCGCCGGCGCCGCGGCGTGGGACGCGGTCTCCAACGTCGTGCCCGGCACCACGCTCGCCGACGGCGGCCTGACGCCCGACACGCTCTACGAGTACCGCGTGCGGGCCCAGAACGCCGCCGGCTTCTCCGACTTCACCGACGTCGCCTCGGCCCGCACCCAGCAGCAGGGCGGCGGGGAGCCCGGGACGCCGCGGGCGAACGTCTCGGACGTCGCGGTCAGCGAGCCGCGCACCGGCACGGCCGTCGCGACGTTCACCGTCACGCTCGACGCGGCGCCGGCGTCGGCGGTCGTCCTGGCCTACGAGACGGCCGACGGCACCGCCCTGGCCGGCGCCGACTACACCGCCGCGGCCGGCACGATCACGTTCGACCCGGGCCAGACCAGCAAGACGGTCGCCGTCAACGTCCTGTCCGACTCGGCGAGCGAGCCGGCCGAGGCGTTCGCGCTGAACGTGACGGTCGTCAGCGGCGACGCGACGATCGCCGACGGCCGCGGCGTGGCGACGATCGCCAACGCGGGCATCGACACGCTGCCCGTCGGCGGCAAGACCCGCGCCGTCTTCACCGGCACCGACGGGCGGCCCGTGCGGGTGTCGCTGAAGGGCCCGGGGTCGGCCGAGGTGCTGGTCCTGAGCGACGGCGCCGCCCGCATCACCGCGACGGGCACGACCGCCGCCTCGACGCTCACGATCGCCGGCCGCACCGCGCTGGCCGGGCTCGACGTCGACGGGTCGCTCCGCGGCCTCGCCGGCCGCCGCGCCAGCCTCGCCGGCGACGCGACGGTCGGCGGGTCGGTGCGCAGCCTCGCGCTCGGCGACGCGGCCGGCGGGCGGACGATCACGATCGGCGCGGGGGGGCCGGCGGCGATCACGCTCGGCACCGTCAGCGATCTGCGCGTCAACAGCGCGTCGCCGATCCGCTCGCTGCGGGCCGCCGCCTGGACCGACACCGACGGCACGACCGACCGCGTCAGCGCGCCGTCGGTGGGCGCGATGAGCGTGAAGGGCGACCTCGGCGCGGACCTGGCGGTCGACACGCTCGGCAAGCTGTCGGTCGGTGGCGCGATGGCCGGCTCGGACCTGCGGGCGACCGGCGACGTCGGCAGCGTGCGGGCGGGCACGCTCCGCGACAGCCGCATCTTCGCCGGCGTCGGCACGGCCGTCTCGGCCCTGCCCGACGGCATGAACGACTTCGCCGCCCCGGCCACGATCGGCAGCGTGAGCGTCACCGGCCGCGGCGCCGGCGCGTTCAGCAACACGCTGATCGCGGCGACGAACGTCGGCAAGGTCGCGCTGCGGTCGATCGGCACCGAGAACGGCGGCTCGTCGTTCGGCCTGTGCGCCGACGGCGTGCGGTCCGCCACCGGCACCGCCG
>JAUJNJ010000179.1 GCA_030448225.1 Phycisphaerae bacterium
ATCTGGGCGAGGTAGCCCGCCCCCGATCGCACGGTGAGGCCATTGGATCGCATGCGATTACCGCCGCTCGCCAGCCCCACCGGCATCCGCGTCCGCGACGGCGGCCACGGATGAAGTTGCGTCCATCGACCTACGGCTTCACTCGCCCAGCCCAGTACGCGGGACGTCGTCGGCCGTGCGCGACCGCGATGATCGTGATCCGGTCGGGTCGTTCGAGGAACACGATGAGGTACGGATAGCCGTCGAGCAGACAGCGGCGCGTGCCAAGCAAGTAGGCGGCACAGGTCTGCGGGCGCCCCGCGATCGTCTCGATCGCCCGATCGAAACTCGCGGCAAACCCTTGCGCGGCACGCATGTCCTGCTGCGCGTACCAGCTATACGCCTCGTCCGCCTCCCGCTTCGCGGCGGTGTCCAGCTCAATCGGCTTGCGCATCGGATCCGCCGCCGAACATGGTTTTTCGCGCCTCTTCCCACGGGATCGCCGGCGTGACGCCGGCGTCCATGTCCGTGATCCGCCGCTGTATCTCGGCTTCCCACGCGGCGACGTACTCCGGGTCGGTCGACGGCTCGATCGACCCGAGGAGCCGTTCTGCGAGTTCCTCGCGTTCCGCCGGGTCGAGCGCCATCGCTTCGGCGAGGATGCGTTGGGCGTTTGTCGTCATCGCCTTATCCTACTTCTGTGCGCGTCCCCGTCGCCAGGAACAGAGCCGGCCCCTTCGCCTCGGCCTCGGGCGGCAGCGGGGATACTCGCACCGCGGACAGACCGGCGGCGGCCATCGTGGACTTCAGGTCAACCGGCTCGATCCCCAGCGACTGCTGGCCGAGGCGGCGGCGGAAGTCGTCGCGGTCGTGCGGGAGCAAGTCAACGATCACCAGTCGGCCGCCGCGTTTCAGCACCCGGGCCGCCTCGCGCAGGGCGGCGGCGGGGTCGGGCACGTACGTGAGCGCGAGGATGAGCGTGGCGGCGTTGCACGCGCCGTCCTCGATCGGCAAGGCGTCCAACTCGCCCTTACGCAGGTCCACGTTCGTCAGTTCGCCGACGCGCCGCTTGGCCGCCTTCAGCATGGCGGGGGAATTGTCGACCGCGATCACCTGACGCACGACGCCGGCCAACTTCGTCGCGACGGCGCCGGTGCCGCAGCCGAGGTCGGCCACGACGTAATCGGGCGGGAGCAGGGCCAGCATGGCGTCGTCGTCGAAGCGGGTGCCGTAGAGGTCGGCCCGCAGGCGGTCCCACTCCCCCGCCGCGCCGGCGAAGAACGCCTGGCTGTCGCCGCGGCGCTGGCTGAGGCGGCGTTCGAGGCGCAGCTCGTCCTGCCGCAGGGCCGCCCACCCCTCGGTCTGCTCGCGGGCGAGGAGCCAGAGCTTGCGGGCGGCGGGGTCGAGCTCGTCGAGGATCGTGCGGTAGAGGTGGTTCGTCCCCTCCCGCCGGCTGCGGACCCACTTCAGGTCGCCCAGGACCTTCAGGTGCCGGCTGACGGTCGACTGCGGCATCTGCAGCACGTCGCACAGTTCGGCGACGCCCAGCTCGTGGCGCTCGAGCATCCGCAGCAGGCGCAGGCGCGTGGTGTCGGCGAGGCTGTCCATCCAGCCGAGCAGCGCGTCGGGTTGTGCGGCGGCGACCTTAACCATCAGTTCATCCGGATTTCCGGATTGTTGATGATCGCGGGCGAGGTGTCAAGGCGGAGGATCAATTTGCGGCAACCCGCACGGCGTGGGACCCGTGCGCGTCCGATCGCACCCCCGCGCCGGTCGCCGTTCTTCCCGCTTGCGGCCGCGCGAACCCGCCACCGCGGCGGCCGCCCGCACGACGGGCCGGGCCACGCCTTTCCCCGATCCGCCGAACACCCGCCCCCGCGCGGCGATAGAATGGGAGTGAGCCGGACCATCGAACCGAGAGCCGAGTCGACGACATGACCAACCTGCACGTGAAATACCTGCTCGTCGGCGGCGGCGTGGCGAGCAGCGCGGCGGCGGCGGCGATCCGCGAACGCGACCGCGAGGGGTCGGTGCTGCTGGTCGCGCAGGAGCGCAGCCGCCCGTACCACCGCCCGCCGCTCAGCAAGGGGTACCTGCGCCGCGAGACGCCGCGGGAAGAGTTGTTCACGACGCCGCCCGGCTGGTTCGAGCGGCACGACGTGGAGCTGCGCACCGGCCGCCGCGTCACGCGGATCGACGCCGCCCGCAGTTCGGTCGCGCTCGACAGCGGCGAGGAGGTCTCCTACGACCGCCTGCTGCTGGCGACCGGCGCCACCCCCCTGCCGCTGGACGTGCCGGGCGCGCAGCTGCCGAACCTCTACTACCTCCGCACGATCGCCGACGAGGACCGCCTGCGCCACGCGATCGACAAGGCGCTGGCCGAGGGCCTGCGCCACCCCGGCGGGCGCGGGCGGGCGGCGGTGATCGGCGGCGGGCTGCTCGGCGTCGAGGTGGCCGGCTCGCTGGGCCGCCTCGGGCTGGGCGTCGACCTGGTGACCGACGGGCACCCGTGGCAGCGCATCGCCGGCGAGAGCACCGGGCGGTTCCTGTCGCTCTACCTCGAGCGCCACGGCGTGCGCGTCCGCGCCGAACGCCGGCCGCTGCGACTGGAGGGGGACGGGCGCGTGCAGCGCGTCGTGCTCGACGACGGGGCGACGCTCGACTGCGACCTGGCGGTGGCGGCGGTCGGGTCGGCGGCCAACCGCGACATCCTGCGCAACTCCAGCGTCGCGGCCGAGCGGGCGATCCTCACCGACCCCTACTGCCGCACGAACGTGCCCGGCGTCTACGCGGCGGGCGACTGCGCGGCGATCCTCGACCCGCTGTTCGGCAAGTACCGCTGGATCGACTACTGGGAGCACGCCGCCGCCACCGGCGCGCTCGCCGGCCGCAACATGGCCGGCGGCGACGGCGAGGCGTACGCGGGGGTGAACCGGTTCACGAGCGAGGTGCTGGGCCTGCGCCTCGTCGGCTGGGGCGAGAGCCGCTTCGTCGACCGCCGCCTGATCCGCGGCACCCCCGACGTCGCCGCGCCGGGCTTCGCCGAAATCGGCGTGGCCGCGGACGGGCGGGTGTCGCAGGTGCTCTGGATCGCCCGACAGGAGGATTCCGACGAGCCAGCCGGCCTCCGCGAACTCGTGGCGCGGCGGACGAACGTCAGCGGGCGGGAAGAGGCGCTAAAGGACCCGGCGGTCCCCCTGCCGGACGTGGATTAAAAGCCCCTCGGTGTCACCCCACGTCCCCGTTTCGCCGCAGGCCCGAAGGGCCCGCTGCCGCTTATTCGGATAAGCGTTGCGACGGGCAATCGGCGCACGTCTCCCCCGGCAGCATCATCCGCGACACGCTGGCGCTTCGCGACGTTAAAGCCGGACACGCCGACGCGGCTGGAACAGGATTTTGCAACGTGGCGGGTAAACCCTAATTGGTTTGGGTTCGACTGTCATGGGATCTGCATTCGTCGTAGGGACGGTGCCTTTTCAAGCACGTCTACTCCACGTGTAGGGCCTCGACGCATAGCGTGCCTCCACGCATAGCGCGTTTCCGCCTGTAATGCGTCATCCCGAGGGGAGCGGTAGCGACCCGACCCATCTCGGGCCGGCGGCACGCATCTCCATCCCGAGATGGGTCGTCGCTGTCGCTCCTCGGGATGACGGTTTGCTGCCGACGCGGCGCTGCACCTAGCTGCACCTGAAGGTGAGGGAATCGTAGTCAAGTAAGCACCGCGCGTCCTGGCCAGCGCATCTCGGTACCTGCGCGTCACGCTGCGATCGCAGAGGCGGTATCGCCTTCACAGATGAACGGTCGGAATTGCAGGAGGCTCGTAAGCTTTGGGAAGGACTGGGGTCGACTTGCTTGTCGGCACCTGTGGAAACGGGACCCGGGGGCGGCCACCCGGGGGGGCCCCCCGGCGCGGCGAAACACAGCGGGTGACGCGCCCCCCCCGCGGCGGCGGGGGGCCGCCCCCCCGGCGGGGGGGGGGGTTGGGAGCGGACCACCGAGACAAACACAGACAA
>JAUJNJ010000180.1 GCA_030448225.1 Phycisphaerae bacterium
CTGCCCGGATGCACGACGACCGCCGAATCGCCCGAGGACATCGGGCCGAAGCTACGCGAGGCCGTCGAGCTGTACCTCAGCTATTACCACGACCGGGGGCAACCGGCGCCGCCCGCGCATGCGAAGGTAGGGACCTTGACGGCGGCATAAGGCGGAGGCCCGGCCTTGCGCGACAACCAAACGCGGCAATGGACCGGCCCCGCACCATGGTCCTCGTAGCTCGCCAGCGTGGCCGGCACCGGGCTGGGCATAGCGTGTGTCGCGGCGGCAATCGCTGCCCCCTGTAAAGTCACCGTGGTTCCACGGATCCCGCGACGCCTTACGGAGGACCGCGCCATTGCTACAAAAACGGCCGCACACGAGGGCCTTCGTATGAGCCGTCCGTCCTTCTCGCCTGCTTGTACTCCCCTCCTGCTCGTCGTGCTGCTTTGCGTTGCGTGGGCGCCTGCCCGCGCCCGCACGGCGGAGCGGGAGGCAGCGCCGAGACGCGACGACCACGAGCACCTCATTCACCTCCCCGGCATCGCCGGGGCGCGGTCGCTCGACCGGCAGTTCGTCGCGGGGCTTCACGACGGCGGGTATGTGGGCACGTCGGAGATCTACGACTGGACGGTGGGCGACCCCGGAATCGGCGCGTTGCTCGCCCGCCGCCGCAACGAGCGGCAGGCCGGCCGGATCGCCGCCCGGATCGAGAAGCTGTTGGCAGACGACCCGGGGCGGAAGATCCGCCTCGTCGGCCACAGCGGCGGGGCGGGGCTGGCGGCGTGGGCGCTGGAGCGGCTGCCGGAAGGCGTGCAGGTCGAGACGCTCGTCTTCGTCGCGCCCGCCCTCTCCCAGCGGTACGACCTCAGCAAGGCCCTCGCCCGCGTGCGCGGCAAGGCCTACGCGTTCACCAGTCCCAACGACGCGATCGTCCTCGGCGCCGGCACCCGCCTGCTCGGCACGATTGACGGCGTCAAGGAGGAAGCCTCCGGCCTCCGCGGCTTCACCAAGCCCGACGGCGCCGACGACGCGCAGTACGCCAAGCTGGTCCCGATGCCCTACACGGCCGAGTGGATGGACCTGGGCAACACCGGCGATCACATCGGCCCGATGGGCCGCGCGTTCGCGCGCGAGGTGATCTCCCCGATCGTGCAGGGCCACGAGCCCCCCGCGACACGGCCCGCCGCGGACGACGACAGTCGTGAACGCGAGGATTCGGCCGACCCCGTCGACAAAGATGACACGTCGCCGGCTGCCGCGCCTGCCCCCCGGTGACGAACGCACCGTGTAGGTCCGGTGCATAACCTGCACACGAAAGTACGGCCCGCCCGACGTACCGATACACTCCCTTTATGGGCAGAGGTCAGTTTGAAAAGATTGGGCGATCCGGCACGGGCGGGACGCCCGTGTCACCGGCGGCGTCCTCGTGACACGGGCGTCCCGCCCGTGCCTGGGAATGTAAACTGACCCACCCCCCCTTTTGTGAACTCTCCCGACGCCAGGCTCGATTGGGTCGTCGGCGCGCTGCACCGCCGGCAGGTAGCGCTGCGCGTGGCCGAGCGGGCGGGGCTGGGGCTGCTGGGCGGGTGCGGAGTCGCGGTCGTGCTCGTGCCGCTGCTCCTGGGGCGCGGTCAGAGCGCGTGGGGCGTCGCCGGGGCGGCGCTGGGCATCGGGGCGGGGGGGGGCGCGGCGTGGGGCGCCGCCCGGCGTCCGGACGCGCTGGCGGCCGCGGCCGAAGCGGACCGGCAACTGGGCACCGCGGATCTGCTGGGCACCGCGTGGGCCATGCGCAGAGCCAGCCCTGACGAGGACGCCCGGCCGGACGCGTGGCGGCGGTCGGTGCTCGCGCTGGCCGCCGCCCGCTGCGGGGCGGTCTCC
Organism: Phycisphaerae bacterium; assembly: GCA_030448225.1. The sequence goes on from JAUJNJ010000180.1 coordinate 1,861, forward strand.
CCGTCGGCCGTGCTGCTGCGCCGATTCGGCGGGCGTGCGTGGGGCGGCATCGCCCTGGCCGTCGCGCTGGTGGTGACGCTGGCGTCCTTTTCCTCCGGACCCTTGCGGGCGAACCCCAACGGCCAGCAACTCGCCGACGCGAGATCGCGGGATTCGTCCGCCGCGGCCCGGCCGATCCTTCAGAGGGGGACGGACGTCACGGGCCCCCAGCGCCGGGCGGAGCAGAACCCCGGCGATGAGCGAGCGCGGGACAGTCAGGCGCTCGATGCCGAGCCGCCCGAGGATGACCAAGCGAAGCCGACCGCCGGCGACCGCGAGTCGGACGCTTCGCCCCAAGCCGCCACCTCGGGCGCGGGCGACGGAACGGGCCGAAGCGAGCCGGACAAGGTGAATCGTCCCACCCTGGACCCGGTGTCAGACGCCGCCGATGAAAACGGCCCGCAACCCCGCGGTGACCGCGCTGCCGGCGGGACGGGCCGAGCGGCCCGTGACCCGGGCGAACGGGAAGACGGCGCTGGTGGGTCCTTGGCGGAGGCCGAAACCGCGCGCGCGGCGCCGCCTCGGCAGCACGGCCAGCGCGACGCCGCCGTCGAGGCCGCCGGCGAGGCGCACCGGGCTGGGCGCGTCGGCGACGAGTACCGCGACCTCGTGCGCGGGTACTTCGACCGTCCCGCCGCCGTCCCGCCCGCTTCGGAACGGTAACGGGCCGCCGGAGACAACCACCACCGCCAAGGCGCGAAGATCAGCCGCGAAGGTTTGATCGAAAAATGCGTGGGTTCCGCCTTCGCGACTTCGCGGCGACCTCCCCGCATTTGGCAAAAACTGAACGACCCTGTCGATGTTCCGCCCTTGGTAGACGCTCATGCGGTAATGTGAATAATACCCGGCGAGTGCGCGCAGACGCAGCCGGCGGGAGGGAACCATCCGATCGGCAAAGCGTACTGTTGTCTGCGCGGGTTTCAGCGCACGCGAGCACCGCGCCCGCGGCGCGCGGGGTCGTGGCCGTGACATCCCGAGGTAGGTGGATGAGTCGAACCAGCGAGCTGACAGGACATCCGGAGGCCGACACTCTCCACGGCGTCGAGGTGCAGGCCACAGCGGCCGACGCGGCGCGCTCGCAGCAGGACGTGCTGCGCGGGCTCGATGGCAAGCAGGCGTGTCCGTTCTGCGGCGCGGTGAGCGAAAAGTCGCCGGTCCCGTGCGCCCGCTGTGGGATGGACAACACGCCCGAGGCCCGCAAGGCGACCAAGGCGCGGATCGGCCCGTGGCACGTGCTTCAGGCGCGGAACCCCGCCGCCCCGGGGATGCGGTTCGATACGCTGTTGACGTTCGTGCGCAAGGGGCGGGTGCGGGCGCGGTCGGTCGTGCGCGGCCCGACGACCCACCAACTCTGGCGATTCGCCGCCCACGTGAAGGGCCTGAGCCGCGAGTTCGGGCTCTGCTTCAGTTGCGGCAGCTCGATCGAGACGACGGCCAACATCTGCCCGCAGTGCAACCGGCTCCAGGAGCCGCCGATCAACCCCGACGTGCTGCTGGACGGCGCCGGCGTGGAGGACGCGCCTCGCCCGCCGTCGGTGTTCCCCGAGCCGCCGGGGGTCGCGCCCGGGCCGCCCGCACCGGAGCCCGAGGAGGTGGACATCGTCGTTCCCGCGCTGGGCGGCTTCGGCCCGGACGACCTTGATTCTCACACCGCTGCCCTGGCGGCGGCTAAGCCGCAAGCCGCGCCGGTTGCCGCAGCGTCGTTGCGGGCGGCGCCCGACGAGAACCCCTTCGCCATTCCGCCGGCGCGAAAGAAACTCAACGCCGATCCGGGGTTTCTCAGCGCCAAGGATTTGGCCGCCGCGTTCAAGCTGAGCTTCGACCCCAGCGCCGAGGCGGACCGGATCGACGTCCCCGACCCGATGCCGGCCGGCGCGGCGCCCGAGGGCCTGTACCCGGCCGTCACGATGCCCCGCAATCCGCTGGGAGCCCACCCCCAGCCGAAGGGCTGGGGCGGGGCATTTCGCAAATTCCTCGTGTTCGTGTTCGTCCTGGCGCTCAGCGGGTTGGCCGTGCTGATGGGGGTGGACCCGAACCTGCGGCAGAAGACGCTCGAGTGGTGCAAGGCGAGGTACGCGAGCCTGCGATCC
>JAUJNJ010000181.1 GCA_030448225.1 Phycisphaerae bacterium
AGCCGGCCCAAGTCGCGTCGACGAAGCTAACGGGCGTGGCGGCGCGTGTCCAGACGGGACGTGAGGAGGTGAGGAGTTCGACGCGCTGCAACACAGGCGCGAAGCGGGAGGGTGCTGCGTAAACAATTGACGACGCGCAAATCGGCGACGGGGAAATCAGCGGGTCCGACGACAGGCGACACCGCAGGCGCGCAACCGGTCGTCCCCCGTCGACATCGCCCTACTGGACCTCGATCGTCGAGACGCTCGTCGCGCACCTCCTGGCCGCGGGCGGAAGCCCGGGGGCGATCAACCGGAAGCTGCCGCACGCACCTGAAGCATGAGAGGCGAACGGGAACGCAGCGAGCGTCAGCGCTCCTCGAGCGTCTCGGCGGCCGGGGCGGGCGCGTCAAGGATCTGAAGTTGCTCGGGCTTTTCGAGCAGGATCTCGGGCCGCTGCTTGTACAGCTTCACCTCGCCGGTCGCGCGGACGCGGCGGCCGGTGGCGAGGGCCTTGGCGACGTCGCCGTCGAACCCCTCGTCGAGCGCGGTGCGGAACTTCACGAACGCGGCGAGCATGAACCGGCTCCGCTCCGTCCCCTTGAGCTCGACGAGCAGCACCTTCCCCGACTTGCTCCACGCGGCGCTCACGACCTCCGCCTCGACCGTCACGGTCTGGCCGACGGCCGCCTTGGTCGCGTCGGGGTCGGTGACGTCGAGTACGGGCGGCGCGGCGGCCGGCGCGGACTCGCTCGCCTCCGTCGCCGCGCCGTCCGTTGCGTCGGCATGGCCCTTCGCGTCGTCGGCCGACTTGTCGGCGACGGGCGGTGCGTCGGCATCGGCGGCGGCGGCGAGCGGCGCGGCGCCCTGCAGGAAGACGAGCGAGAGGACGAGCAGCGCGGTCGAGGCGAGCTTGGACACGTAGATTCCCCTTTCTGCGGTGCGCAGATGTGCGCCGGCAGGAAGCGTAACGCGGCCCGCGACGCTTGCAAAGAATACGTCGTGCGCGCCCACTGCGGGAACCGTTCAACGTCTTCGAACGCGAGCTTGCTCCCACGGTTCTCCCGCCGAGGCGGAGAATTTCAACACGATCTTCAGCGGTGCCCGCGTCGGATGACGTTCGAGGCGGGGACCTGCCCGCTGAAGCGGGCACGCCGCGCGCGCGTCGTGAAGTGCGGGCGCTGGAGCATGCCGGGAGTTTGTCGCCGACGCGCGTCGCGCAAACGATCGGAGCCCGGCGACTCGCGTCGCCGGGCTCCGGGGATCATTCTGTTGTCTGCGACCGGACCGCGGGTTAGGCGCGGGTCTTGAGACGCAGGGCGTTCTCGACCGCGGGGCGGCCCATCGGGTAGTACTGGAACCCGTTCTCCCGCATCACGTCGCGGTGCAGGCAGTTGCGGCCGTCGAAGATGATCGGCTGGTTCATCGTCGCCGCGATCTTGCGGAACGGCAGCGTCGTGTACTGCGGCCAGTCGGTCACGAGCGCGACGGCGTCGGCGCCGGCGGCGGCGGTCACCGGGTCGTGGCACCACTCGACGCGGTCCTTGAAGACCTGCTTCATGTTCTCCATGCCGCGGTAGTCGTGCGCCTTGACGGTCGCGCCCTTGTCGAGCAGGTGCTCGATGACGTCGATCGCCGCGCTCTCGCGGATGTCATCGGTGTCGGCCTTGAAGGCCAGGCCCCAGACGGCGATCGTCGCGCCGGCGATTGGGCGGCCGAGCTTGGCCTCGATCTTGTCGGCGAACCGCTTCTTCTGGTTCGAGTTCACCGTCTGGATCGCGTTGACGAACAGGTTCTCGTAGCCGGCGGCCTTGGAGATGTGCTCCATCGCGGCCACGTCCTTCGGGAAGCAGCTGCCGCCGTAGCCGCAGCCGGCCTTGAGGAAAGACGGCCCGATGCGGCTGTCGCTGCCGATGCCCTTGCGGATGTCCTCGACGTCCGCGCCGTAGTGCTCGCACAGGATCGTCATCTCGTTCATGAACGAGATGCGCGCCGCGAGCATGCTGTTGGCGGCGTACTTCGTCAGCTCGGCCGACTCCCAGCCCATCGTGAGGAAGTTGTCCTCGCGCTTGATGAGCGGGTCGTAGAGCCGGCGCATCATCCGGAACGCCTCGGGGCTCTCGCCGCCGATGACGATACGGTCGGGGTTGAGGCAGTCCTGGACGGCCGTGCCCTCCTTGAGGAACTCGGGGTTGGAGACGACCGCGACGTGGGCCTTGGTCTGCTCCTTGAGGAAGTTGTAGAGCTTGCGGTTCGTGCCGGCCGGGACGGTCGACTTCACGATGATCGTCACCAAGTAGTCGGCCTCGTTTGCCGCCAGCGCGTCGCAGACCTCCTTGCCCGCGCCCTCGAGGAAGCTCATGTCGACCGTGCCGTCGGGCTTGGGCGGGGTGCCGACGCACAGGAACACGACCTCGGCGTCCTTCACGGCCTGCTTCACGTTGTCGGTGAAGGTGATCTGGCCGGACGCGTAGTTCTCCTGGAGCAGTTCCTGCAGGCCCGGCTCGAAGATGGGGCAGTGGCCGTCCTGCAACAGCTTGAGCTTGCGCGGGTCCTTCTCGACGCCGCGCACCGTGTGCCCGATCGCCGCGAGACAGGTCCCCGTCACCAGGCCCACATAACCACAGCCGATAATCGTCACATCCATGAACTCACCCTTGTCAGAAAACCAGAATCCGAGGTTCCCCGGTCGTCACCCACTGCGGAGCCGGCACGTCCGGGGTTGCGAGGTCGATATCGGCCGCGGGTAGGAATCCCGCCGGGTCGTCGGCCTCGGCAATATATCTGCTACATCGGCTACCAACAGCAGGAATTTAACCTCGGCTTGAAAACAACTGACAGGTCCGCAGCCGGTTCGTTAGGACCGGGACGTGCCGATTCCGCCCCGCCTGTAACGATTTATTCATGCTGGAGATGCCGCGCTGCCGATCCTGCCGCCCCCGCCCGTGAGCGCCGCCGGAATGGGTCCCGACGCGATCGGCGCCCCGCGATTCAAAGCCGGCGCAGGGTGGACGTCATCCCCCAGATTAACATCGCGGCAGAACGGACGGCGGAAAGATTGGATTACGCGACCGGGACGGAGGAGGTTCGATCGGCGTTCTCGGGATCCTCGACGTCGAGCACCGTATCCTCGGAGATCGTGGGCGTCGCGGACGACGTGCCGTCGCCGAGCCCGCCGGGCGGGCCGGAACTGGGTCGCTCGTGGACCATGCCCATCTTGTAGGCGGCCACAACGATCGACCCGAAGATCACGAGGTACAGCGCCACCGTGTAGCGCGTCCGCAGGAAGACCATGATCACGCCGAGCAGCCCGAAGAAGACGGCCAGCATCGCCACCGGGTAGGTCGCGAGCAGATACGGGATGACCTTCGCGCCGATCACGAGAGCGGTCAGGATCCCCGCCGCCAACGGCACGACCAGGCCCCAGTGGACCTGGGCCAGGCGGGCGCGGGCGCCGGCGCGGTCGCCGCGCAGCAGGACGACGGCGGCCGCGGCGGCGGCTCGGATCGACGCGACGAGATCCTCGTAGATGCCGACGATGAGCGCGACGGTGCCGCCGCTCACCCCGGGGATGACGTCCGCGGTGCCCATGAGCAGACCCTGGCCGAGGTGGGTGGCCGCCGCCCGCGGCGTCGCCCGGCGCTGTCGGGTCGCGGCTGCTGGCGCCATGGCGGGCGAGGGTACCCGAAGCCGGGACGCTGGCCGGTCCACACGGAACCGCGACGGTTCCTTGGCCTGTCGCAGCAGCCCGTTACGCTCACGGCATGACGAGCACCGTCGTGCCGCAGCGTCCGGCGCCGGATGTAACTGGCGAGCGCCTGCAGCTGTCGTTCTCGCGAGTCGACACCTATCAGACCTGCCCGCTGAGGTTCCGCTTCGCCTACGTCGACCAGCTGCCCGCGGTGCCCGGGCCGCACCTGTCGTGGGGCTCGTCGATCCACGCCGCCAGCGGTCTGACGGCACCGGATAAGTCACTCATCGCAGGGCTGC
>JAUJNJ010000182.1 GCA_030448225.1 Phycisphaerae bacterium
GGCTACTCGTCGCCGTCGTCGGCCGTCTCGCGCCCGTACTGGTCGGGGATCGAGCCCCACCCCCAGATCGCCGTCGGGCGCGCCGGCAGCGGCCCCGCCCCGAGCGCCTCACGAGGGTCGGCCTTGTCGGGCAGCACGCGGCAGCGATGCGTCCAGCCGGCGCCGAAGTCAAAGCGAAACTCGAACTCGTCACTCGGGCCGACCGCGTCGAGCACCTTGACCGCCGCCTGGTCCTCCCAGACGACCTCGGGCGCGAACTCGTCGTCGGGAAAGCCGATCAGCCGACCGTCACCAAGGCGGAACTCGTGCAGGTGCGACAGGTCCCAGCGAGCGAATCCCGCGTTGATCGCGTCCGCTAGGAGCTCGAACGAGTGCCGCGGACCCACCAAGAACACGCGACCAGGATCGTGGCGCTCATCACGGCCCACCCCGACCAGCACGACCTCGACCTCAAGCCACGTCCGCGCCACCGGCGCCCGAGGCTACCGACCGGTTCTGAGACAGCTTCTTAGCGCGTCCGCTCTGGCGTCGGCTTGGCAATCGTCGCTGACATGTCAACGACGACATACCCCCCATCGATGCTGGGGTACGAGCCCCCGGCTGGACTTAGCCCTCCTTATGGCAACCGCGAGGCGAAGGCGGCCTCGTACCGCGGGCTCGCTGTGACGCGCCCGCTGACAGGCCGACGCGATCCCGCTCAGACGCCGGCGATCGACATGGCCGAACTGCTTGGACGCACGGAAGCCGAAGCTCGAGCCATTGCAGTCGCCGGCGGCTGCACGCATCGGGTCGTCGCGCAGGACGGTGAGAGACGGTTGGTCACGGGACCTGCGGCCCAACCGCGTCAACGTCGAGCTCTGCGGCGACCGGGTCGCGGCCGTCACCGGTCTCGGCTAGGCGCTCACCGAAGCTGCCGGTCGTCGTCCAGAGCGACAGCGCTAAACCGACTCGGCACGGCCCTCGACGATTTGGATGGCCGTGCCGTAGCGCTCCTCGAGCAACTCGCGCGCCTCAACGGTCACCGGTTCGATCATCACTTCCACGACGTTCCCCTCGACGTCCGACCCGATCGCATTGACCCGGGCGCCGGCGGCCTCGAGTTCGTCGATGCTCTCCTCCACGTCGTTCATGATCTGGCGCAGCTCAGATACTGAGCGCTCGTGGCGTACGCGCTTCGGGCGAGCGCTTCGAGCTCGTCGTCGGCCGGACCGCTCATCCGCCGATGTTCTCAACCAGGCGCGACCGTATCTCGAACCTCGTCGAGTAGTCGCTCCCTTACGTGCAGCTCGTCGTCGAGCGAGCAGCACAATCGATCGCGACTGCCACGACGAAGAGGACGCAAAAGAGCACGACGGCGGCGACAGCCGAGGCGAGACTCCACCGGCCTGAGGAGCCCGTGCCGCGGCGACGGGAGATCAGAAACGTGATCACCGCGCTCGCCACGGCGGGCACGCCGAGCATGAGCACGGGCGAGTCGTCCAGCCAGTCACCCGCAGGCACGAGGGCGACGACCATCGCCGTGGCGAGCAGCCCAGGCACGACGAGGACGGCCAACAGGGCGATCGGCATGAACGGCTTGTATCCGAATCGGCGCGCCGGTGCTGGTGGAGCCCTGGCGGTTCCAGCCCGCCGTCCCCCGCCAAGCGCGCCGTTTGACGATTTTCATCAACGACGCAGACGGTCGCACCCACGCGGAGTCGCTCGCGCTTTGAGGCAGAAGCGGCAGTCGAGCGCTCCAGCGCTCGAGGCCGCTTCCGACGAGGGCCATCAGCACCGGGCGGCATGGAAAGCACGAGTCGGCCGCTCGCGCTCGCCCGGCAGCAGTTGACTTACGGCTGACGGGGACCATGCCGAGGGGTGCCGTGCATAACGCGCTCTCGCCACGCTTCCGCGTCGTTCGCTGACGCCGGATGGGTCAGCGGCGGGCGCGGCCAGCGCGGATCGTCACGCGCGCCGCGGTCGTCTCCGTGCGCCCCTCGGCGTTTCGCCACGAGAGCGTCAGTCGCGCCGGGACCGCACGACGCGATCTGACGAGCGACAGCGCGCGTCGCGTCAGTCGGAGGCGCACCACCGAGCGTCGCATCGGCGCGATCCGCAAAACACTGCGGGCCAGAACCCAGCGCCTGCGGCCGACGGCGCGAAGCGTGATGCGCGCGTGCTCCCGGATGCGCGAACGGCTCGCGACGGTCACGGCGACACGGCCGCGGCGCGACACGCCGAGGCGGCGACGAGCGCCGAGGCGGAGCGCGAGGCCCGGCGCTTCCCTCGGCGCGGTTTCGACACCCGCCGCGGGGTCGGTCACTGGAGCTTCCGCGGTCGGCGTCGCGCCGGGCGCCGGCGGCGGCGCGGATGGGTCCGGCAGCTCCCGCCTGAAGACGGCGTCCCCGTTGCCGCCGATGAGGTTGTCGGCGTACGTGAGGAAGGTGACGAACCGGCCCGACGCGGAGATCGCGGGCATGTACGAGTCGCCGTTGCCGGGAGCACCATCAGGACCCGACGCGCGGCTGGCGAGCGTCACGCCGCCGGTCGTCCGGTCACGCACCCACACCTGCCGCAGCGCGCTCGTACCCGCCTCCGACACGAAGGCCACGAACCGGCCGTCGGCTGAGATCTCGCCGCCGGATCCGTCGGCGGTCTCGGCCGTCGCGTCACCGGTTCGCGTGATCGGCTCGGTGTTCTCGGCGGTGCGGTCGCGGACGAGGACGTCCACCGGCTCGTGGGGATCGTCCGATGCCAGCTCCGGGCTCTGCGTCATGAACGACACGAACCGCCCGTCCGCCGATACCGACGGATCCAGAGCGTGCTCGGTGGCGGGGGCACCGCCAGGGCCGCTCGCGCGGCTGACCAGGGCCGTGTCGGCGGTGTCGAGGTCGCGCACGAAGACCTGGTACTTGCCGCCGGTCAGGCCGTCGAGGTTGGTTGCCGTGCTGACGAACGCGACAGTGCGGCCGTCGGCGGAGATCCGGGGCAGCCAGCCGCCCGCGTTCGCGGAAGCGCCGTCGGCCCCATCCGCCCGGTTCGCGAGCGTCGTCGTGCGCGCGACGCGGTCGCGGACGTAGATCCTGCCCATCGTCGGCCCCGACCCGTCGCTTGACGCGTAGGCGATGAACGCGACGTAGCGGCCGTCGCCCGAGATCGCCGGATAGATCGAGCGGCCGGCGATCTGCTGCCCGTCGTTCGTGGCGCTCACGCGCGTCGTCTCCTCCGTCGCGATCTCGTGCACGAAGACGTCGATGTCGTTGTTCGTGTCGTCGCGGACGAGGTTCGTCGCCGCCGAGGCGAACACGACGAACCGGCCGTCGTCGGAGATGCTCCCGGCGAAAGAACCCCCGTCGCCGATCGCCCCGTACGAGTTCCGGCTGACGAGCGTCGTCGTGCCCGCTGCGAGATCGCGGACGAAGACGTCCTGGTCGTAGTTGTCGTCGCCCCACACGACGTACGACGACCCAGACTCGAAGACGACGAACCGCCCGTCGCTCGAGACGACGTCCTGGCCGTCGCCCTGCAGCCCGTCGACGGGACGACCGTCGATCGCCTTCGTGACCCAGGCCATCTCGTGCGGTGCCGCGCCCGCCGTGCCGCTGACCACCAGCAGGAGCACGCACACAAGGAGTCCTATCCGGCCCACCGCGCGGAGCACGCACACAAGGAGTCCTATCCGGCCCACCGCGCGGGACGTTACTCCGTTTTTGGCGAGCGGGCAGCAAACGCTGGACGCGGCGCCGCGCCGGCGGACGGCCGAGTGCGACCGCGCGTTCGCGGCCGCCGCGCTCGGTTGCCGACCCTGCGAATCGCGCCCTACAACGCCGCGCACAACGTCCTCAAGCTCTGGCGCCCCGCCAGCGCCCCCGCGACCGCCTACGGCGCCGGCCCCGCGATCGACCGCGCGACCTCCAACCGATGACACGGTTCGGCGCGGCCGAACGCGTCCGCCTGCGTTGTGCTCGCTTTTCGCCGGAGG
>JAUJNJ010000183.1 GCA_030448225.1 Phycisphaerae bacterium
ATGGAACGCGACGAGAAGGGGACGCATGGCGACGACGCCCGGCCAACGCCGCAGCGAGTATGATCTGATCGAGCCGATCGGCAAGCGGGTCGTCGTCCGCAAGGACGACAACAAGCGCCAGACGAAGAGCGGCATCGTCCTGCCGGACAGCCACGAGATCCCGGTCATCACCGGGCGCGTGGTGGCCATCAGCAAGGCGATCGAGAACGACGAGGACCAGACGATCCGTCAGTACGACAAGGTCCTGTTCGACCCGCGCGAGGCGATCCCCGTCGAACTCGAGCACGACAACCGGCTGTTCGTGGTCTCGATCGACCGCGTGCTGGCGATCTTCCGTCGCTCCGAAACCCCGTCGCCCGCGAAACCCAAGGACGAAGCACCCGGCACCGAAGACGAAGAATAACTCCCGCAAGCCAACGAGAGCCCAGCGGCTCCGCCGTGGGACGGTCTGAAAAAGAGGAGATTTACCACGGAGGCACGGAGACACGGAGGTCGGAAGAGCAAACGAGGATGGAAGATGGAGGACAAGGCAACCACCGCTATGTTCCGCCTTCGTCTGGGATTCGCCGGTCCGTCTTCTCCTCTTACCTCCGTGTCTCCGCGCCTCCGTCGTTTCACTTCGTTTGGTCCTGCCGGGAGCTGCGGCTTCCGCCGACACCCGCGTCGGCGACGGAACCTGGGCGGCCGGCGCGTCGTACGTTTCGCAGCGGGCCGGCGACGGCCCTCGTCCGTGTCACCCCTGGCAATTCGGGAAGATCCACCATGTTGAAGAAGGTCGTCCTCGTCGGTCACTGCGGCCCCGACAGCAGTTACCTCCGCATCGCGGTCGGCCGGGCCGGCAAGGGCGTGCAGGTGCTCGCCGCCGACGACGAGACGGAGCTCAGCCGCCACCTGCAAAACGGCGTCGACCTGCTGCTGCTGAACCGCCAACTCGACTACGGCTTCGACGAGAACGAGGGCGTCGCGCTGATCCGCCGGCTCCGCGCGGCGCACCCGAACGTCAAGACGATGCTCGTCAGCAACTACCCCGACGCCCAGGCCGCCGCCGTCGCCGAGGGCGCGCTGCCCGGCTTCGGCAAGCGCGACGTCAACTCGCCGCGCGTGGCCGGACTGCTCCGCGACGCGCTCGGCGCCGAGGTGGAGAAGGCGTGAGGGAGGGAGAAGCGTGAAGCGGTGGTGGGGTGGTGGGGTGGTGGAGTAGGGGAAGACGTCTCGTGAAGCAGTGGGGAGTGGGGAGTCGATCAGAGGGGTGCCCGTGATGGAAGCGTTCAGCGGTGACGATCCCGAGAACGTGAACAAGATGCGCTCGATGTTCGGCGCCGGCCAGGTCGATCAGAGCGTCCGCCAAGCGATCCAGATGTGCTGGATGATGCTCCCGGATGGGAGCAGGACCGTCGGTGAGGTCGAGAAGCAGTTCCGCCGGATCGTCGACCGCGCGATCAAGGACCTGCGAGAAGACTCCGACGCGTTCGGCCTTCCGAAGTGATTCACCCAACACCGCGCCACCGCCCGCCGCTGAATCAAGCCCGTCCTCCCGCCCCTGTTCCTACACCGCCACGCCGCTACTGAACCCCCGATTCACGCTCTTCCGAGCGACTCCAAACGCCACCACCCGACCACTCCTCTACACTTCCCCGATCACGGTCCGGCGTTTGCGACGCGCCTCCCGTGGCCGCACCCAGCGGCTCTGGAGGCGATTTTCCATGGCAAAACGTGTCGTTCTGGTCGGTCACTGCGGCATTGACGGTCCGCGGTTGCAAGAGGAGATCTCGTCGAAGGCGCCGGACTTCGAGGTCACGCGGATCAACGATCTGGAGGAACTGCAGTCGGTCGTGAAGGAAGGGGCGGACCTGCTGCTGGTGAACCGCGAGCCGGTCGGGTTCGAGGAGGAGGGCGTAGACATCATCCGCGACGTCCACCAGAAGTACCCGGACCAGAAGATGATGCTCGTCAGCGACTTCCCCGAGGCGCAGGACGAGGCCGTCAAGGCCGGCGCGCTGCCCGGGTTCGGCAAGGCCGACATCGGGTCGGCGAAGCTCCTGGACACGGTGAAGGGCGCGATGTCGGGCGGGCACGGGCGCGAGGCGCGGTCGTGAACGCGCTCGTCGCCGGCGCGGCGGCGGGCATGGCGGCGACCGTGCCGATGACCGCCGTGATGAAGCGCATGCACCGCGCGCTGCCGCCCGGCGAGCGCTACCCGCTGCCGCCGCGCATCATCACGATGCGGCTCGCCGAGGCCGCGGGCGTGCGCCGGCAACTCGACGAGCGCCAGCGCCGCCGGCTGACCCTTCTCGCTCACTTCGGCTACGGCACCTCGGTCGGCTCCCTCTTCGGCCTGATCGCCCCGCGCCGCCCGGCGGCCGCCGTGGGCGCGGGCGTGGCCTACGGGCTGGCGGTGTGGGCGGGGAGCTACCTCGGGCTGCTGCCGGCGCTGCACATCCTCACCCCCGCCACCGAACACCCCGCCCGCCGCAGCGGCGTGATGATCGCCGCTCACGTCGTGTGGGGCGCGACGCTCGGCGCGATGGCCAGCGCGTTCCGCAACGACGGGGGGCGCCGGTAGGCTTCCGCTGGCGCGGGCGCGTCGGCATCCCCGCTGTTTCGACTCCCCAACGATGCCCTTAAATTCGACGCGACGCACTCTTGGCAATGCATCCTGCCTATGGGTATTTTGTCCTGCATCCGGTAGCGGACGTATCGCGCGCCACGTGTCGCCAGTTCCTCGTCGTTCAGCGGTTGGACGCGGGCGGGGTGGATGATGAGCGACAGAACTCCAGCAAGGCAGGTCGGGCCACCGAGCTTGCCCGAGCTTTACTTCGGAGAGTAGGAGGTCCGCGCTCTGAGAAGACCATCTTCGCTGCAGACCTGGCCGTCAGCGGGCCGATTCTTTACATTGTAAAGGTAGCGGAGAGGAAAGATGCGTCCGAACGAAGATCAGAGGACGGCCGACGGCCCAAACCGAGTGTCCGGCCCGCCGTCCGCGCCACGCCGGCTGCTCACGCGGCGTCGGGTGCTGCGCGGGTTGGCGGGCGGCACGCTCGCGGGCGCCGCGGGCGCGTTCGGCTGGGCGATGGGGTTCGAGCCGCACTGGCTGGAGGTGGTCGAGCGAACAGCACTGCTCGCCGGGCTGCCGCCGTCGCTGGCCGGCAAGCGGCTCGTGCAGGTTAGCGATCTACACGTCGGCCGGTCCGACGTCGATTACCTCGTCCGGGTGATGTCGCGCGTGAACGCGCTGCGCCCGGACCTCATCGCCCTCACCGGCGACGTGATCGACCACCAGGGCGAGCCGGTCCTGCGGGACGTGAGCCGGGTGCTCGGCGCGCTTCACCCCGCGGCGCTGGCGAGCGTGGCCTGCCTCGGCAATCACGACTTCGGCTACAACTGGAGCGACGCGAGGCTCGGCGACCGCGTGGCGGGGGTGGCGAACGACGCCGGCTTGCGCGTGCTGCGCAACGAGCGGGTCGACGTCGCCGGCCTGACGATCGCCGGGATGGACGACCTGTGGAGCCCCAGCTTCAGGCCCCGCGAGGCCCTGGGCGGCCTGGATGCCTCGCGCGACGCGGTCTGCCTGTGCCACAACCCCGACGCCTGCGACGCGGCGGAGGCGTGGCACGGCTTCCGCGGCCTGATCCTGTCCGGCCACACGCACGGCGGCCAGTGCAAGCCGCCCTGGCTCCCCCCGCCGCTGCTACCCGTGGCCAACCGCCGCTACGTGGCCGGCTTCTACGAGGTCGGCGAGCGCCGCCGCGTGTACGTCAACCGCGGCGTCGGCCACACGCTCCGCGCCCGCTTCAACTGCCGGCCGGAGGTGACGGTCGTCACGCTTGCGCCCGGGTGAGGTCCGCGCGGCCGCCCGGGCGAAGGGCTCCGGCAAGGCGTCGCCACCGCCGCGTGGTATGCCAG
>JAUJNJ010000023.1 GCA_030448225.1 Phycisphaerae bacterium
TCGACGGGCGCGCGCGAACGGTGGTGGCCGTCAGCGGCGGCGAGGGCGTGTACGACGAGTCGGGCGTCGACGTCGGGCGGCCGGCCGCTACTACGCGAGAACGGCACGCTGCTCGACTTCCCCGGCGGCGACGCGATCAGCAACGAGGACCTGCTCACCTGCGACTGCGACGTGCTGATCCGCCGCGATGGGCTACACGCTCGGTACGACCGTCGCATCGTACGTGAAGGCCCGCATCGTCTGCGAGGGCGGCAACGGCCCGACCACGCCCGCCGCCGACGCGATCCTCGCGAGAACGGCGTGACGGTGCTGCCGGACATCCTCGCCAACGCCGGCGGCGTGACGGTGAGCTACTTCGAGTGGGTGCAGGGGCTCGACAACTTCTTCTGGGACCGCAAGCGCGTGCAGGACGAGCTGCAGAAGATCATGGAGCGGTCGTTCGACGAGGTGAACGCCAAGGCCGACGAGGCCGACTGCGACTACCGCACCGCCGCCTACACGATCGCCATCAGCCGTGTGACCGAGGCGAGCCGGCTGAAGGGGCTGTTCCCGTGAATGACACGCGATCCGTCAGTCGAGTAACCCTTGCGTCGGCCGACAGGTTGTGCCGTCGAAGCTCCTTGGAAATGGCCGACCGCGTCGTGCCGAGGTGACGGCTCGCGTAGACCTCGACGGTGACGAGGCCGGTGCTGCGGTCGATGTCGCGGACGGTCCCGATGGCGGCGACCTCGATGTGGCGGTAGAGGTCTTCGGCGAAGTTCCGGACGCGGCCGACGTAGCCGATGTCGCCGGTCGCCGGAAGTCGAATGGAAAACCGATGCATCTAGACGGCCGACTCCCGGCGTGGCAGAAACGAAGGCACGCCCTTGCGCCGGGCTCAGCGGACAGTTGCGGGTAAACCGCCATCGCGCAGCCCAGGACCGCCAGCGGCAGTGCCAGGGTAATGCCCATGCGCGAGTTCTTCGTCGGCTCGATGTCGCCCGACCAGCGCGCGGACGATCCGGCGGTGGTCGAGGGCGGCTAACGCGTTGACGATGACGCCCGCGGCCACGAGCGCCCACGCCGAACCAGGAGGCGAGTGGCCCGGCGCGCGTGACGGCGGCCGCGAGCGAGCCGTCGCCGGCAGCGCCGGCGCGCAGGCGGCGGCCATCTCGCGGAGGAACAGGCCGAAGCGGGCGACGACGAACCAGAAACCCATCAGCGCTTGGCCCGTGCGGATCACGCCAGCAGCGTGCGGCTCGGCGAGGTAGACGCGCGGGCGTCCTGTTCGGGAGCGTCGGGCATGCGGCGTATACGGGGCCGACGGGAACGCGTGCAGGCCCCACCCGCGTCGCCGCTTCAGCGGGGCCGCGGGGAGGCGGGCCAGGGTCGGCCGCCCGTCCGACACGCGTTCAGGTCGTCACCCCCGAGTCCGTTCGTCTTCCCGCCTCGGGACGAAGACGACTGACCGCCGGAGGCGAGGGAGCGCGGAGGGGAACTCAGGAGCCTTCGCCCTTCCGCGTCTCCGGGAGTGAATCGGACTTCTTTTTACAAGTCGAAGTCGATGTCCGACAGGCTCGCCTCGCCGATAGCGTCGCGCGTCCCTGCAATGACGCATGATGATGCCGCCCTCTTGTCGAATCTTGTCACGCTCGCGTGGAGCTCTGGTTCGGCGGGCTGATGATGCTGCTGTTCGTCGCCGTGCAGTCGATCTTCGCCACGTTCGCGGCCCGACCGGCAGACCGCCGGCATGGCGGCGGCGGGGTTGTTCTGGCGGTTCGAGGTGTTTCAACTCGCGCGGCCGCCCGCCGCGCTGCTGGCGACGGTCGCGTGGCAGATGCTGTCGGGGCGGTCGCGCGCCGAAGGGGCGATCCTCGCCTGCTTCGCGGTGGCGACGGCAGCTGGCGATCAGGTCGACCGCGATCGTGACGCCGCAGATCGAAGACCCTCCGCCAACGAAGCAGGTCGACACCGCCCGCTTCCGCAGCCTGCACGGCGTCGATGCTGCTCTACGTCGGCGAGGCCGCGGTGCTGCTCGTCGCCGACTCCTCTGCCGTCGGCGATCCGCCACGACGTGCGGCCGCGCGCCGCCCGCGAGCGGGGCGACCCGCCCGGGCCGGGGCGCGTCTTCGCGTCTCGGATGCCAACGACGTGATGGTCCCGGGGGTTGAAAGGGTGACGTGGCCACCTGGGGTGGCCACGCCGCGCCTTGCTCTGCGATTCTACCGGACCCAGTCATCGGTCTCGCATTGTCTCCTCTCTCATCCCTCCGTGTGCTCCGTGGTGACAACCCTTCAGATCGTTCGTGTCACGCCGCGTCCCGCGCTGCGTCGTCGCCGATGAGTTGGAACATCGCCCAGAACTGGTCGGGCGTCAGCACCTCCGGCCGGACCTGGCCGTCGACGCCGGTGGCGGCGAGCAGGCGCTGGGGTCGAACCCGGCCTGCGCGCGCCTTGCGGAGCGTCTTGCGGCGGAAGAGAAGAGCTTGTGGACGAACCGCCCGAACGGCGGGCGAGCGCGGTCGAGGCGGTCGTCGCGCGTGAGCCGCACGAGCGCCGATTCGATCTTCGGCGCCGGCCAGAACGCCTGCGGCGGGAGCGTCCGCAGCACCTCGACGCGCGACAACCGCTGCGCCATCACCGACAGCGGGCCGTAGTCGTCCGTCCCCGCGCCGGCCCGGAAGCGGTCGCCCACCTCCTTCTGCACCGTGAACGCCAGCAACCCCGCGCCCGCGATCAGCAGCTCGATCACGAGCGGCGACGCGATGTTGTACGGCAGGTTCGCCACGAGCTTCGCCGCCCGCCCGGCCGCCCGCGCCTCGGCCACGCGGGCGGCGAGGTCCGCGTTCAGCCCGTGCTTCCCGGCCAGCGCGTCCCCCTCGATCAGCGCGAACGACGCCGTCCCCTCGAACCGCCGGCGGAGCAGGGCGGCCAGGTCGCGGTCGATCTCGACGGCGAGCACCGACCCGGCGCGGGCGACGAGTTCGTCGGTCAGCGTGCCGGTGCCGGGGCCCACCTCGATCGCCAGATCGTCGCGCGTCAGCCCGCCGGCGTCGGCGACGAGGCGGACGAGGTTCTGGTCGATCATGAAGTTCTGCCCGAACCGGTGCCGCGGGTGCGACCCGGCCTCGGCGAGCAGCGCCTCGATCTCGTGCTTCGACTGGGCCATGGGGGAGGCATGGTAACGGGGAAGGCACGGAGGCACGAAGGCACGAAGGCACGGAGGCACGGAGGCACGAAGGCACGGAGGCACGAAGGCACGGAGGCAGGAAGGCACGGAGGCACGAAGAGGTCGATGCGCGGGCGCCGCCGACGCGACGCGCGGCACCTGAAGCGGTCCGGTGATCCGGCGCCACCATGAAGCGCCGCCCACCGCGCCGCGGCGCGGGTTGTTTAGGCGCGTCGCGCCGGTATAGTGCCCGGCGACGTGATGGCCGACCCGACGATCGTCAATCCGCCGCAGTTCGTCGCCCGCGCCGACGTGGCTGTGGCCGACTCGGCGGCCGCGTCGTACAGCCCGCCCGACGCGGTGGCGGGCCTGCTGGGATGGCTCGACCGCCACCGCTGGTGGGTGTTCGGCCTGCTCGCGGTGGTCTACCTCGCGGGGTACACCGGGCGGTGGCTCGTGAACCCCGACAGCGCGCTGTACGTGTCGCTCGGCCGGAACGTGGCCGAGGGGCTCGGTTACACCTACCAGGGCCGGCCGCACACGTGGGCCGAGCCGGGGTTGCCGTACCTGATCGCCGGCACGTTCGAGGTGGTCGGCGTCGACGACATGCGCCTCGCGACGCTGGCGATGCTGCTCTGCGCCGCCGGCAGCCTCGCCCTGACGTACGCGCTGTTCACGCTCCACGCGGGCCGCCCGGTCGCGGTGCTGATCGTCGCCCTCGTGGGCCTGAGCGAGAACTTCCACCGCTACGGCTATCTCGTGCTGACGGACATGCCGTTCCTGCTCGGCGCGGCTGCGTTCCTCGTCGGATACGAGAACGTGCTCTTCGTCCGTCCCGAGCAACGGCGATGGTGGGGGTGGGCGCTGGTCGCGGTCGGAACGCTGCTGATGCTGTCGTTCCGGCCGACCGTGCTGATGTTCCTCGCGGCCCTCGCCGTCGCCACGGCGTGGCACCTCAGGCCCGAACCGGGCTGGCTCGCCGCTGTTGTCCGGCGTGACCGACGGCAACTAGGCTGGGTGGCAGCGGTGCTGGTGCGTTCCTGCCGACCGTGCGTCCTGGCGGCTGGGCGTCGCCGCGTGGCCTTCGCGCGCGATCCTGAACGCCGCCCGCATGTTGCGGTCGCGGCCGTCGGTGCGTCCTCGCGTTCCCTGCCGACCCGCGTCGCGCTGCCCGGGCGAACTTGATCATCGCGAGGCGAAGGGGACGGAAGGTCACCGAGAAGGGCGGCTTCCTCGTCACCCGGGCGCTCGATGAACGCCGATGCTCGTCAACGAGACGACGACCGAGGCGTTCGCCGTCTGGCTCGGCGAGGATCACGGCGCTGCCGCGCTGGCGGTGCTGGCGGGCCTGGGCGTTCGTCCGGCGGCGCGTGCTGGGCATGGGGGTGGCGGCGACGCTCGGGCAGATGGTGCTGTTCCTGCCGCGCGAGCGGTACTCCTGCCGGTGCTGCCGGTGATGCTCTACGCGGTCTGGCAGGGCGCGTCGAATGGCGGGCGCGCCGCGTGCCGCCGCGGTGGGGCGGGTTGACGGTGGTTGCTTGGCGCTTGCTCGTCGTGCCGAACCTGGTCCTGATCGTCTGGCTCGGTGGTCAAGCAGCACACGCCGCCCCCGCGCGATCAGAACACGTCGGTGATCGCGATGGCCGAACAACTGAAGCGGACGGCCAGGGACGGCGACCTCGTGATCGCCCGAGGAGGGCGCGTGCTGCACCACTTCAGCCGGCGCAACGCGGTCGCGCCACCTCGTCGGCCGTCCAGACGCCCTGGGGGCGTCGAGGCGGCGGCGCATCGAAGGCGGTGGCGGCGGCCGCGGGGCTGCGCGGTGTTCCCCGGCGAATTCATCGGCCGCGAGTTGGAACTGCCGCTGCTGGAGGTCGAGCCGGGGCCGCCGGTCGCGACGGTGCCCGCGTACGACCGGCGGCCGCGAGCGAAAAGGTGCCGCTGACGCTGCACCGCCTGCGCGCCGGCGGAGAAACCGCGAGAGCGGAGAGGGAGTTCCGCCGTCGCCGAACGCCGCGGGCGTGACGCCGTGATCGTGTGCGACGTCGCGGCGGACCGCCGCGTGCCGCCGAACTGCGTGTGATCGCCGCCGCCGTCGGCAGCCCGGTGAAGTCGGTCCATGCGGCGCGGCTGGCTCCGGGTCGTCGCACCCGTGGTCGTGCGTCTCACGGGTCTGGTCGCCCGTCGTTGGTCTGCCGGGTCTTGTTCCTGATGCGAAACGCGTTGAGCTTCGATTTCGAGGACTGGATTCCAACCCTTCGCGGCCCGGTCGGTGCCGGGGTGGGAGGCGTTCCCCAGCCGCGTGCCGGCCGACACCGAGCGCGCCTGCTGGCGGTGCTCGCCAAGCACGGCGTGCGGTGCACGTTCTTCGTGCTCGGCGAGGTCGCGGCTCCACTTCCCCGACTGCGTCCGCGTCCACGGCGCGGGCCACGAGATCGGCAGCCACTTCGCACCGCCACGTCCGCTCTTCAAGCTCGACGCGGGGAGTTCGAGCGCGCGAGATGCGCGTCGCTCGACTTCCTCGAAGATATGATCGGCGAGAAGGTCCTCGGCTTCCGCGCCCGTTCTTCTCGCTGCGGCCGGAGTCGCTCTGGGCGGTGGACAGCCTCGTGCGGCTCGGGCTCGTCTACGACTCGAGCGTCCACCCGACCGCGGGGCGTTCCACGGCTACCGGGGCGCGCCGCGCGTGCCGTACACCCCAACGGGCTGCGCGAGTTCCCGATCACGACCTACGACCTGTTCGGCGGCGGTGCCGTTCGGCGGGGGCTGTACTACCGCCTGCTGCCGTACCCGGTCATCCGGGCCGGCCTGCGGCGCGCCTGAACGCGCGCGGACGTCGGCGCCAACATCTACTTCCACCCGAGGAGTTCGACCCCGACCTGCCGCGCCTGAAGGTCGGCGCGAAGATGAACCTGATCGTGGCGGGGGTCCGCACGCTCGAGGCGAAGTTCGAGCCGCCTGCTGCAGGACTTCGACTTCGGCCCGATGAGGGAGCTTCTATGAACCCCGCGCATCCGCAGCAATCGCAGCGCCAGCAGCAGGACTACTTCCACCGCGTGGCGGAGGAGTTCAACAGCCACTACGACGAAGAAGGGGTTCTTCACCGCCGTCGTCGACCGCGTCTTCCGCCAGGGCATGGTGCAGCGGTTCGACCACATCACGAAGAAGATGGACTGGGCCGGCCACCGCCTGCTCGACGTCGGCTGCGGCCCGGGCCACTACATGGCAACGCTCATCAAGAACCGCGCGCGGCGGGGGCCGTCGGCCTCGACTTCGCCGGCATGATCGAGGTCGCCCGCGCGAACCTCAGCAAGTGGAACGCGCCGACAAGTGCACCCTCGTGCAGGGCGACTTCATGACCCACGACTTCCGCGCGTCGTTCGACTCGGTGCTGGCCATCGGCTACTACGACTACGTGATCGGCCGAGACGCGCTCGACCGCCACTTCCGCCGGATGCTCGACCTCGCGACGGGCGCGTCGTCGCCAGCTTCCCCGCCCGCTGGAGCTTCAAGACGGTCCCGCGTAGCGGGTCTGGATCCGCGCGCGGCTGCCCGGTGCAGTTCTTCTCGGTCGGCGACGTCGAAGCCTTCATGGGCCGCATGGGCGTGACGAAGTTCGAGTTGATCCGCATGAGCGGCACGATCGCCTCGTCGCGCAGAAGAAGTGAGAAGTGTCGGCCTCCGGCGTGGCGCGGGCGTGTCGCCCGCGTTTGATCAAAGTGCGGGGGGACGCCACGCCACGCTCGGTCCGTCCAGTCGAACTCACGTGACGCGTCGAACCCAGCGTTCATGCGCTGGGGCGACCACGTCCATGCACAGTATCTCGCCGCCCACCCCGCCGCGTTCATGTCGGACCTGAAGGGGCACTTCCACGTCTGGTGATGTCGACGGTCTGGCGGGTGCCGCCTCGACCTGCGCGGCGCGCGACGTGCGTCGGCGAGGTCGTCGACGTGGTACCTCCTCCGAGACGGCGCGGACGATCGCGCAGTTCGACGCGGGCGCGCGGATCGTCGTCATGCTCCGTAACCCGGCTGACGCGATGTACTCGCTGCACGGCCAGTTCCTGTGGAGCTGCAACGAGGACATCGCCGACTTCGAGGCGGCACTGGCGGCGCAGGCGGATCGGCGGGCGGGATAGCGCATTCCCGCCGAGGCGTACTTCGCGGCGGGGTTGCAGTACGAACTGGTCTTCCGGTTTACGATCAGGTCCGACGGTACCTCGACCGCTTCGGTCGCGAGCGGGTCCACGTGATCCTGTTCGAGGACTTCGTCCGCGACACGCTCACGCATGCGCCGAGATGCTGACGTTCCTCGGCCTCGACCCGTCGTTCGTCCCGGCGTTCGAGCAGGCGAACGCGGTGAAGCCGGTGAACCCGGCGCTCAACCGCTTCCTCGCCCGCCGGCCCGGCCTGCGCAGCTGATTCACGGCGTCGTCCCCAGGGCGTGATTCGCCGCGGGATCGACGCCCTGCCGAAGATCCTCCCCACGCTGGAAGCGGCCGCGCATCGACCCCGAGCCGCGGCAATCCCTCCTGTTGAAGTGCGCGGACGACGTCGCCGCCCTAAGCGACCTGCTCGAACGCGACCTCGCCGCAACGTGGCTCAAGGGCGGCGATGCCGGCAAGGTCGCGGACGCGACGTCTACCTAGAGCGTGTCCGTGGATCGGGGCGAGGGGCCGGCGCGCACACACGAGGCCGACATTTCTCAACAGCCTCGGTCCGCTCACACCCGTATCGGCGACGCCTGCGTCGCGGTCGGCGCAGCGTCGACACGCTCGTCAGCAAAAAGACCTGTGGCTGCGCCCGCCCGACGCGGGCGTCGCATCTACGATGGAGGGTCGTGACCAACGGTCACCTGCCCTTCGGCCGCGCCGCGAGGACCTCGCGGTAGACCGCCGCGACCTCCCGCGCGCCAGGCGGACCACCGAACTGCCGCCACGCCCGCTCGTGGCCCGCCTGGCCATCCGCGCGGCCGCCGGGTCGTCGAGGCGGCCGACGGCCTCGGCGAGCGCGGCCGGGTTGGCTCTGGCGGGACGAGCAGGCCGGTCTCGCCGTCGACGATCGTCTCGACGATCCCGCCGACCCGCGAGCCCACGCACGCCAGGCCGCTGGCCATCGCCTCGAGCGTGGTGACGCCGAGCGACTCGGTCTTGCCGTCGGCGTGACGACGCTGGGGATCACGAACAGGTCGGCGTCGGCCAGGAGTTGGCGCACACCGATGCGGTCGAGCGCCGGGGCAGGTGGACGCGGCGCGCGGGAGGCACTCCCCGCCAGCGCCGGCCTCGACCGCCGGGCGGCTGACGCCGTCGCCGGCGATGACGACGCGCGTCGGCGGTCGCGCAGAATTTCCGCCGACGCCGCGGCCAGCACGTCCATGCCCTTGAACGGCACGAACCGCCCGACGCTGGCGACGATTGTCGCCGTCCGGGATGCCCAGCGCCGCCCGCGTCGCGCCGCGCGCGGCGCGGCGGAACAGGTCCTCGTCGAACCCCTGGTACGCGACGCGCCCGCGGAACGCGAACCCCGCCTCGGTCGCCTGTCGCAGGGTGAACCGGCTGTTGAACAGGACGTGGTCGGCCGCGGCGAGCGTGCGCCCCGGTAGACCGGCGCGCTGGGGCCGCCGGTCTTCATCGAGTGGACGGTCACGACGACCGGCCGGCGGTGGAGCGGCCGCGCGCGGCGACAGCGAGGAACCCCGGCTCGACCCAGTGGGCGTGGACGACGTCGCACTCGCGCGCCGCCCGCAGCGCGCCCAGCCCATCGCCCCCAGGAAGCCGGGCACCTGCCACTTCGCGCGGGTGAAGTTCTTCAGGTTGTCCGGGATCCGTTCCCCGACCGCCAGGCAGGCCGCCGACGCGTTCAGCGTGTACTGGAACCGCTCGACGCTCACGCCGCGGATCGTCTCGCGGCGGGGCACGCCCGGGTGGTGGGGCGTCACGACGCACGGCCATGTCGTGTTCCGCCACCAGCCGTTCGGCCAGCGCGCGACGAACGCGGGGATCCTCCCGTCGCCCTCGCAGGGGGTAGGTGCTCGTGACGAAACAAACTTTCATAAGTGCGGTCCCGCCCCCGTCCCCCGCCCGCGCGGCTCGCGCGGGGGCTGATCGACGACAAATTCCCGGAGGCGCCCAACCGGCTCCCGTAGGGCGGCGTAAGGTACGCAGGTCGGCCGGGACGGTGCAAGTGGGCATGCGGCGCTCACGACGGCCACCGCCCACGGATGGACACGAGCGGGGGCCGCGCGCGAATACGGCGTGTCGGAGACGCGAGGGATTCGTCTTTGTTTCTTCGCGTTTCGGTGTATGATGCGGGCGGGCTAGGGCTGTTCTTCCGCTTCAACATCCAAATTCTGAACGCAGCGTGAAAGAGCTTACAGGCTCACGCACGGGGCGGACCCCGCGCATATCGGGCCCTCATGCCGCCGCTTCCACCGCCGCTTCACTGCCCCGTTCTCAATGCCGCTACATGGCCTTGATGGGCGGTAGGCCGCCGGAGCCGAGTGCAAATCGCAGCACTTTGCCCGCCACGAGCTGTCGCCGCCACAGTCAGCCCTGCGGTTCGACCGTCTCCCTCCTGCTCAAACCAGTAATGACGCGGGGACATAGCCGCCGCCGGTGGCGGTGCGGATCCTTCCACACGAACGCAGCAGTCCTTAGGCTGTGCTATCGCCCGTGACGCGCGCGTCGGGCCCCGACCAGTCAACAGGAAGCCGATGGACGTCTCAATCCTGATCGTGTCGTACAACACGCGGGACCTCACGCTCGCCTGCCTGGCGTCGGTGATGTCGGAGACGCGCGCGTGCGCTTCGAGGTGATCGTCGTCGACAACGCCTCGGCCGACGGTTCGGCCGACGCGATCAGGGCGGCGTACCCGCAGGTCCGGCTCGTGCGCGCCTCGACCGCAACGTCGGGTTCGCCCGCGCCCTTCAACCTCGCCGCCCGCAGTGCCGGCGGCGACTACGTGCTCCTGCTGAACCCGGACACGGTGATCCTCGATGGCGCCGTCCAGCGGGCGGTGGCGTTCGCTCCGGTCGAACCCGCGCGTGGGGATCGTCGGCGGCCGGACGTACTTCGACGACATGACGCTCAACCCTGAACTCCTGCCACGGCCGGCCACGCCCTGGAGCCTGCTGTGCATGGGCAGCGGGTTGTCGTCCGTCTTCCGCAGGTCCCGCCTGTTCGACCTGGAGTCGCTCGGCCCGTGGCCGCGCGACACCGACAACGACGTCGACATCGTCACCGGCTGCTTCTGCCTCGTCCGCCGCGAGTTGTGGGCGACGCTCGGCGGGTTCGACGAGGGCTTCTTCATGTACGGCGAGGATACCGACCTCTGCATCCGTGCGTGGCAGGCGGGCAGCGCGTGCGCGATCTGCGCCGAGGGCGCGGCTGATCCACTACGGCGGCCGATCCGAGCGCGTCCGCGCCGACAAGATGGTCCGCCTGTTCCGCTGCAAGCGCAGCTGATCGAAAGCACTGGGGCGCCGCCGCGGCGCCGTTCGGCGTGGCGATGCTGAAACTCTGGGCTTTCACGCGGGCGGCCGGCACCGGCTTTATTTGCTTGGTGAACCCTTCGAAACGAGGCGTATCTGGCGTGGGGCGGATGTGTGGCGCCGCCGCGGAGAGGACGCCAGCACGGGGCACGTCCCCGACGCGGTGGGCACCCCGGCATGACCGGTTGCGGCGTGAGAATCGACGAGAGAACCGGCAGGTGCAGTACGTTCTGCTTGCACCAATCTTGCTGGCCGAGGTCGCCTCGCCGCTGCACCGTCGCACGAATGCAAGGGGAAATCTGCGAAGATTTTCTCTTGCACGCTAGAACCCGATAACATAACATGCTCGCGCATTCGTAAGGGGCTCGCCGGGGTTGGGGTTCAATCCATTCGGCAGGATCGGAAGACACGGGGGTGTCTTCCTCTTTGTCCTCAGAGCAAACAGGCGACGTCGCGAATCGACCACGGCATGTGGTCGACGCGGGCGGAGCCCGCGCAGATAAGCCGCCCGGCTTCGATGCTTGCTCCCACGCCCCTGTTCTCACGCTTGGCACCGGCGACCTCCTCCTGAAGGGCGCCTCCCCCCGCCGGCGTTGCCACCTGTTCCCACCCATTTCCATCTAAGGTCCCGGCCGCATCCCTCGCACCACGCGGGCGGGGCCGGGCTGCTTGATCATGTCCGACCGAACTGGCAAACGCGTGCTGGCGATCGCGTCGGGGGGCGGGCATTGGGTCCAGCTCTCCCGGCTGTTGCCGGCGTTCGCCGGGTGCGACGTGGCCTTCGTCACGACGCTGTCGAGCTACCGCGATCAGGTGCGGCCCGCCCGGTTCTACGTCGTCCCCGACGCGAACCTCCGCCGCAAGTTTGCGCTGCTCGTCATGGCCCTGCGCGTCGCGCTCGTCGTCATCCGCGAACGGCCCGACATCGTGATCTCCACCGGCGCCGCCCCGGGTTACTTCGCGGTGCGCGTCGGGCGGTTGCTCGGCGCCAAGACCGTTTGGGTCGACAGCATGGCCAACGCCGAACGACTGTCGGTCTCCGGTCAGCGGGTCGGCCCGTACGTCGACCTCTGGCTCACGCAGTGGGCCCACCTCGCGTGTCCCGACGGCCCGCACTTCGCCGGAGCGGTGTTATGAACGACCGCACGAACAACGCCGGGCTGAAGATCTTCGTGACCGTGGGCACTCAACTCCCGTTCGACCGGCTCGTGCGAATCGTGGACGACTGGGCCGGCCGCACCCCCGGCGCCGACGTGTTCGGCCAGATCGGGCCCACGAGCTATCGCCCCCGGCACATGCGCTGGGCGCAGTTCATCGACGCCGACGCCTGCCGCCGGCACGTGCGGGACGCGACGGCCGTGGTCGCTCACGCGGGGATGGGCACGATCATCACGGCGCTCGAACTCGGCACGCCGGTCATCGTCGTGCCCCGACTGGCGAGCCTCGGCGAGCACCGCAACGACCACCAGATCGCCACGGCGCGCCACCTCGTCGACCGGCACGGCGTGGCCGTCGCGGCGGACGACGGCGAACTGCTCGGGCACCTCGCACGTGTCGGCGAGTTGACCCGCGACGGCGGCGCTTCGCGTCACGCCCGCCCGCAACTGCTGGCCGTGCTGAGGGACTTCATTCAAACCGCCTCCGGCCGCGGGCGCGACCTGCACGCCGCCGACGAACGACCCGGCGGCATTCTCGACGCGACATCGTAAATCGGGCGCGGGCAACGCCCAGTTCTGAGCCGGGATGGGACCCGGCTGTTAATCGATGCTTGGGATGGGGACTCATGCTGCAATCAATTGAAGACGTCGGACTCGCGGCTTCGCCCGCGACTTCGGAAATCACGGTGGGGCCGGACCGCGCAGTGGGGCGGAACGCGCTGCCGGTGTTCCGCACGATCGGGCACTCGGCCGCGACCGGTCGGCGGCTCCGCTCGATCCGCGCGGTCATCCTGCTCGAGGGCTCGGTCGGCGCGTCGCCGTTCGGCCAGGCCGTCGGGCGTTCGCTGCTCGAACTGCCGGTGACCGAGCACCGTTCGGTCCTGGACGTCTGGGCGTCGGAACTGTCGGAACTGGCACAGGCCCTGGGCCCCGACCGCGTGCCCTGCCGCATCGTGGTCGCCCGCAACGGCCGGCCCCCGCGCCTGCGGCCCGCCGACCGCGAGGCGGGCATCACGGTCGAGCACGACCCGGCCGAGCTGCGGGGCACCGGCGGGCTCCTGCGGGACCTCTCGGACGAGTACGCGCCGGACGACAGCCTGCTCGTCGTCAGCGCGGCGCAGATCCTCAACCGCCCGCTCAGCGTGCTGGCGGCCGAGGCGGCGGCGGAGGGCGGCGACGTGACGGTCGTCACCAACGTCGACGGCAGCCCCTCCGGGGTCACGCTCGTCGCATGCCGCGCGCTGCGGTGCCTGCCGTCGATCGGCTTCAGCGACTTCAAGGAACAGGGGCTGCCGCTGATCGCCAAGGAGCACCGCGTCACGGTGCTGTCCTGCACGCGCCCGAGCGGGTTGTCGATCCGCACGCCGCGCGACTACGCCCGCGCGCTGCGGACCTATCACCTGGCGGCGGCCGGCGACGGCGCGGGCCCGGCGCATCGCCCGTTCGCCGAGCAGTGGCAGTCGGCGGTGACGATCGTCGAGCGTGGCGCCGCGGTGCACCCGTCCGCCCGCCTCCACGACGCGGTGGTCCTCGCCGGCGGCGAGGTGGCGGCCGGGGCGGTGGTCGTACGGTCGATCGTCTGCGCCGGCGGTCGCGTCGCCCGCAACGCGCAGGTGCTCGATCGGTGTGTCTCGGCCGCGCAGTAAGGTCCAGCCATGACGGTTTTGATCGATCGCATTCTCGCCAGCTTCCGCACCCGCAACGGCTGGGGCGCCGGTCACGCGGTCGGCGCGGCCCTGTTGGTGTTGGGCGGCGTGGGGATCACGTTCGACGCGTGGGCCGACATGCTCGGCCGCGCGTGGCGCGACGAGGAGTCGAGCCACGCGATGCTCGTGCCGTTCGTCGCCGGGTGGCTCCTCTGGGTCCGCGCCGGCCGCTTCCGCCACTGCACCCCGGCGCCGTCGTGGGTGGGCCCGGCGATCACCGCGATCGGGGCGGGCCTCTACGTCGCCGGCGACACGTTCCTCATCGAGTTGTTCTGGCACGGCGGGGCGGTGGCGGTGGCGGTCGGCTGCTGCCTCACGATCCTGGGCCGCGACGTGCTGCGGAACTTCGTGCCGGTCTTCGTGTCCCTCGCGTTCCTCCTGCCGGTGCCGGGCCGCGTGCGGCAGGCCGTGGCGATCCCGCTCCAGGCGGTGACGGCCCGCGCGACGCAGGAGGTGTGCGCGCTGGCCGACGTCTCGGTCGACCGCTCCGGCAACCTGCTCCGGCTCAACGGCGTCGACGTCGCGATCGGCGAGGCGTGCAACGGAATGCGGATGACGTTCGCGCTCGTGCTCGTCTGCTTCGCGTTCGCGCTGACCTCGCCGCTCCGCGGCTACGTGCGGGTGCTGATCATCGTCCTGAGCCCGGTGTCGGCCGTCGTGTGCAACGTGCTGAGGCTCGTGCCCACCGTCTGGGTCTTCGGCAACTGCTCGACCGCGACGGCGGAACTGTTCCACGACCTTGGCGGGTGGGTGATGCTGTTCGTCGCGTTCATGCTCCTCATGGGCCTCGTCCGCCTGCTCCGGTGGGTGATGCTGCCGGTCACGCCGTTCCGGCTGGCCTACCACTGATCGCCTCTCGGAAGGAGTTCCCCGACCATGCGGCGCGCCGCACCCATCATCCTCACGCTGCTGGTGCTGTCGGCCCTCGCGGCCGACAAGGCCCTGTTCCGGCCCGAGCCCGCGGTGGCCGACGCGCACCACGCCCGCGTGCGTGCGGCGGCCGAGGCGATCCCGTGGCACGTCGGCCCGTGGCTCGGCGTCGACACGGCCGTCCCCGACGCCGCCGTCCGCATGTTGCAGCCCAACGCGATCGTCGCCCGTGAGTTCCGGAACATCGAGACCGGCGAGCGGGTCATGCTCCTCCTCGTCCACGTCCGCGACGCCCGCGACATCCTCGGTCACTACCCGCCGGTCTGCTACCCGAGCCAGGGCTGGGTGCGTACCGCGTCCCGCGCCGTCGATTGGAGTCGCCCGCCGCGGGAGTTCCGCGGCACCGAGTACACGTTCGTCCGCCAGCGCCTCGAGGGCGCGACCACGACGATCGTCGACAACGTCCTCGTGACCGCCGGCGGCCAGACCTTCCGCGACATGTCCGGCGTGGAGGCCGCGGCCCAGGATCGCCTGTGGAAGCACTTCGGCGCCGCGCAGGTTCAGTTCGTGCACGACGGCCAGGTGACGCCCGAGCGTCGGCGGGAAATCGTCAACGACCTCCTGGGGCTGCTCGATCCCGTCTTTGACGCCATCGGTAACCGTGAGTCCCTATGAATCGACTATTGTCTGACACGTCCGGACCCCTGCGGCCGAGCCCGGAGATCGACTTCGGCGACGGCGGCGCGCCCGATGCGGCGCCGGCCGTCAACCCGCTACTGCGCGTCCACGCGCTGCTGCGGGGGCGTTACCTGATCACCCTCCTTCTCGCCGTTGTGGGCATCGCCGTGGGCGGCGCGGTGGGCTACCGCACGCAGACGCCGCTCTACGAGAGCACGGGGTTGGTCCACATCAAGGCGATCATGCCGCCGATCCTCGACCAGAACGACATGAACGGCGTGATGCCGCGGTTCGATTCATACGTCGACTTGCAGGTCGCCCTGATGAGCGGTGAGCGGGTGATCAAGATGGCGATGGAGGACCCGGAGTGGGTCGAGCTGGGCCGCGGGCTCTCGCCGGAAGCCGCCGTCGCCATGACGAAGAGCCTGACCGTCGCCCGCCCGAAGGGCAGCGAACTGATCATCGTCAAATTCACCGACCCGGATCCCGTCGCCGCCCAGAAGGGCGTGGCCGCGATCATCCGGGCGTACCAGCGGCGGCACGGGGACGAGGACCCCAACGGCGTGGGGCGCCGCATCGCGGTACTGGAGGAGCGCAAGGGCGTCTTCGCCGGCGAACTCGCGGCGCTGAACAACCGGATCCGCGACATCGCCAGGCAGTTCGGCTCGCCCGACATCGAGAAGATCCACGACTTCAGGTTCATCGGGGTTCAAAAGCTCGAGGCGGAGCTGAAGCAGGCGGAACTCGCAGTGGCCCTGGCCAGCGGCCACCCGGAGGCGACGCCCGCGACTCGGCCCGCAAACCCGGGCGGGCCGGCCGATCCGACGCCGCCTCAGCGGAGCGTGGACGAGCTGGCGCTGATTTCGCCGGAACTCGGCAACCTGCTCGCCTCGAAGCGCGCTTTGGAACGATCCATAAGAGTCGACCGGACTCGTTTAGGGCCGCAGCACGCAAAGGTGTTGGAGGCCGAAGCCAGCCTGTCCGAGACTGAGCGTCAGGTTCAGGACGTGGCGGCGACCGTCCGGCGGCTGCAGGCGGCGGGCCTCGTGCACGGCGGCGGCGGCGATAACGCCGTCACGCCCGGCATCGGCAAGAGCCTGGACAGGCTGCGGGCCGAGGAACAGAACGTTCGCCTCCTTCTCGAGGAGACGAAGGCGGCGACCGACGAATTGGGTCGACAGGTGGTCGAGGTTGGCGCGCTGAAGGACGAGACGGCCGCGGTTAAAGCAAAGCTGGAGGATACGAAGCGGCGGATCGATCAGCTGAACCTGGAGAGCAGCGGCAGCATCGGCGGTCGCATCAATGTCGAGAGCTGGGGCGACCGGCCCTTCGCACCGGCGAAGGACAAGCGCAAGACCGCCGCCGCGGCCGGCGCGGCGGGGCTGGGTGGGGCGGGCGTCGGGTTGATGCTGCTCCTGGGCTTTTGCGACCGTCGCGTGCGACATCTCGACGACGTCCACCAGGGGATGCGCCACACGAACCGCGTGCTCGGCGTGCTCCCGCACCTGCCCGACGGGCCGACCGATCCGGAACAGGCCGGGATGGCGGCTCACGCCGTGCATCAGCTCCGTACGCTGCTTCAACGGCGGCGGGCTTTGACGGAGAAGCCCGTCTTCGCGATCACCAGCGCCTCGCCGGGCGCGGGCAAGACGAGCCTGACCTTGGCGCTGGGGCTGTCGTACGCCGCGAGCGGCGCCAAGACGCTCTTGATCGACTGCGACATCATCGGCGGCGGGCTCACGTCCAAGATGAAGCGAACCGCCCGCCGCCGGCTCGGCCACATCCTCCGCCGCGAGGAACTCATCAACAACGCGCAACTCGCGGCGGGCCTCGCGGTGGCGAAGCGCACCGGCTGCCGCATCGGCCAGGCCCTCGTCGCCGAAGGGTTCGTCACGACCGACGACGTCGAGCAGGCGATGGCGCTCCAGGCGGACGAGCGCGTCGGCCTCCGCGAGGCGCTCAGCGGCGAACCGGTCGGCGAGTGCATCACCGGGACCGGCACGGCCGGCCTGTTCATCATGCCGCTCGGGTCGGCCCACCGTCACCACGCGGCCCAGCTCTCGTACCCGGCCCTGCGGGCGCTGCTGACGCAGGTGCGGCCGTGGTTCGACGTGATCCTGATCGACACGGGACCGATCCTCGGCAGCATCGAGGCGTCCGTCGTGGCCATGGCCGCCGACGAGGTCGTGCTGACCGTCGCCCGCGGCGAACAGCGGCCGTTGATCCAGCGGGCCGCCGAGCAGCTTCTCGCGGCCGGCGCGAACGTGGCGGGGATCGTGCTGAACCGGGCCGACACCACGGACGTCCAGACCTCCCGCTTCAGCTCGTCCAGCGCGCAGATGGACGAGGTGCTGGAGCCGCACGCCCCGCTGAACCGGGGCGAGCACAAGTACCTCCGCCTCGGCCCCATCGCCACCGCGGTCGCCGCGCAGACCGACCTGACCGGCCCCGGCGGCAACCGGCTGACCCGAATCGCGGCGGAAAGCGGGACGTTGTCATGATCCGAAATTCCCCCGTCATCAAAGAGATCGGCCCGGTCGCGCTACCCACCTTGTGGGGACTGGACCCGGTTCAGCTCCACGACCGGTTCTGGGCGGCGCGCGGCGTCTGCGTCGTCCGGCCGGGCGAGCGCGCGGAACTCGCCGGCGACGCCGAGATGTACCTGTTGACCGACGTCCGCACGCTGGCGCTGTTCCCGCTGCGGCCGCTCGTCGACCACCTGTACTGGGTGAAGCCGGCCGTTCTGTTCATCCGCCTGCGTAGCACGAGCACCGCCGACTGCCGCGAGGGCGTGGTGACCGACGACGGCGGGCGGTTCCTGCGCCTCGTCCGCGATTACGGCCCGACCGCCGTGCGGACGGCGAACGTCGCGATCACGCGCGACCGCCGCGTCGCCGAGGTCTGGCGGTCGGGGGACGGGGCGTCGGCTCGGTGGCGGCCATTTCGCGCGCAGACGCGGGCGGTTCGGCACGAAACGCGCACGCTCGACGGCCGGTCGTACGACCGCTGGTGTGACGACGAACTCGCGAGCCTCGTCACCGACCTGATCGCCCAGTGGCCGCAACCATCGGCGACGATCGGGGGCGCGACGCAGCTGCGCCCCGGCGTGTGGCAGGACCCGCAGAGCCGCGTCGAGCCCGGCGCCACGTTCATCGGCCCCGTCTGGATCGGCGCTGGCCGGCGGCTGCCGGACGGGGCGACCGTCGTCGGGCCGGCGGCGCTGTGGGACGACCCCGACGCGCGGCCCGCGTCGTCCGCCGTGCGATGGACGGAGATCGAGCCGACGGTCGCGGCCGGGGCGGCGCCCCGGCAGCCGGATTCGTCGTGGCGGCGGGCGAGCCAGCGCGCGTTCGACATCGCGTTCGCCTCGTTCGTCCTGATGTGCACGCTCCCCCTGTACCCGCTCATCGCGCTCGCGATCTGGCTCGAGGACGGCCGGCCGTTCTTCTTCGCCCACCGCCGCGAGACGCGCGGCGGCCGGGAGTTCGGGTGCCTCAAGTTCCGCTCGATGCGCACGGACGCCGACCGCATCATGGCGCATATTCTCGCGAAGAACCGGTCGGACGGGCCGCAGTTCTTCATGGAGACCGACCCGCGCACCACGCGGGTCGGGCGCTTCCTCCGCAAGACCAACCTCGACGAGCTGCCACAGTTCCTGAACGTGCTCGCCGGCCACATGGCCGTCGTCGGCCCGCGGCCCAGCCCGCGTGCCGAGAACCAGTACTGCCCGGCATGGCGGGAGGCGCGGCTCAGCGTGCGGCCCGGGGTCACCGGACTGTGGCAGGTCTCCCGCACCCGCAAGCCGGGGTTGGACTTCCAGGAGTGGATTCGGTTCGACATGGAGTACGTCCGGCGCGCGAACCTGCGGCTCGACCTGCTCATCATCGTTCGGACGTTACGGTTGTTGAGGGGGTCGTAATCCAATGTCGCTGAACGTAAAGATGACGCGTCGGCTCCGGTGGTTCCTGCTCGGCTGCGCCGTCGTCGCGCTGGCCGGCGCCGGCGCGTACGTCGCCCGCGACCGCCGCCTGGAAGCCCGGGCGTCGGCCGGCCGCGACGAGGGGCTGCGGCTGCTCGAGCAGGGCGATGACTTCCGCGCGCTGCACAAGATCGGCCCGTACATCCGCCGTCACCCGAACGACGTCGACGCGCTCTACGCCTACGCCCGGGCCCGCCGCGCGGTGGTCGAGCCGGACGGCAAGCACATCGCCGACACCGTCTCGTTGCTGCGCCGCGTGCGCGGCCTGCGCCCGGATCACGCCGCCGCGACCGACGCGTTACTCGACATCTACTCCCAGGCCGGGTGGACGACGGAGCTGCGCACGCTGGCTGACGAGGCGCTGACCCGCGACCCCGCGCACCCGGCCGGACTCCGGGCCCGCGCGACCGCCCTGGCGCAGTCGCGCGGGTACGAGGACGCGCTGCGGTCGGCCCTCGCGTACAACCGCGTCCGTCCCGACGACCTCGACGGGCACGTCCTGACCCTGCAGATCCTCAGCCGGTGCGATCGCTCGCGTGATCGCCTGCTGGCGCACGCCGCGAAGCTGAACGCGGCCAACGCCGACGACCCGCGGATCCTCGTCGTCCGCAGCCTCGCGAGCCTGTGGGCCGGCGATCAGAAGGTGGCGACGGAGATGATCGTGCGGGCCGCCGGCGCGGACGTGCCCGACGCGGCCACCGCGCTCCTTCTGTCGCGGCAGTGCGACGCGATCGAGCGGTTCGACCTGTCGCTTTCGGTACTCGATCGTGCCGCCGTCCACATCGATGACCCCGCGCTCGGCGAAGCGTACGCCCTGGCTCTCTCCGCGGCGGCCGGTTCGCCACGCTCGTGCAAAAGTTCCCCGCGGACGACGACCGCCACCCGGTCGGCCTGCGGGCCGTGCGGTGCATGGCATTGTTCGAATCGGGCGGGCGCGAGACGGCGGAGCCGGGCGCTGGCGGCGTTGAAGGCGCTTGGCGGCGAAGGACCCGGTCGCCGGCGCTTGGGCGGTCGTCATCGAGAACCGATTCGCCCGTGGAACGCCCGACGACAAAGCGGTGATTGCCGCATGCCGCGCCGCGATCCGGCAGCAGGCGGGCGGACGGCAAGACCCGTTTTCGCTCGCGTTCTTCCACTTCACGCTCGGCGACGTGTACGCACGCGTCGGCGAGGTGGACGCGGCCGTCAAGGGCTGGCGCGACGCCGCCCGGCTGGTGCCGCCTGGCACGCGCTGGTGAAGCTCGCCGACGTCGCGCTCTCGGGCGGCCGCTTCGAGGAGGCCCGTCTGCTGGCGGAGGCCGCGGAACGGCGGGGCGCCCGACGTCCACGAGTCGTTGTTCCTCAAGGGGCCGTCCGGATCGCCACGTTCCGCCCCGGCGACGCGCAGGCGGGGGACGCCGCGCTGAAGTTCCTGGAGTCGGCGCAGCGTCGAGCCCCGGACGAGGAACGTCTCGTCCGCTCCGAATCCTCGCGGCGCTGCGCGCGGGCTGGCCGGCTCGACGACGCCCGGCAGGCGATCCGAGCCGTCCTCGACCGTCCGTCACCCGCGCGGGCGGCGACGCTCCTGCAAATTGCCGGCGTGAGCCGCCGGGCGAAGCTCGGTCTCGACGACGCGTGCTTCGCGGCGTGCGAACGCGCCCATGGGATGAGTCCCGACCTCGCCCTCGCCGGGCTTCGGCGCTCGCCGAGGCCGGCCGACGCGAGGAGGGCATGAAGGTTATCGAGACTGCCGCCCCCGCGTCCCCGCAGCCGAGCGCCGATTGGGGCCGCGCGCGTGCCGGGTTCCTCGACCACGTCGATGACCCGCGGGCCGCGGACGCGTGGCGCCTTGGCGGACGCGCACCCGCGGGACGCGAAGGTGCAGTGGATGGCGCTGAGCGCGAAGGTGTTGCAGGCGGATCGGGCCTACGTCGGCACCGTCCTTGACCGACTGAAGGAGTTGCTCGGCGACGAGGGGCTGAACTGGCGGATCGCCCGCGCGCGGTGGCTCATGGACCGCTCGGCGCCGAAGGAAGGCGCGGTGCAGGCGGCCCTCCTGTTGGCCGACGTGACCCGCGCGGCGCCCGAGGTGCTGGCGCCCCGACTGCTGCTCGCCGACTGCCTCGAGCGCCTCCAAAACTACCGCGGCGCGATCGACCAACTCGTGGCGGCGGCGAACCTCCAGCCGGACGTCCCGGAGATCGCGCTGAAGCTGGGCTCCCTCCTTCACGACCAGGGGGAGACGAGCCGCTCCCGCGTTTATCTCGACCAGGTCCTGGCGAACGCCGCGGCCTCGACCACCCATCGCCGGCGCGCGGCGGAACTCGTCGCCGCCCAGGGCGACCCGCAGCACGCTCTCAAATCGCTCGAGCAGAAGCTGGCGGGCGGGCAAGCCGAAAGCGGGGCGGAGCTGACGTTGGCCTCCCTCTACCTCCAGACGAATCAGCCGGCGAAGGTCGAGAGCCTGTGCGGCAAGCTGTTGGACGGAGCGCAGCCGGAAGCGCTCGCTTTCGTCGCCGGCTTCCGCGCCACCCAAGGGCGTCGGGACGAGGCCGAGTCGACGCTGGCGCGGCTCGACGGTCTGCAACTGGAGCCGGGGCGCGCGGCGATGATCCGCGCCCGCTTCTACGACGAATTCGGGCCGGCGGAGCGTGCCACCGGCGAATTCGCCAAGGCGATCGAGGCCGTGCCCGGCGACCCACTGCCGCGGCGCGGACTGGTGTCGCACCTCCTGCGCGCCGGCCGGCCCGAAGAGGCGGGGCGCGCGCTGGCTGAAGCCGTCGGAGCCGTCCCGGACGACGCGGCCCTGCTGGCGGTGAAGAAACACGAGAAGTTCCTCGCCGCGGCGAAGGACCAGCCGGCCGTGCCGGCGCTGCTGGCGTGGTGCCTCGAGCGGCCGGCGGACGAGGCCGGGATCGGGCAAGCGCTGGCGAAGTTGACCGACGCCAACGAGGCCGCGAGCGACCCGGCGCGCCGCGCGGGCGACGTCAGGGCGATCGCCGACCGCTACCCGCGCGTCCTGCCGCTCCAGGTCGCGCTGGCCCACCTGTACCTCGCGGCGGGCAAGGCCGAGGAGGCGGCTGCCGTCGCGGCGCGCACGATGAATGCCGCGCCCGCGTCCGCCGGCGCCGCTCGGATCGCCGCTCAAACGGCCGCCGCCGCCCGACGTTGGCCCGACGCCCTCCGCGCCGCCCAGGCGTGGCGCGCCGCCGCGCCGGCCGAGGCCCGTCGAGCGGACGAACTGATCGCCGAGGCGTACCTCCAGATCGGCAACCCGGCCCAAGCGCGCCGGCAGCTCGAGCCGTATCTGGCGCAAGCGAAGGCGGACCGGGAGGCATTCGCCTCGACCCTGGTGCAGTACGCCCGCGCGACCGCGGCCGTCGGCGACCCCCGGTCGGCGGCAGAACTGCTCCGGCCGACGCTGGACCGGGCCGCGTACTGGCGCGTGCAGTGGATGCAGATCGCCGCCGTCGTCGTCGTCGACCCGGCCGAGGCCGTGGCGTGGTTGAAAGAGGTCGAGGCCCTGGTCCCGGAGGATTCCGCGTCGGAGTGGCTCGCCCTCGCCGAGATGTCGGACCGGCTCGGCCGTGGCTCGAATCGCGCCAGCCATAAGTCGATGGCGGCGGCGGCGAGCCGCAGGGAGGCAGACTTGTTGAAGCGAACCGGCGGCCCTGCCGAGGCGTTCCTCTCCCTCGCAGTGCTGACGGAGAGCAGCGGTGATCCCGCCGCGGCCGAGGCGGCGTACCGCGACGCGCTGCGGCGCGACCCGAATCAGCGGATCGCGCAGAACAACCTCGCGATGCTCCTCGCCCGCCAGGACAAGAACCTGCCCGAAGCGCTGTCGTTGGCGCAGCAGGCCGCCAAGGGCGAACATCGCCAGATCGCGAGTTTCCGCGACACGCTGGCGTTCGTTCATCTGCGGATGAAGGAATATACGGCGGCCGCCGAATCCGTCGGCCGATCCGTCGGCCGCGCGCGGCAGCAGGACCCGCGTGATCCTCGCCACCTCGTCCGCGCCGCACAGATCCTCGTCGAGAGCGGCAAGCTCACCGAGGCGCGTCGCCAACTGCAGGAGATCGAGGCACGCCCGGACGCCGACGAACTCCCGGCAGAAACGAAGGCGATGTTGGAGGAGCTTCGCAAGCGACTGGCGACGCTGGGGCCGAGTTCGACGTCCGAGCGGCTCCCGCGTCCGCTCGTCAGCGTGGGCAGCTGAATCAAGTAAATGCGACCAGGGGCGGTCGACGTGGGAGCCCCAACTTTAGCGGGGACCGCGCGAGGCGCGTGACGCGTCTACCGAGACGCCGCTCGATGCAATAAAGGGAGGTGATGCTCGGGGCGCCGAGGGCAATCGGCGCAAAATTGGTCCGGAGTGAGTCCGAATGGTTCGGACTACGCAGTAAGAATGGGTGCATGCAGCATCGCGTGGCCGGCGCGGCCGACCCGCGATCGGAGAATCAAGAGATGATTTGTCTTAATCGACCGGCCGGACGGGCTTTCGGCCTGGTGGCCACCGTCCTTCTGGCCTCACTGGCCGTCGCCCCGGCGGCGTCGGCCGATACCGTCCTGTTCCGGACGACCGGCACGTTCGCCAACGGCTCTTCGACCACGCAGGTCGGCAGCAGCGTGGTGACGTTCAACAACGGCTCCGGCGACCTGGACGTCGACAACCCGGGCTTCTCCTTCGCGAACCTCGGGTCCTTCGCCACCACGTCCGCCGCGACGACGAATCAGCACTTCGACGTCGACTTCACGTTGCTCATCAAGCAGCTGGAGCCCACGGTGGGGCAGAACACGCTGAGCGGGGAGCTCAGCGGCACCTTGCGGCGGCGCAACAGCACCTTGGAGATCGTGTTCGACAGCGTGTCGACGTCGATCGACCCGGTGACCTACGCGCTTCGCAACCTCACGGGCAACGTGTTGACGCTGAACTATGGCCTCACCTCGCTCGACGCGCAGGTGAGCCTCAACCCCGGCACCGTCAACGCGGTTCCGTTGCCCGCGGCGGCGTGGGGCGGGATCGCCCTCATGGGGATGATCGGCGCGATCAAGGTGCGGCGCCGGCGCGCGACCGCCGGGTAAACACGTAACGAGCGGATCGGGCGGCCTGTGGACGTGGTGATCGCTGCCGTCCGGCCACCTTCACCGCGCGTTACACCTTCCACCGTCCCACGCGGGTCACCGTTGGGGGCGGCTTGCAGTCGCATATGAACTGCTTCGTGCTATCCGGCGCCGCGTCGAGCCGCCGGTGCCGACCTCGCATGATGTATAAGCGGATTTGGCGCGCGGGGTCAGATCGAACATCTGCAACGCGTCTCCAAAATGGTTGCCTGTCGAGATTTTGCTTGAACGCTTGCGCGGGCGACGATAATCTTTCAGCGGGTTTGTGGGGTCCCTCTTCCTTTGCCAGATAATTTGGATGCGTCGCGGTCGTTGTAGGCAGCCGGTGCAAGAACCGTCCTGCCGTTGCATGTTGCCGCCCACGCGCGAGGTCCTTGTGCGGCACGGTCTGCGTCGGTGCCGCCACCGCCGGTCGTGCTGCCTACCACATTTTTCCAGGCCGGACGAGTCGGTGCCGCAACGGCTGAGTTGGAGGCTTTGTTGGACAGTGGATCAAACTTGTGCCCGCCGTTGTGCGGGGACAGCTAATGGGGAATTCACCTTTCGGGGTGACGGGAAAGGATTGAGAGCAATGCGAAAAGCTTCGAGAACTATCGTGGCGTTCATCGCGGGAGTCGCGGGGTGCGCGTCGTTTGCCAACGCAGGTGCCGTGGTGTTCAACTTCATCGAGCCCTACACGGGTGACGTCGTGCCCGGCGCCGGCGGCGGGGGGCCACCGTACATGACGGCCACATTCGAGGACATCGCTGGCTCGCCGGGTGACGTCAGGTTGACGCTGTCGACGGAAGGTCTTTCGGCCCCTGACGAGTTCGTCAGCAGGTGGCTGTTCAACTTGGACCCGAACCTCGCCGCCTCGCAACTCAGCTTCACTTATGACAATAGTAGTGCGCTGGATCAGGCGGTGGGCAGTTCGAACTATTCGTTCGTGAAGCGCGAGGACGAACTCTCCCTTGGTGGGCAGGCGGTAGGCTTCGACTTCGGCACCTTGTTCAGCACGGCAAATAAGGACAGCGTGCGTTTCAGCGCCGACGAGCGATTCGTGGGTACGCTTTCCAGTACCCAGGCTGGGCTCACCGCAAACTCGTTCAAGTTCCTCAACGCCGGCGACGGCAACAGTGACGTGTTCTTTTACGGCGTCGCGCACGTCCAAGGCATTCAGGGTGGCTTGAGCACCAAGCTCGGCGCCGAGCTGGCCGTCGTGCCGCTGCCGGCTGCGGTATGGGCCGGCTTGGCGTTGATGGGAGTGATCGGCGCGAAGCGGCTACGTCAGCGCGGCCTTCGGTAAAGAGGGCGGTGCTCGACCCGGCCACGAGCCGGATTTCGTGCGGGGAGTGTTGCGCCCGGTCCGCGCCGAGGTCAAGCGGAGCACGAGGGTGGCGGGGGACCGGCCCCGTCGCCCGCCCGTACGGTCGGTGTCCTTCGGCGGGCGTGCCCGCAATGCCCCTCAAGCGGCCGGCCGCGACCTCTGCTCAGAGACCTCCATTGGGCTGACAGTTGAGGCGGGCCGGCCAGTGCCGCAGCCCGCGGCGTTGACGACCTGCCTCTAGCGCCCGAACACGACCCCTCGACCATATCACATGCCGTGTACGTCGAGCCGGGCGCCGCGGACCCGGCACCCGTCAGCCGTACCTCAAGCACGTTGCCCCAGAGTGTGAAAGCCATCGTCGCGGTCGTTGACACGACCAGCGGCGGACGCGGGAAACAACGATTCCCGGAGCCCGACCGGCTTTTCTGTCGGCGCGGGGTGCCGTGGTTCTTGTCCCATTTCTTCGATTTATCCGATCGGCCAGTTACCAGGAGACTGCAATGTTCCCGCGTCAGAAATTTGCAGGGCTTCAGGCGCGTTCGGCAGCCAGCGGGATCCGCAAGGCCGCGATCGCGGGGGCGGACTTCGTCCGGCGTGCGTCGGGGCTCCGTTTGGCGTCCGATCGAGCGGAACATGCCGCTGCCCAGCCGATGCTGATCGAACACCTCGAGCACCGTCGCCTGCTCTCGGCCGCGCCGCTGTACCGCGTGAACGCGGGCGGCCCCGGCCTGTCCGAAACGCCCGAGTGGAGCGCCGACTCCTCCGCGACGCCGTCGCCGTATACGAACGCGCTCGCGGCCGGAAGCAAGACGTTCGCGTCCGGCGCCACCGTCAGCACGAGCCACCCGTCCGTCCCGGCGGGCACCCCGGCGTCCGTCTTCCAGACGGAGCGTTTCGACGGGGGCGGCACCCCAATGCAATGGGATTTCCCCGTCGCCGCCGGGAAGTACGACGTGCGGCTGTACCTGGCCGAGACGCACGCGAAGTCGCAGGTGATCGGCGGGCGTACGTTCCACGTGGCGGCCGAGAGCGTGACGGTCCTGAAGGACCTCGACGTCTACGCCGAGGTCGGCGCCAACACAGGTCTGGTCAAGACCTTCACCGTCGGCGTGACCGACGGTACGTTGGACCTCGACTTCGTCAAGCGAGTGCAGAACCCGTCGATCAAGGGCATCGAGATCCTCCCGCACGTCACGGCTAACCGCTTGGGCGTGTCAGCCCACTCCGTCGCGTTCGGGAGCGTCACGGCCGGGGAGACCGCGACGCGGACGGTCACGCTCACCAACCTCGGGCAGGCGGGCGAACCAAATATCACATTGAATTCCACGGTGATCACGGGCGCAGCCCAGTTCGGCGATTCCTTCGACGATGCCGCGCCCGTCACGCTCGCGCCGGGCGAGTCGACCACGGTGACGATCTCGTTCGCCCCCGATTCGCTCGCCGACTACTCGTCCACGCTGGCGG
The DNA here is from genome assembly GCA_030448225.1 of Phycisphaerae bacterium. The sequence goes on from JAUJNJ010000023.1 coordinate 26,896, forward strand.
TTCATCACTCGGGAGACAACTCGCCGTTGCTGGTCCCCCTCGCCGGTACCGGCTCGCCCCCGCACCCGGCGCCGGTGGGGATCGCGCCCACGGCCGACGAGCCCAGCACCGCAATGCTAACCGCCGACGTGACCGACGACGGCCTGCCGACCGGCCAGCAGATCACCACGCAGTGGGGCGTCGTCAGTGGGCCCGGCGGGGTCAAGTTCTCCAACCCGGCGGCGGCCGACACGACTGCTTCGTTCTCCGACGTCGGGACGTACGTCCTCCGGCTGACGGCTAACGACGGGACGGCGACCGGGATGGACGACGTGACCGTCACCGTCACCTGGCCCGCGCCGGTCAACGGGATCGTGTACCGCGTCAACGCGGGTGGCACGCTCGTCACCGCGGCGCCCGACTGGCTGGCCGACACCGCGAAGGCGCCGTCTCTGTTCTCCAACGCCGCCGTTGCCGCCAGCGAGGTGCTGACTGGCACGAACCCCATCGACCTCACGCACGCGTCGGTCCCCGCCGGAACGCCGATGTCGGTGTTCCAAGCCGAGCGGTTCGACCGCGGCGGCACCGGCATGGAGTGGAACTTCCCGGTCGAGCCGGGCGAATACGAGGTGCGCCTGTACTTGGCGGAGACGTACCTCGGCGCCCAGAAGGTCGGCGGCCGCGTCTTCGACGTGGCGGTGGACGGCGCGCTCGCGCTAGACAACTACGACATCTTCGCGGACGTCGGGGCCGACCGGGGCGTGGTCAAGCGGTTCGCCGTGTCGAACACCGACGGCAACATCGACGTCGACTTCTTCAAGCTCGTGCAGAACCCCTCGGTGCGTGGCATCGAGATCGTCCGCACCGTCAAGGCGAACACACTCGAGGTGGTGCCGTCGTCGCTCGACTTCGGCAACGTCGTGGCGGGACAGACCGCCAGCCGCACGCTCACGCTGACGAACTTGGGCGCGGGGGGCGACCCTGACATCACCGTCGACGCCACCGACGTCGTGGGCGCGGGGGCCGACGCGTTCAGCGACTCGTTCGACGACGCCGGGTCGCTCACGCTGGCGCCCGGGCAGTCGGCGGTGATCACGGTCACGTTCGCGCCGGTCGCGTTCGAGCCGCGGGCCGCGACGCTCCAACTCACCCACTCGGGAACCAACGCCGTCTCCGTCGCCCTCGCAGGGGTGGGGACCGACCCGTCGCGCCCGAACGAGGCGCCTAGCGTCAACGCGGGCCCGGACGTGTCGGTCGCGCTCGGCTCATCGCTCATGCTGTCGGGCACGATCGCCGACGACGGGCTGCCGGTCGCGGGCGCGTTGACGTCGCAGTGGACGTTAACCAGCGGCCCCGGCAGCGTGACGTTCGCAGACGCCACGGCGGCCTCGACGACCGCCAGCTTTTCGGCGACGGGCACGTACGTGCTGACCCTGACGGCGACCGACGGCGCGCTGTCCGTCAGCGACAGCCTCGCCGTCACCGTCAGCCCCACCGGCACGATCTCGTTCGGCAAGAGCACGCTGAGCGGCACCTCGTCCTCGAAGCCGACGTCGCTCCAGTTCGGCCCGGACGGCCGCCTCTACGTCGCCCAGCAGAGCGGGCACATCAAGGTCTACACGATCGTGAAGAACGGCGCGAACAGCTACGCCGTCACCGCGACCGAGACGATCGACCTGATCTACAAAATCCCGAACCACAACGACGACGGCATGCCGAACCCGGGCGTGAAGTCGCGGCTCGTGACCGGTTTGATCGTCAGCGGGACGGCGGCCGCGCCGGTCATCTATGCGGTCTCCAGCGACCCGCGGATCGGCGGCGGCGCTTCGGGGGAAGACAAGAACCTCGACACGAACTCCGGCGTCCTCTCGCGACTGACGAAGGCGGGCGGCGTGTGGACGAAGCTGGACCTCGTTCGCGGGCTCCCGCGTTCGGAAGAGAACCACACGTCCAACGGCCTGGAACTCGACCCGGCGACGAACACGCTCTACATCGCGCAGGGCGGCCACACGAACATGGGCGCACCGTCGAACAATTTCGCGCTGCTCCCGGAGTACGCGCTCTCGGCCGCGATCCTCTCGGTCGACCTCGACGCGATCGGCTTCGACACGTACGACCTGCCCACGCTCGACGACGAGGCCCGGCCCGGCGCGGACGACGGCGGTGACCCGTTCGGCGGCAACGACGGCAAGAACCAGGCGCGCCTCGTCTCCGGCGGCGCCGTGCAGGTGTTCGCGCCCGGGTTCCGCAACCCGTACGACGTCGTGATCACCCAGAGCGGCCGGATGTACAGCGTCGACAACGGCGGCAACGCCGGGTGGGGCGACGTCCCCGTGGATGCCGGCGGCGTCGTCACCACGCCGGACACCGCCGGCCAGGCGACCAACGACGTGCACGAGCCGGGCGTCACGCACTCGGACCAGCTCCACCTCATCACCGGCGCCGGCTACTACGGCGGGCACCCGAACCCGACGCGCGCGAACCAAGCCAACACGTTCAACCCGAGCAACCCGCAGTCCGCGGTGGACTTGGCCAATCCCGTCGAGGGCTCGTACCTCACGCCCGGCACCGCAGACGGCGCACTTGCCCTGTTCCCGGACTCGACCAACGGCCTCACCGAGTACACCGCCGGCAACTTCGCCGGGGCTATGGCGGGCGACCTGCTCACCTCCGGGCACGACAACAAGATCTACCGCATCAAGCTCACGTCCGACGGGACCGGCGTGGTCAAGAGCGAGGTGCTGTTCACCGCCGTCGGGCGCTGTGCCGCTCGACGTCACCGCTCAGGGCGACGGCCAGCTCTTCGCCGGCACCGTGTGGAGTTGCGACTGGTGGACCTGAAAAACCATGGTGGTCGCGCGGGGCGCGGGCGCCGCCCCGGGCGCCCACGACCCGAACCTCGACGAGGACAACGACGGCTACAACAACGCGGACGAGATCGACAACGGAACCAACGCGCTCTCCGGGGCCGACCGCCCGACCGACTGGGATTCCGACCTGACCTCGGACCTCAACGACCCGAACGACGACAACGACGTCCTCGCGGACGTCGACGATGCGTTCGCGCTCGACCCGCAGAACGGGCGCGGCACGAACCTGCCGGTGCGGTACATGTGGGAGAATGACAGCGCGAACGCCGGCGGCATCTTGAACCTAGGCTTTACGGGGCTCATGCGCGGCGACGACACGAACTGGCAGTCGCAGTTCGACCCCGGCAAGATGACCGCCGGCGGCGCCGCGGGCGTCATGACCGTGGACGAGGCCGGGGAGGGTACCGCCCGCGGCGACGCCGACGGCCAGCAGTACGGGTTCCAATTCGGCGTCAACGTCTCGTCGTCGAGCCCGCGGCTGTACGCCCACACGCGCGTCCTCGCGCCGTTCGCCGGCTTGACGCCGCAGGCGGGGCAGGAGATCGGCATGTACATCGGCAACGGCGATCAGGACAACTACGCCCAACTCGCCGTCACCGGCAATGACGGCGGGTCCGTCGAATTCGTCACCGAGGTCGGGGGCGTCACCCAGACGTTCGGCGCGACGACCATCACGCTGGCGGACGTGGAGCACGTCGACCTCTACATCATCCTCAATCCGGCCACGATGCTGGCGGAGGCACGATTCTCCGTCACGACCGCCGGCGGCACCACCGCGCTGACGCAGGTGGTGGGCGGCGTCGCCCTCCCGTCGTCGTGGGTAGGAGCCGCGGCGGGCATGGCAGTCGGCCTCATCAGCACTTCCGCCGGACCCGCGCCGACGTTCCCGGCGACGTGGGATTTCGTCGAGGTCCTGCCGGTTAGCCCCGGCGTGCTCGGCGCGTCGGTCAGCCGGGCCAACTTCGGCGGCACCACCACGGGCGGGACGGTCACGAAGTCGATCACGTTCACCAACCTCGGCGCGCCCGGCGACCCGGACATCATCCTGGACGCCACGACGATCGCCGGCACCGACGTGGCCGCGTTCAGCGACGCGTTCGACGACGCCGGGTCCGTCACGCTCGCCCCGGGCCAGGCGACGGTCGTGGCCGTGACGTTCACCGCCGGCAGCAGCAGCGGCCGCAAGACCGCCACCTTGCAGGTGGGCCACTCCGGGTCGAACACGCCGCTCCTGATCCCCCTGAAGGGCGACGTGTTGTCGAGCGGGTTGCTGGGCGAGTACTACAACCAAACCGACCTGACGGGCCTGGCGACCACCCGCGTCGACGCGACCGTCAACTTCGTCGACGCCGACTGGGTCTCCTCGCCGACGGGGACCGCCGTCGTCGCCGACGACAACTACTCCGAGCGGTGGACCGGCTACGTCAAGGTCGACACCGCCGGCGAGTGGACGTTCACGACCAACAGCAACGACGGCGTGCGGCTCTGGGTCAACGGCGTGCAGCTCGTGAACAATTGGACGAACCACGCGGCGACCGAGAACAGCGCCACGCTGTCGCTACAGCCGGGGTGGTACCCGATCCAGCTCGAGCACTACCAGGCGGGCGGGATCGTGGCGATGCAGCTGTCGTTCGCGGGACCGGGTCAGGCGAAGGGCATCATCCCCGCGACACACCTCGGCACGGCGGCCGCGCCGGTGTCGGTCGGCCAGAACCGACTCGGCGCTTCGCTCGGCACGGTGAATTTCGGCCACGTCCGCACCGGCCGATCGGTGACGCGGACGGTGACGCTCACGAACCTGGGCGTCACGGGCGATCCGGACGTCGTGATCGACGAGAGCACGATCGCCGGCCTCGGCGCCGCCGCGTATTCCGATTCGTTCGACGACGCCGGGTCCGTCACGCTCGCACCCGGCCAGTCGATGACCTTGACGCTGACGTTCAGCCCCGCCGCGGCCGGGTCGCCGCAGGCGACGCTATCGATCGCCCACTCCGGTGACAACGCGCCGCTGAAGATCGCTCTGGCCGGCACGGGGGTGGACGGGGAGTACTGGACGGCCGGCACGTCGATGCCGGCGCCGCTCGGGGAGGTCGCGTCGGCCGTGATCGACGGCAAGGTGTACGCCGTCGGTGACGCCAGCAATGGCACGTTCGTCTACGACATCGCGACCAACACCTGGACGTCAAAGGCCCCCCGGCCGTACCCGGCGAAGGACCAGTTGGGGCAGGCGGCCAATGGTAAGTTTTACGTGTTCGGCGGCGTCAACGCGCCCGCCGGGTTCAAGGTCGCGATGAACAAGGTGCAGATCTACGACCCGGCGACGAACGCGTGGTCGCTCGGAGCGGACATGCCATTCCCTACGTTCGCCGCGTCCACGACCGTGATCGGCGGGATCATCTTCGTAGCCGGCGGGGTGACGAACGGGCCGGACAATACGCTCGTCACGACCGACCAGGTCGCGAAGTACGACCCGGCCACCAACGCCTGGACGATGCTCGCCTCGATGAAGCAAGGGCGCAACAGCGCGCCCGGCGGCACCGACGGAAGCCGCTTCTTCATCTTCGGCGGTCGGACCGGCGGCGACGAGCCGGGCAACGGGTTCGACACCGTCCAGGTCTACGACCCGGCGACCAACTCGTGGATCTCCAGCCTCGACGCGAGCGGTCCCGGGGCGCTGCTCGCCGAACTGCCGCAGGCCCGCGGCGGGATCGTCACCGCCCCGTTCTACAACGGCGAGTTCTACGTCATCGGCGGCGAGACCAAGGACGGCACGGGGGCGACGGCAAACAACGTCTACGACCGGGTCGACATCTACAACCCGTCGACCAACAACTGGCGGCAGGGCCCGTCGATGCTTACGGCCCGCCACGGGATGTCGCCGGTCTTGGCCGGCAACCGCATCTTCATCGCGGGCGGCGGCGTCGTCGCCGGCAAGTCCTCGTCGTCGCTGCTGGAGGTGCTCGAGCTGATGTGAGGCCACGCCCGTACGTGCGGGCCTCGCCGCCGGCCGTGTAGCATGACTGTGGAGGTGTCGCTTGACCGCCCCGCGCAAACGGTTCGTCGGGATCCTCGTCGGCGTCCTGGTGTCGTCGCACATGGCCTGCGTCGCCCTCAAGGGCGAGGTGTGGCCGTTCTGCAACTACGCGATGTACTCGAGCGTCTTCCCCGGCGGGAAATGGTCGACGCTGAAGCTCGTCGGGGTCGCCGCCGGCGACGGCGGGTCGGAGGTCGAGCTTGCGGAAGACCAGCTGCCGGTGACCGACCTGGTCATGGGGTTCGCGCTTCGGCGGCTGGTACGCGACGGACGCGTGGACGAAGCGGCGGCACAGTACCTGCAATGGCACCTGGACGAGCGCCGCCGCAACGGAAGTAAGTGGCGCGCGCTCCGCGCCGTCCGCGTCTACCGCCTCCACTGGGCCGTCAACACCGCGGCCGACAACGTGGATTCTCCGACCGACCGCGAATTGCTCGTCGAGGCGACGCTCGAGGAGGGCGCGTGACAACATCAAACCTGGCGGGACGATGGGAGCGGTTCTGGTTCAGCCCAACGGGTCCCGAGGCGCTGGGATTGTGCCGCGTCCTCTTTTTCGCGTTGATGCTGACGTACTTCGGCGGCGTCGACTTCGGGCGGTTCGCGCGCGTCCCCTCGGCATTCTTCATGCCGATCCCGCTCTTCGAGTACCTCCACCTCCCCGTGCTGTCCGAAGCCAACCTCCGACGGCTCGCGGCCGTGTGGAACGTCTCGCTGGTACTGAGCTGTCTGGGCGTGATGCTGCGGCCGTCGATGGTCGTGTCGTGGGTGATCGGCGTCTACCTCATCGGGCTGCAACACAACTTCGGCAAAACGAACCACAGCGACGCCGCGCTGATCCTCGTCATGGGGATCCTGACCCTCTCCCGTTGCGGCGACGCGTTCGCCTTGAGGCGGGGCAACCGCTGGGCGTGGTCGCGTGACGCCGTTCCTGCGCGGCGACAAGCTCACAGCGGCGAGTACCGCTGGCCCCTCCGGATGGTGTGGGTCCTGACCACCATGATCTTCATGGCCGCGGGTCTGGCCAAGTTACGGCAGTCGGGGATCTATTGGGTCACGTCAAATTTCCTCGCGACCCTCCTCGTCAACCATCACTATTCCCACGAACCGCCCACGCGTTGGGGGCTGTTCCTCGCGCGATTCCCGATCCTCACCTATCCCGCGGCGCTCGGCATCGTCGTACTCGAACTGTCGTTTCCTCTTACCTTGATCAGTGCGGCGGCGCGGCGGGTCTTGGTCCCTGCCATGTTCCTGTCGCAGGTGGCGTTCGGGTTGCTGATGGGGGTTTGGTTCTTCCACTTCCTGGCCTTGTATTTGGTCTGGGTGCCCTGGGATAAACTGCTCGCCGCCGCGCGCGTCTCACGGCCGTCTCTAGTGGCTTTCCTGCCGTCGAGGGCGTGCCGATCCCGGGCGCTCGCGGGTCGCGGCAACTGATTTCGGCGGGGGGGCTAAGGGTTAACTGCCGACGTTGCTGGAGAGGTGTCAGTCGCGAGGCCGCGAGCGCGGGGCTACGGCCCTGCTGTCACCTTCTGCTCGCCTCTGGTGCCGGTCCGAAGCGACAATGACGCGTCGTCGCCGTTCGCCGACTGCGTTTACTTCCAGGACCATAGTTTTGCCCGAACCTTCCCCACGATCTTCCGCGCCTGACCCTGCAAGCGTCCCGTTCCGCACCGACGACCTGATGGCCGACCTGAAGCGACGCTCCGCGCGCGGCGGCGCGATCACCGTCGCCGCGCAGGTGGCGAAGTTCCTGCTGAACTTCGGGACGACGGCCGTGCTGGCGCGCATGCTCACGCCGGGCGACTTCGGGCTAGTCGCGATGATCGCCGCCTTTACCGGCTTCATTAGCTTGTTCAAGGACCTGGGCCTTTCCGCTGCCACGGTTCAGCGGGCGGAAGTGAGCCACGCGCAGGTCAACGCGCTCTTTTGGCTCAACGTGTTGTTGAGCCTCGCGCTGATGCTGTTCACGGCGCTGCTGGCCCCGGCGATCGCCTGGTTCTACGGCGAGCCGCGGGTGACGGCGGTCGTGTTCGTCACCGCGAGCACGTTCGTCCTCGGCGGGCTCACGGCTCAACACACGGCCCTCTTGCGGCGCCAGATGCGCTTCGGGGCATTGGCGGCGGTCGAACTGACGACCATCGTCGCCGGCACCGCGGCGGGCATCATTCTCGCCTGTTACGGCGCCGGGTACTGGTCACTCATCGGCATTGGCGTCGTCGGGGCGGTGACCAACGCCGTGGCGGTGTGGGCGCTTTCGCCTTGGAGGCCGGGCGTGCCCCGCTGGGACGATGAGGTTTGGCCGATGCTTCGGTTCGGCGGGAACTTGACGGGCTTCAACGTCACGAACTACCTCACCCGCAACCTCGACAACGTGCTGATCGGTTGGTATTGGGGGGCGGGCCCGCTGGGGCTGTACGCTAAGGCTTACAACCTCCTGTTGATGCCGGTCCGCCAGGTCAACGCGCCGATCTCTGCCGTCGCGCTCCCCGCGCTGAGCCGCCTGCAAGACGCGCCGGACCGATTCCGCCGGGTGTATCTGAAGGCGACGCAGGCGATCGCCGCGCTCGGCATGCCCTTAGTCGTGTGTACGTTCGTCGTGGCGGACGACCTGATCCTGATGGTGATGGGCGCCCAGTGGATCGACGCGATCCCGATATACCGCGTGTTGGCGGTCGTCGCGTTCATCGACACGGCCGCGGTATCGATCGGCTGGGCCTACGTCGCGCTCGGCCGCGCCGACCGGCAGTTCCGTTGGCAGATCTTCGAGTCCGCCGTGACGGCCGCGGGCTTCCTCGTCGGCCTGCGGTGGGGCGCGATCGGTGTGGCGACGGGATTCTGCGTCGCGCGATGCGCGCTGCGATATCCCGCTCTGGCATATTGCCTTCGCGGCACGCCGATTACCGTGGGCGACTACCGCGCCGCGATCTGGCGGCCGGCAACGGCGTCCGTGTTGGCTGGGATCGCGGTACTGCTTACGGCGAGCCCGGCCTTAGCCTCGGCGAGCATGGTCGGTCGGTTCGCGGCGTGCGTCCTGCTCTACGGGATGTGCTACGTGCTCTTCTGGCTGCTATTACCGGGTGGCCGCGCGGTGCTTCGAGAACTCGCGCAGACGCTCGACGAGTTCAAGCCCGGCAGGCGCCTGGGAAGGTCGGCGGATCCCGTCGCGGTCTCGTGAACGAGCGGTGCGGTGTCCGTTATTGCTCCCTCGTCGTCCGTTGGTTCGGGCCGCCGAATAAGCATGCGACGACGGTGGCGTCGGCAGTGTAGTAGGGCGCATGATGCCGAGTGAACTTTTCGTCGTGATCCCGACCGGCGGGCAACGGGCGGACCTGCTCCGCCGCACGCTCGATTCGCTGGCCGTCTGCGAGCAGCCGCCGAGCTACCGCGGAACGATCGTCGTAGAGAACGGCGGGCGCGGCGCGGTCGAGCACGTGGTCGCGTCGTTCAGGGAATGCGTCCGTGCCTCCTACCGATTGCTGTCGCAACCGAGCAAGAACGCGGCGTTAAACCTGGCGCTCGACGAACTGGATGAGCGGGCACTGGTGCTCTTCGCGGACGACGACGTGCGATTCGACCGGCACACCCTTCGTCGTTATTCCGACGCGGCGGCCGCCGCCAGGTGCGGAGTTTTCTTCGGCGGACCGGTGGCGGTGGATTACGAGGTGCCCCCGTCTCAGTGGCTCTTGCGGTTCCTGCCGAACTCCGCGCGGGGTTGGGAGTGGATGGGACCAGATACACGCGTGGAAGCGCCGCTGTTCCTCGGCTTCAACTGGGGCGCGTTCGTCGGCGACATCCGTGCTGCGGGAGCCTTCGATCCGACCCTGGGGCCGGGCACGGGCACGCTCAACACACTCGGGGACGAGGTCGACATGCAGCGGCGACTGCTCGATGCGGGGGTCCGCGGGCAGTACGTGCCCGAGGCGCGGGTGTGGCACTACGTGCCGCAGGAACGTTGCTCTCACGAGTGGGTCATCGAGCGGGCGCGGCGGACGGGCGTCGAACGCGGGCTGAAGGCGGCTCGGGCCGGCAGTCGTGGGCTGGGCCGGGCGGCGCTGGTCACGCGCCACGCGGTCAAGCGGGCCCAGCATCTCGTCGTCTCCCGCGTTGCGCAGGATCCGCAGCGTCGCTTCAACGCCCGCTATTGGGGGAGCCTCGAAGGCGGGATCATCGAGGGGCTGCGATTGCAGCGGGGCGCGTGACCGCGGCGGGCGGACGTTTATGAGCGACTCGAATTTGACCGGCGGCACGGGCGGCTGCTTCAACGTGTCCGTCGTCATGCCCGCTTACAACGTGGAGCAGTGGATCACCACGGCGCTGGCGAGCGTGGCCGGGCAAACGCTTCGGCCGCACGAAGTGATCGTCGTGGACGACGGCTCCACCGATGACACGGTCCGGCGCGTGCAATCGGGCGGCGTCGGCGTGCGCCTGATTCACACCGACCGCGCCAACGCGGCCGGCGCGCGAAACGCGGGCGTCGAGGCGGCGACCGGTGATTGGGTCGCGTTCCTCGACGCGGACGACTGGTGGCTTCCAGAGCACCTGTCACGCGCGGCTCGTCATCTGACGCGGTCCGGTGATGCAGCCTACATGTGTCATTTCCGGGCGTTGCCGCACGGGGCGGATCGTCCGGAGGATCAGCCCCGGCATTTGGATGAGCCGCGGGCCGGGCTAAGCCAAGACGTGTTCCTCGACTGGTTGGCCCGCAAGCCATACTTCAATCATCAGGGCGTGGTCGTGCGACGGGACGTCATTAATGCCGCCGGCCGCTATGATCCTTCGCAGGTTCGCCGGCACGACTTCGAAATGTTCATGCGCGTGATCAACGGGCGCACCTGGTCGTACAACCCCGAGGTCGGTACGATCTACCGTGCGAACCGGCCGGGCAACCTGTCCGGGAACGACGTCGAGCGCACGTATTTTTTCCTCCGGGCGCTGGTGAAGAACGAGCAGTCTTACCGGGGGCCAGTGATGAGCCGCCTCCTGAGAAGCCATGCCCGCAAGGCACTGGGTGCGGCTCTCCGGCATGGAACCGCCGCCCAATACACCCGCGCCTGGGCTATCGCCAAGCCGTGGCTGTCGCCTCACGAGGTGGTAACCTACGGCTTGGCCGCCATGCATCCCCCACTGGCCAAGTCGCTGTTCAAATACAAGCGTCAGTTCCCGCGAGTGGTGGCTCCGGGTTGACGCCCTGCGCGCCGCGCCTCCCGATCGCGAGACGACCTGGCGTCACGCTTGGCTTAAAAAGCCGCGGCGACGCGAACCTTGACTATGAAAGCCGCGTGGCCGGTAATGACAAGGCGGCCATCCAGCGATCCGACCTGCGATACAAGACAAGGATCGTCACCAAGTGGCGTCGGCGGGGGGCGGGCGGCGGGTGCTCCTGAGTCTCCGTTCGAGAAGATCGCGCCGCACTTCAAGTGAGTATCGCGGGATCAAGCATGGCGTCGTTCATGGCAAACCAGTCTTCTGCGCGAGGTGACGAAGGGGCCGCCCCAACAACCGAGTTCGATCGCACGCCCGCCGTCACTCGCCCGCGATTGTGGTTCGTTTGCCCGATCCTTGGTCGCAATAGTGAGCCGTGGCTGCTCCGCCAAGCCACCCGCGTGAAACGATTTGACGTGCGAATGGTGAGTTGGGGTGTTGATCGCGGGGCGATCGACAGCCCCACGGAATGGCCGGCGCGCGTGCTTCCATTCGACCGTACCCCGTACGAGGGCCGCGGACGCTGGCTGTTTCGGCTCCGCAATCTGCGGTCTCGCAATTTCTATGGAACGGTCGCCGCCGAACGCCGCCTCCTGCAGGACTGGGTTCGTTCGGACCGGCCCGACGTGATCCTCTGCCACTTCGGACACGTCGCCTTGCGTATCCTGCCGGTGGCCGTCCGGGCAGGGACCCCGATCGTCGCGCATTTTCACGGGCTCGACGTCTCGTCGAGCTTGCGCAACCGGTGGTACCGTTCCAGCCTTCTCCGCGCCCTGCCGCGATTCGCGGCAACCATCGTGGTCGGAGCTCACCAGCATCGCTGGATGGTGGCGCAGGGCGTGCCACCGGAGCGGGTTCATCTGATTCCGTGCGGCGTCCCGGTCGCCGAGTTCGCGCCGCCAGATCGTGAACAGCGTCCGACGACGCAATCACGGTCGCACGCGATGCGCGCGGTCGCAGTGTCGCGACTCGTGCCGTGGAAGGGCGTCCACTACACGATCCGCGCATTCGCGATGGCCCGGCGGACGTTGGGCGGCGGCGAGCTTCACGTGGTCGGCGACGGGCCGCAGCGTCAGGAGTTGGAGCGACTGGCGGCGGAGCTCGTCGGCCCCGACGCCGTTGTCTTTCACGGGGCGGTCCCGGAGGCAGAGGTGCGGCGGCAGTTGCAGGCGTCGGACGTGTTACTCCAGCATTCGCTCGACCATGAGGACGGGTGGGTCGAAGGCTTCGGCGTCTCCATCACGGAGGCTGCCGCTTGTGAAGTGCCAGTGATTGCGACCCGCTGTGGCGGAATCCCGGATCAAGTAGTCGATGGCGAGACCCGCTTTCTGATACCGCAGCGTGACGTACGTGCCATGGCTGACGCCATAGTAACATTAGGCGTCGACCCCCCATTGCGGCGCTGGCTTGGCGTCCAAGGGCGTGCACGCGTCGCCGAACACTTCGATACCGCGGAGCAGGTCCGACGACTGGAGAACGTTCTGCTTTCAGTTGCTACTCGACCCGCTCACCGCCCCTAGTGCGGATGCAGCAGGACTGTACCGTAGCGCGTTGAGCACGTCCGGCCGCTCACAAACACGTTGCCGATGTTTTGCGAAATCGGGGCGGGGCAGAAATCGTCGTCATTCGTCAGCCAAAATGGACACGGCGGCGAGCGGTCGGGCGAACGGGTGACCGCGACTGGCAGCGTCACGACGACTTGAATCTTTAGAGGACGACGAACTGTCAGGGCAAACGAAAAGGACTGAAACCGCTATTCGTCCTAACTCTAAAATCGTCGCGGCTCTGATTCGCACTTTTACAAGGAGGCACCGAGGGCGGAAGATCAGCCGAAGAAATTTCTCTCGCCTCGCGCAACGCGGAGGCACTGGGATTGCGTTACCTTGCGGCGGCACGCACGGCGGGTTCCGCCAGCACTGCAGGCATTCGCATGTGCAATGGCCGTCGCATGGGGAGCAAATGGGGGCATCTGATTCGGTTGTGGTACTTCTTGGCGAGCGCGCGTCGCTCGGACGACGAGCCAAGTCCACGTTGGAGGTCCCCATGTCGGTGAAGAATTCATACAAGAGCGTCGGCAGGAAATTCGCTTTGCAATCGGCTTACCGAACGAAGTGCGAGGCGGTGGAATCCCCGCGTTCTCCTCGCGTCTGACGTCGGCGACGGCCTGCACGCCGCGTACTACGACAACGCCGAGTTCGCCGGCCCGGCGGCGGTCGAGCGGGTGGACGCGGCGGTCGACTTCGGGTGGGGCATGGGCGCGCCCGACGCGGCGGTCGGGGCCGACACGTTTGCCGTGCGGTGGACCGGGCAGGTGCAGCGCGGCACGGCGGCGAGGCGCACGTTCTACACGACGAGCGACGACGGCGTGCGGCTGTGGGTCGACGGGCGCGCTCGTGATCGACCACTGGACGCTCCACGGGACCACGGTCGACGCGTCGCGGCCGGTCGTGCTCGAGGCCAGCGCAAGCACGACCTGCGGATGGAGTTCTACGAGTACGGCGGGGCGCGAACCGCCCGGCTCGAGTGGGCCAGCGCCAGCCAGGGCGCGCCGAGGTCGTGCCGCAGGGCGCCTACAGCGTCCCGCCGGTCCCCACCGACGGCGACGGTCTGGCCGCCGCGTACTACGACAACGCCGAGTTCGCCGGCCCGGCGGCGGTCGAGCGGTGGACGCGGCGGTCGACTTCGGGTGGGGCATGGGCGCCCGGCGGCGGTCGGGGCCGACACGTTTGCCGTGCGGTGGACCGGGCGGGCAGAGTGCAGGCGCGGCACGGCGGCGAGGCGCACACGTTCTACACGACGAGCGACGACGGCGTGCGGCTGTGGGTCGACGGCGCGCTCGTGATCGACCACTGGACGCTCCACGGGACCACGGTCGACGCGTCGCGGCCGGTCGTGCTCGAGGCCGAAGGCAAGCACGACCTGCGGATGGAGTTCTACGAGTACGGCGGCGGCGCGACCGCCCGGCTCGAGTGGGCTGCCGCCAGCCAGGCGCGAGGTCGTGCCGGTGGGGCAACTGTACAGCCGCCTCCGAGACCCGAGGAACCCACGGAACTGATTCGCGAGGACTTCGAGACCGGCGCCGGCGGGTTCATGACCGCAGACGGTGGCTGGAGGTCGCGGGCGGGACCTATCAGGTCGTGACGCCGGTCACGACCGCCGCGACGCACCTGAACAACCGGGCCATCCATGCCGTGGAGTTGACCGGCGACTTCTCGGTCCGCGTGAACGCGACGGCCGCCGGAGATGCCAGTGCTTGGAACGATGTCGGGCTCATATTTGGTTACGAAGATCGGGACGATTACTACTACTTCAGCTCAACGAGAGCAACGACTGGGGAACCAGCGGGATCTTCAAGGTCGTCGGCGGCGTCAGTACGGAATTGGCGGATGTTGCCGAGCCGCTCGTGACCGGTACCACCTACCGGTTGCGAGTCGATCGAACTGGACACGAGATCCTCGCCTACCGCAACGACGCTTTGGTCGCCCGCGTGACGGACACGGCGCTGGGTGATGGCCGGGTGGGCGTCGGGACGAACAAGGACCTGGCCTCGTTCGACGCGTTCGCCGCGTGGGGCGTGGCCGCGCCGCCGCCGTCGGCCCCGCCGGCGCGCCGTCGGGCTGGCCGCGGGCCGCGTCGAGCAGCCGGGTGGACCTGTCGTGGGCGGACGCCCGCCGACGAGTCGGGGTTCGAGCTCCAGCGCGCCGCCGACGGCGGGCGACCTGGTCGCCGGCCGGCGCGGTCGGGGCGGGCGTGACGAGCTTCGGGGCGGCGGGGCTGACGGCGTCGACCGACTACCTGTTCCGCGTCGCGCGGTCGGCGCGGCCGGCGGCGTCGGCGTACGCGCCGCCGGCGGCCGCGACGATGCCGGCGGCGCCCCGGCGCTGTGGGGGACCGGCCGGGGCCGCACAACACCAGCCCGCTCGCCGGCGACCGCGGCGGCCCGCCGCGCTGGCGGCGAGCGGGTCGATCACGACGACGCACGCCGGGCAGGTGATCGAGAACGTCGACGTGTCGGGCGTGATCCGCGTGCGGCACGCGAACGTGACGGTCCGCAACTTCATTCGACGCCGGCGCGCCGTACGCGGTCGCGATCGACGGCGGCGTGGCCGGCACGGTCCTGGAGGACGGGGAGGTCACGCGTTTCGGCACGGCCGTGCTACAGCTTCCAGAACTACACGGCCCGGCGGCTGGACGTGCACGACGCGGGCGGCGACGGGTTCAAGGCCGAGGGGAACGTGCTGATCGAGGCGTGCTGGATCCACCACCTCGGCACGTCCGACGGCGCGCACGCCGACGGCGTGCAGGTGTCGCGGCCGCGAACATCGTGATCCGCGGCAACCACATCGACATGCCGATCGGCCAGCCGGCTACCGTCCAACGCGGCAGGCTCCTCGCCCGACTTCGGGCCGATCGACGGCGTGACCGTCGAGGGCAACTGGATGAACGGCGGCAACTACACGGTCTACGTCACGACGGCCGGCGGCGTACCCTGCACCGACGTCCGCGTCGCCGGCAACCGCCTCGGCCGCGACTACTGCCATGGCCCACGCGTGTTCGCCAGCGCGACCAACGTCTGGGCCGACAACGTCTGGGACGACAACGGACAGCCGGTCCCCTGAGCGGCGCACGCCCCGCGCACGGGCTCCACGGACCCACGGGCGATCGGATGAGGTCAGCGCTCCTCCCGCCCGGCCGGACCCGCTCAGCTTGGCGCATTATCTACCTTGCCTCTGTCGTGCCGTCGCCGCCGATGCGTTCCGCCTCCGCGGCGGGCGACCGCCGCCGCTCTGCCGGCTATATCAGTATGTCACGACCAGGTGCCTCAGGCACCGGCAAGGTTACGGCAAACGGGCCGCCCTCCGGGGGGTCGACGGTCGGGTCGTCGAATCGTTCATCCGCACCGCGTTCAATATGGCTAATGGAACGATCGACATCCTGATGATCACGTATAACCGGCCGGAGTACACCCGGCTGGCGCTGACGCGGCTGTTAGAGACGTGTGACGTTCGGATGCGGGTGTGGGTCTGGCACAACGGCAATGACGAGCAGACCCTTGCGGTGGCGCGCGAACTCAGCGATCACCCGCGGGTCCACCGCTTTCACCACAGCCCCGAGAACAAAAGACTGCGAGAGCCGACGAACTGGCTCTGGGGCGGAGCCGACGGCGACTTCCTTTGCAAGGTGGATGACGATTGCCTAATGCCGTGGAATTGGGCCGACAAGCATCGTCAAGCGCACGCGGACGTGCAACAGATCGGCGTCCTCGGCTCCTGGCGCTTTCACGACGAAGACTTCGTGCCCGATCTAGCCATGCGGAAGATCGAAGCGTTCGCCGGCGGGCACCAAGTGCTGAAGAACTTGTGGGTCGAGGGCAGCGGGTACACATTCAAGCGGAGGTGCCTGGCCCGGTGCGGCCTGCTGCGAGACGGCGAATCGTTCACCCGGTACTGCATCCGCGTCGCGGCAGCCGGCTGGACGAACGGCTGGTATTATCCGTTCCTGTATCAGGAGCACATGGACGACCCGAGGTCGCCCCACAGCCTCCTGAAGACCGACGATGACCTCCAGAAGTACCTGCCGCTTTCCGCCGTTACATTCGGGGTTCGCTCCTTAGCGGACTGGCAGGCGGCGTTGCGGCGAGACGCAATTGCCGTTCAATCGGCTAGCTTGGACCTGAGCCAGCACATCGGCTGGCGCAGCAAGGCCCGGCGGCTCCGGGCAAAGCTGCACCGCACACTGTCGCGCGGGGCGCGCACGCCGCAAGACTAGCCGCCGATCCCACATTACGTTCGGGCAATACACGATGACCGTAAGAACCGTCCAGGCTGCAGCCGCTTCAGGCGTTCAGGATTCCTCTGCGCAAACGGCGGCGGGCGCCCCCGTCGCGGGCGCCGGTTCGGACGGGTTGAGCACGTACTTTAGTTACCTCCGCCGCGACGTGCTGAACCAGGTCCCCTCGAACGCGCGAAACGTGTTATCCGTCGGTTGCGGGAGCGGCGTCACCGAAGCGGAGCTCGTGCGCAGGGGCGTGCGCGTCACGGCCATCGAACTGAATCCCGCCGCCGCCGCCGCGGCGCGCGAGCGGGGTATTGAAGTGCTGGAAGGGGACGCCACCTCGGCCGCTTTGCCCCTGAGCAGGCGCACGTTCGACTGCCTCATTTACGCCGACGTTCTGGAGCACATCGCCGAGCCGCGAGATATTCTCCGCAGCCACGTGCAGCAGTTGCTGCCGGGCGGCACCGTCATCATCAGCATCCCCAACTTTCGGAACTACCGGGTCTTCTGGCAGCTGTTCGTTCGCGGGCACGTTCGCTACGAGGATGCCGGGATCTTCGACCGCACGCACCTGCGCATCACGACGCGGGCGATGGTGTACGAATGGTTCCGAGAAGTGGGCGTGGTGCCGACGTTCACGTCTTACAAGCGGGCCGGTCGCAAGGGTCAGTTGCTCTGGCGATGGATGCCGTCGTTGGCGAAGGAGTACATCGCTGCCCAAGTGGTCGTTGCCGGCGTCAAGAAACCGTGAGAACCCGGCGGAGCCGGCCCATGAGCGACGCATACGCGCTGTTGTGCCACGACCATGAATCGATTTGAGCACGACTGGCACAACCAAACCACCCTGCACCCGCTGGGATTGATCCTCGTATTGGTGTGTGGGGTTCTGACACTCGCCGCACCCCGCAAGTACGCGATCTGGCCCCTGCTCGTCGTCGCGTGCTTCGTCTCGCCCGCACAGCGCCTGGTGATCGCGACGCTGGACTTCAATCTCCTCCGGCTGATGACGCTGTTCGGATGGGCTCGACTTGCGATGCGGAGGGAGATTGTCGGTTTCGAGTGGCGCGGCTTGGACATTCTGATGGTTCTGCTCCCGATGTGGCGGGTTATCACTGTCTTCGCCCTCTCGGGTCAGACCGCCGGGCTCATCAATAGACTCGGGGCGGCGTTTGACGTCATCGGGATGTACTTCCTGTTCCGACTGCTCGTGCGAGACTGGGAGGATGTCAAGCACGTGGTTCGAGGGCTGGCGTTTTTAGCGGTACCTGTCGCGTTCGCGTTCGCGTTGGAGTTCGCCACGGGCCGGAACATATTTGCAATCTTCGGCGGCGTGCCCGAGAAGACGGTCGTTCGAGACGGACGCCTGAGATGTCAAGGTGCGTTCGCTCACCCGATCCTCGCCGGGTGCTTCTGGGCGTCCGTCCTGCCACTGCTGGCGATCGGGTGGTTTGCGAAGTGGCCCGGCAAGCGTCACGCCGTGGTCGGCGGAGCGGCGGCGCTTGTCATCGTTGCCGCTTGCGCATCGTCCACTCCGGTGCTCGCGGTCGCTGCCGGGATTCTTGCCGGATCGCTCTTTGTCGTGCGCGCGTGGATGCGGGCGATACGATGGGGCGCTTTCCTGTTGCTGCTCATCATCCACGTGGTGATGGAAGCGCCGGTCTGGCATCTGATTACGCGAATCGACATCGTTGGCGGCTCGACCGGATATCATCGGTATCGCCTAATCAGTGCCGCGGTCGATCACACGCATGAGTGGTGGCTGGTCGGGACGAAGGTGGGAACGGAGCATTGGGGACCACAACTGTCCGACGTGACTAACTATTACATCGTTCAAGGTCTTCAAGGGGGGCTGCTGCAGTTAGGACTGTTCGTGGGCACCATCGCGTTCGGGTTCCGCGATGTCGGCCGCGTCGTCCGGCGCGCGGGCGGAAATTCCAAGGAAGCGGCTGCGGCGTGGGGGTTGGGGGCCTCGCTCTTCATCCATTGCGTCAGTTACCTCTCCGTCAGTTACTTCGGGCAGATCCTGGCACTCTGGTATCTGCTGCTGGCGATGATCGCGAGTCTCGCGGCGCGGTCAGAGGCCCGGGCCGCGGCACCCGCGCCGGCGCGGGCTCGCTTTCGTAGCGAGCCCGGTCCCGCATTACCTGTTCAGCCGGCGAGAATGCCGTGACAGACTGAAGTGCGGTTACGGGCGACATGAAGCTGCTTTCGATCGAATCGGCAACGGG
>JAUJNJ010000184.1 GCA_030448225.1 Phycisphaerae bacterium
GCTAGCCGAGGACGCTGCCCCCCGACTAGCGTCCCACCCGCACCCGAAGCGGCGCGCCGTCGCTGCCGGTCCCGTACAGGACGTCGAATTGCGTCAGCTCAAGATGACCCAGGAAGACGTCCTCCTGCTCGGCGCGAGCCGCTTCCAACCACCGGACACACTCCTGCCAGCTCTCCCAGAGGAGATAGACGCGTGGCGAGCGACGAAAGGCCTTTGAACTCCAAGCGAGCGGGCGATTGACGACGACGTCGGCCGTGAACACCGTCCGGCCGGCCGATCGCCAACCGGATCGCAGGTCGCTGCCGACCAACTCGGAGGTCAGCGCGGCCCCGACGTTGCTGATGACGGCGTGACGCGCCAACAGCAGCTCGCGCCGACCGCCGACCTCAACCTCGACGGCGCGACACGCCCCGTCGTCGTCCATCACGAGGCGCTCGGCGGTGGCGTTGCACAGCAGCGTTCCCCCGTAACCCAGAAACGCGCGCTCCAGCGCCAACGGCAACGCGGACGACCCCTCGGGCGCACGGCAGGCGCGCAGCAGGAACGCCCAGAGCCACGACAGCGCACCCTGGCCGGGCGCCAAGAGCTCGCCGAAGAGGTTCACCGCCGGCATGGCGGTCAGCGAGACGCGCACGGCATCCGACTCGAAGAGCTCCTCGACGAGCGCAGGACCGGTGAGCCGCTCGAGATCGGACGCCGTCGTCCCGACGGCCGCCGCGGTGAGCTCGACGGCCGTCGTCCAGTCGGGCGACGGCGTGAAGAACGCCGCGGCGAGGATCTCGCGTGCCCGCCGCCGCAAGCCTTCCACCAGACGCCGGAAAACTTCAGCGTCCGACGCCGAGAACCGCGCCAGTTCATCCGTCGTCCGGTCGAGATCACCGTAGACGGTGACGGCGCGCCCGGCGCCGTCCAGGGTGGAGTAAGCGATGTCCGGAAAGTCGATGCGATAGCCGTGCGCCGCCAGGTCATGGTCGCCCAGCACAGGTGAGACGCACGAGAAGTTGACCGGGGCGACGTCGAACCGCACCCCGGGGGAGCGCTCGTACGAGCGGAAGAAGGTGGCGCAGCGCTCGTTGCGCTCGACAAGCGCCACGGATGCGCCGGCGCGCTGCAGGTAGGCGGCGGCAGGCAGCCCACCGGAAACGCCAGCGCCGACGATGACGACGTCGAATTCAGACTGAGACAGCGTTCCAGCTCCTCTCCAACGAGGGAACGTCCCCCCATGTCGGGGGTAACGCATGCTCCCATGGTTCGATCAAATGTCAAAGCGCCCGCCGCCGCCGTCTGAGAAGTGACGTGCACGAGCCGATAGCCTGCCGCCGTCGCCTATGAGACTGCGTACGCCCGACGACCGCGCAAGCACCGGCGAACCGGCCGAAGGGGACGCTTCGGCGGATCCGCGGCCCGTCCGCGCGCTCGTCGACCTCGGCCTGAGCACCCGAGAAGCCCGTACATACCTCGCTTTGCTTGGGCACTCGCCCGCCACCGCGACGGAACTCGCCGACGCCGCCGGCATCTCGCGACCGAAGGTGTACGACGCTCTCAAGTCGCTCGAGCAGCGCGGGTTCTGCTTCACGCGTGGCGACCGGGTGTCGCGCTTCCACCCCGTCGACCCGGACGTCGCCCTCTCAGAGTGGGCGCGCAGGCGCGACGAGCACCGCCGGACGGCGACGCAGCGCGACGATCGTCTGGTCGAGGACCTGGTCAGGAACCTGCCGGTCCCCAACCGGCCGACGCCGGGCGCCGATGGCCGGTACATGAACGCCAGCATCGGCGTCGAGCGCGCGTTGGAGACGTTCGCGGGTATCACCGCTCGCGCACGGCACCGCCTCGACATCATCGTGACCGCCCCTGTCATCCAGGACCGGTCCGCATGGAACAGCAACGAGCTGGCGGCTCGGGGGCGGGGCGTCAGCCTGCGGATCATCTACGCGTGCGACCTCGTCTCCGATCCCGCGCGCTACGCAGCGATCGTCGAGGCGGGCGCGGAGGTGCGCTGCTCGAACGAGCTGCCGCTGAAGGTGATCGTTCGTGACGACGGCGCGGAGGCCACGGTGGCTCTCGTCGCGGACAGCGACGGCGACTTCGTCGCGACGAGCGTCGGCATCGCACATCGCGAGCTCGCCGCGCCGTTTCAGCTCCTGTTCAACCGCCAGTGGCGACACGCCAAGCCGTTTCTCGGCGCCGGTCTCCGTCGCTGACGCGCAGGGGCTGCGCGACCGCAGGACGACTGAGCCGCGAGGCAGCACGAGGGCGCGCTCCCCGGGGTGCCGTCGCCACAGAAGACCAAGTCGCTGCCGCGTTCGCGTTGACGTTGATCAAAGATACGATTACTGTTACCCCCCACGTGGAGGGACTAGTGCGGCGACACCGCGTGGTCCCCTCCTGAGCCGACCCGTTCGTCGAGTGGGTAGGGGAGCTAGGAGGAGCTCGAGTGCGTTTCCGACGAGTGCTGACGGTGTGTGTCACGGTCGCGCTGCTAGCGGCCGGGTGCGGCAACGAAGACGGCGGCAGTGGCGCTGCTGATGGCGAGCAGGCCGCGACGACAAAGCCGTTCACAATGGGCGTGGGCGTGGACCCGGTCTTCACGCCGGTGTTCGTCGCGGAGGTCGAGGGCTTGTTCAAGAAGAACGGCCTCGACGTCGAGGTCCGGCAGTTCGCGAACGCCGGCGAGGCGGCCGACGCCCTACTGGCCGGCGCTGTAGACGTCGCCGGCGTCCCCGACTACAACCTCCTCTCGCGCGCGCCACGTGCCGAGCTGGCCTCACTCGGGATCTTCGCGGAGGACCGCGGTGACTATGTGAAAGTGGTGGCGGCCGACGACGTCTCCGAGGCGAGCCAGATGAAGAAGATCGGCATCGTGCCCGGCACGTTCAGCGAGTACGCCGCGGCGAAGCTGCTCGAGGACGCGAACGTCGACCGCTCGACCGTGGAGTTCGTGCCGTCTGGCCCGCCGGAGCTGCCGGCGCTCCTGGACAAGGGCGACATCGACGGCTACGTGATCTGGCCACCGTGGACCACCCGGGGCGAGGAGATGGGCGGAAAGATCCTCATGCCGACCCGCGCCTACGGCCTGGGCACGGTACTGACCATCTCCACCACGGACGAATGGCTCAAGGGTAACCGAGAGGAGGCCGAGGCGCTGATGCGCACGCTGGCGGCGGCCGCCAAGCGGACCGAAGAGGACCCGGCGGCGGGGGCGATGGCGGCGAGTCAGGCGGCCAAGCTCCCGGAGCCGCTCACGGAGAGCGCGGTGGCGGAGCTCGACTTCGCGGTCCGGGGGTTCAGCGCCGACGACAGAAGCGACTTCGGTGAGATCATCGACTACCTCGTCGAACGCGACGTCGTCAAGACCAAGCCGTCGGTCGATGACCTGCTCGTCGACGGCTTCGCCGCTGGCGCCTGACGGCGGAGTACGATCGGCCCGATGGGACCCGCCGCGGTGTCGCTCAACTCATCGTCGCCGCGTCGCTCCCGCGGCGACGCACCGGGCCGCGGGGACCCGATCGCGCTCCGCGACGTCTCGATCCGGTTCGGTGCGTTCTCCGCGGTGGAGCGCGTGAACCTCGATGTCACCCCCGGTGAGTTCGTCTGCCTCGTGGGGCCCAGTGGCTGCGGCAAGTCGACGCTGCTCAACGCCGTCGCTGGATTCGTCGGGCCGTCCGCGGGCGAGGTGTTGGTCGGCGGCGACCCGGTGCGCGGGCCGGACGTGACGCGCGGCGTCGTCTTTCAGAGCAGCGAGTCCCTGTTTCCGTGGCTGCGGGTGCGCGAGAACGTCGCGTTCGGGCCGCGGATGCGGCGGCTCGACGCGGCGCGAGTGCGCGAGCTGACCGACCACTACGTGCAGATCGTCGGGCTCGCTCACGCTGCCGACCGCTACCCGTCGGAGCT